>JAJQJM010000029.1 GCA_021323475.1 Vampirovibrio sp.
ACTGTCATAGGCAGATTCATTGTACACCGTCCAAAATAATCCTAGTGTGCGAACCGCTTCTCCAAACTGAGCAAAATCGACCGGCTTTCGAATATAAGCATTACAGCCATAATAATATCCCTGGAGACGATCTTCCTGCTCTTTTGAAGATGTAAGAATTACGACTGGAATAAAGCGAGTAAGTTCATTTGCCCGGATCTGCTTGAGCACTTCCAATCCGTCCACTTTGGGAAGCTTTAAATCAAGCAGGATCAGTTCGGGTAACTCCCTAGTATCCCGTCCTTCATGGATGCCCGTGCCAAAGAGGTAGTCCAGTGCTTCCTCTCCGTCTCGGGTCACAACGATATTGTTGGCCAGGCGATTGTCCTCGAAGGCGGCAATCGTTAATTCCTCGTCATAACGGTTATCTTCCACTAATAAAATGGTGTTGCTCTTTCCCATATTTTTCTCCCCCTTTAATCATTCAAAATGAAAAATAAAACGTGGCCCCCTGATTGATGTTTCCTTCCGCCCAAACCTTGCCGCCATGGCGGTGAATAATTCGGGCAACGGTTGCCAAACCGATCCCGGTGCCGGGAAATTCTTCCATTCGGTGCAGGCGCTGGAAAACGCCAAAGAGCTTATCGACATATTTCATATTAAAACCTGCCCCATTATCACGGACATAATAGACAGGTTTATTATTCTCTTTTTGTATTCCAAATTCGATGGTTGCATCGTCTCTTTGGCCGGTGAACTTCCAGGCATTCCCCAACAGATTATCCATCAGGACTCTCAAGAGATTTGTATCACCGTTCACCACAATGTCATCTGTAATGACTGCATTGACATGGCGCTCTGGGTCTTGCTTTTGGAACTCGGAAAGAATATCTTGCGCCATAGCGCTAAGGTTAACATCGGTGTGTTCCATTTCAGTTCGGGTAAGCCGGGAAAGCTTTAACAAATCATCGATTAACTCTCCCATTCTTTGACTGTTTTCACACACATTGTTCAAATAACGTTGTTCACTCTCGTCCAGCCTGTCCTTGGTTTTGGTCAACAGCATCTTGCTGAAGCCATCAATGCTGCGCAGGGGCGCGCGAAGATCATGGGAAACGGAATAGGCAAAGGCTTCCAGTTCCTTATTGGTTGCCTCCAGCGTAACGACTTGCTTTTCCAATACACGGTTCAATTCATTGATTTGATCCTCTGCCTGTTTTCGTACCATAATCTCCGACGCAAGTTTATCATTGGCCTTTTGTCTGGCGTTCATTTGCTGGATAAGCAATATATAGATGAAAGCCAACAGGCTAATCCCCAAAAAACCTGCTATGGAAGAGAAAATAATCGTGTTCTGAAAATTTCTTGAAACGGCCTCATCCCTTTCCTGATAGACTCGATTTTCTTCGCTTTCCAAGTTATGTGCCAATAATCGGATTTGCTCCATGGCCTTTAGGCCACGATTTGTCTGAACCATCTGAAGGGCCGCATTGAAGCCATGCGTTTGCCGCACAGTAATAGCATTTTGAAGCTCATCCAATTTGATTTGTAATAGGGGAGAGATGGCATCCAATCGCTGCTCTTGCCTATGACTGTAGCTTAATAGTCTCTGCAACTCTTTAAAATCTTGATTTAAAATTGTAACTGCCTGTTGGTAAGGGTGTAAATAACCGTCCCTTCCAGTTAGCAGGTAGCCCCGCTGCCCTGTCTCCGCATCTGTAATGTGAGCAAGGAAATCTTCTATTTTGACAATGGTATAGTGAGATTGCTTCCGCGCGCTGACAGCATTCATTACCATTATCATGCTGCGATAGCCCAGGATTCCAATCATTGCAAAAAGCAGAACGGAAATTCCGAAGCCAATCCAAGCCTGTTGAGTTGACAAATTCCATCTCATCTTTATTGTCCGCCTACTATATAGCAAATAATGGGTTATTATTTATTTTTTTATTGTCTACCCGAACTAGACTTTTGGCTATTAATCAACTGTCTATTAGTCGGGTTGGGATGACTGCGTGTCCGTTATATGAAGCAAGGTGGACAATGCCGCCACTATCGATGGATAACCCGGCACCGTCGATCCTTTTGCACGGAACACGGCCATCCGTTTATGGTGCCTTGGCAGGGTATGAAAAACGCCTTGATTCTGTCTGTTGGCCCAACGGTGAGATGGAGGGAGGTCATAGAACATCGTTCAGAAACGGCTGATACTATCCGGCTGGGTTCCGATTTGGCTCATCCGGGAGACCTGTACGTTTTGTTACATTGTCTTCAGTTCCGGGATAAGGGGCCGATTATGCTTTAGAGCGCAAACCCAATTAGGAAGGGAAAGATACGAAAAGCGTCTCATGGACAAAGCTTGACGGAGTACGGCTTAATAGGCTCTCTGGTGGCGCTGGCATCGGTTGGAGCGCTGCTTATGCTGGGGGGGAACGTCTCGGATGCCTTGCAAAATATGCTGTCTGGCTCATCCCCATCCGTGGCGGCGACTGGCAACCCGTCCGGTAGTAAGACAGGCATGGGGACAAATCAGCAACTGTCGAACACGGTGACCATCACCACCCGCAACGGCAATACAATCACGCTGGACGGCTACCCGGCCGATTCCTTGAGTAAGGTTGTTTACACTTCCGGCGCCAACGGCACAACCAAGGTGCTGGCAAGCAATATGGCAGCGCTTGCCAAGAAGCTGCTGGATGCCGGCGAAGTAAACCAGGAGCAATATAATGACCTGTGGATGCTGGCTAATCAGGGGCATCAACTGGCCTCCATTGAGGCCGAGATTGAAGCAAAGGCGGCAACGCTCCCCCCTGAGGAATTTCAGACGTGGCTTATGACGAGTAATCTGGATGACGCGCTGGGTTATGAGCCGCCGCCATCAGTCGCTTACAAGAACGATACCGATTCGGGCTACAACTACACTCAGATTCCCTCTGACCCCTTAAATCCGCCCAATGGGGCACAAACGGAACTGCAAAAATTTCTGGATTTTTATCACAAAGCTGAGCAAGGCGGGGCGTTATCCGATCCCGCCATTGCAGCGATTGTTACCTCTCTGGCAACTGAAATCGCTCTGGTGTCCGAAGGGCTTGACCAGTCGCAAGGAGCTGTCTACACCGGCAAAAATACCCCGGAACAATTGACGCTCTATGCAGCCTCTGCTTTGACAAATCATGATTCCGCCGGCATTTGCGGGGTGGGAAAGGGACAAGACAGTGGAATACATTGCAAAGGGTAATCATCCCCGATTCGGCTGAGACTGAGTTTTGTGCGTTTTTTCTGAAAGGGTTCCGCTCACGAAACGGACACTATCCTGTTAGGCAATACCTTTGCAGTGAATGAAAACCTGAGCGTCAATAAATTCCCGTACGGTAAATTTGGCAGGTGAATGGTGCCTAATGGTCATAATATTTCCCGTACGGTAAATTTTAGACAAAAGCAACACTTGGGGATAAGAATATTTCCCGTACGGGAAATATTATGCTAGGATAAAGAGTAGACCACGCTGGCAAATAGGGCTGATTGTCTGCATGAAGATAGAATCTGCGAGTGAGTTCGGCACTTTAGTAAAGAAAGTCCGTAATACCCAAAAATTAACGCAATCGGAACTTGCAGGCGCTTGTGGCGTAGGGCTGCGTTTTATTGTTGATCTGGAAAAAGGGAAGCCGACTTGTGAGATTGAGAAAGCGCTCATCGTCGCGAACATGCTTGGAATTAAACTCATCGCCCAGGAACCGCCTGACCTGAATAGGGCTTCTCATGGCGGATAGACAATTATCAGTCCGGCTGTATGGAAAGCAGGTCGGTCTGCTATCTCAGGATGAAAGCGGTAATATGCGTTTTCAGTATATTCCGGAAACAAAAATGCCGCTTACGCTGAGTATGCCGCTAAGGGAGGAGCCTTACCCCCACGAAGTCTGCGAAGCCTACTTTGGGGGCCTGCTGCCGGAGGGGGAGCCTGCGCGGTTTGCCATCGGCAAACGCTTTGGTATTAACTCAAACAATACTTTTAGTTTGCTGAAGGTGATTGGGCATGATTGTGCGGGGGCCGTGTCACTCCACGAGCCGGATGAACCGGAGGCCGAAACGGATCTGTTGCCTCTGGCAGGCAGAGTATTGGAAGAAAAAGAACTGGCGCAACATATCAGGGAATTGCCGGTAAAACCCCTCTTTATCGGCCTGGACGGTCTGCGTTTATCCTTGGCGGGGGTGCAGGACAAAGCGGCTGTATGTCTGATTGAAGGGGAAATAGCGCTTCCTCAGGACGGCAGCCCAACCACGCACATTTTAAAGCCTGCAATTCATCTTTTGGACAGCACGGTTCAAAATGAGTACCTATGTTTACGCATGGCAAAGCAATTGGGTTTTGATGTGCCGGCTGTGGAAATGAAACAGGCAAAGGGTGTCCCCTATTTGCTAATCGAGAGATATGACCGGGAACAGGTCGGGGACAAACTCAGGCGTATTCATCAGGAAGATTTTTGTCAGGCTTTGGGCATTACTACCACGTTTAAATATCAAAAAGAAGGTGGCCCTGGCTTTCAGCAATGCTTTGAACTGTTAAAGCGAACCTCTCAACCGGCAAAGGCAAGAACCCGCCTGGCCGAGATGGCGGTTTTTAACTATCTGGTCGGCAATACAGATGCGCACGGTAAAAATTTCTCCCTGTTGTACAGGGCCAATGGCGCAATCGCATTAGCCCCCTTTTACGACATTCTATGCACTCAAGCTTATTCTAAGCTGACAAAGCGTATGGCAATGGACATTGGAGGCGAAGATCAGATTTTTAATATCAGGGCGGCGCATTGGGAGCGGTTTAGCAAGGCAATTGGTTTTACGTATCCTCGGATAAAAGCCATTATCAAAGATCAGACAGAACGATTGATCGGCGTAGCGGAAGCTGAGCGGGATCTGCTGCGAGGCGGCGATTTTGATACCAGGCTGCTCGATAAAATGATACTTTTCTTGAAAGGTCAGGTGTTTGATGCGACAAAACGTTTGGCGCTGAATAAGCCAAGCCAGCCTGAAAATAAGAGTGAAAGATAGCTAAATCTGTATTGTTGAGACAGACTTAGCGATTCGATAAATACCTGACTGGATTCTTTAAGCGACAAGGTTCAGCGCTGCCCCGGCTGGCGGGTCGAGCATGCGGCTACATCGGCGCAAATTTTCAAAAACGGCGGCCAGGTTTACACCAATACGGCATTTCGGACCTCCGGCAGCACGTCGAATACGGATTCGCTGGAAATTCGCATCGGGCAGTCCGGCAATGGGACGCTTTCCTTTGCCGGAACCCTTTACAAGCTGCTGGTCTATAGCCACAGCCTCTCCACAGTGGAGCGCCAGCGGATAGAGCATTACCTGGGCAGCAAATACCGGCTTGCCGTGGCGACCACCGTTTCAATCGGCGGCTATAGCGTGGCTGTTGATTTCCTGAAACCACGGAGGGCCTCATAATGTACTTCATCTGGGATTTGGGTTCCCGGGGGATGCGGAGGCATAATCCGAAATCATCCCTTGTGATTTGCAAACGCCATGCGCAATTTTGTGACTATCGGGTTTTATTGAAAGCATGAACCTGATACGCTATCAGGAAGAATCCTTCAGCATCACTATTCTTCCTCACACTGTCACATGCGAATGGATTTGGACGGGACGCCCCGGTAAACGCAATGCCCGGTTTGCGCCTATGTCCGGTTTTGCAGGAGATGACCACCACTATGACTAGAACCTTTTGGGGCCGGGATGACATCCGGGCCATCGTTGATGATTCATTCGGAACGTCCGAGTATTACAAAATCGGGCTGAGCTATGCCCGTTATATACGTCAACACTTATCCCTGAATGAGCAGGATGCCCACTGGGTGTCCGTGGGATATGACGCCCGGCTGCATTCACCCCGCTTGGAATCGGCGCTGGTGCAGGGCTTGGCGGATTCCGGCCTGAACGTCATCCGGCTGGGCATGACCACGAGTCCGCTGGTCTATTTCGCGGATTACCTGCATACGCTCAACCCGGCGTTTCCCCCGCTAATCGGCAGCTTGATGGTAACCGCCAGCCATAACCCACCGGAGTACAACGGCGTTAAATTCACCTGTCGGGGTGGTGCGATGCCTGCCGGCGCCTTGAAGGTAATGGCCGAGTTGTACCGGGAACTGCCCCCGGAACCGGAAACCACCGCACCGTCCGGCGTCATTGAAACCCGCTCCATTGTGCCGGATTACCTGGCCTGGATGGAAGGACATTTCGGAGCAATCGGACAAGGCCTAAAAGTCGTGGTTGACTCCGGCAATGCGACCGCCGGGCTCGTTGCCCCGGAGCTGCTCCGCCGGTTGGGCTGCGAGGTGGTGGAGCTGTTCAGCGAACCGGACGGCTCGTTCCCCAACCATCACCCGGATCCTTGCGTTCCGCGCAACTTGCGCTTCCTCACGGCCGCCGTTCAGCAGCATCAAGCGGATATCGGCTTTGCATTCGACGGTGATTCCGACCGGGTGGGAATTGTGGATGAACAGGGCCGCATATTGCCGGGCGACCATACCATGTTATTTCTGGCCGAAGCCCTGCTGCGGGAGCGTCCCGGCGGCAAGGTGCTGTTTGACATCAAATGCACCCAAAGCCTGTTCCGGTTTGTGCGCGAGCGGAGCGGTGTTCCGATGATGGCGCCGTCCGGCCATGCGGTGATTAAGTCTATGATGAAGGCGCAGGATATTCCGCTGGGCGGCGAGCTGAGCGGGCACATCTTCTTTCGGGATCGGCACTGGGGCTTCGATGACGCTTTGTACGCGGCTTGCCGCATTCTGGAGTCAATGGCGCAGCGCAAGGCCCAGGCAGCTGGCTATCGGTTGTCCTGTTTCTCGGACGAGCTGCCGGTGACGCTTGTATCGGAGGAGTTTAGGATTCACTGCAGCCGGGCCGAGGGCGAACGACTGATTCAGCAGCTCATGGCCGAACTTGCCGACAACCCTGCCTGCTTTGGCCCAATCGCGGAGGATGTGCTGACGCTGGACGGCATTCGGATCAATTTTACCCAGGGCTTTTTCCTGCTGCGCTTAAGCAATACGGAGCCGTGTATTACGGTTCGGTTTGAAGCCGGAAATGAATCGGATTACCAGCAAATTGAGCGCAAATTGTCTCAATTAACGCAGCGTTTGACTTGCGTCGCATAAGCCTGGACGCTCCGTTGACAGATGCCCCGGACTGGGTGCCGAACTAGGTTTAAAGTATTTACTTCTGGATTTCCGCCTGTAGGGGGATAACAAGTGCTGTCATAGAAATGGATGAAATAGCCCAGAGTGGATATGTTGCGATAACAGATACATGGCATGGCAACTTGCAACTTTTATGGGGCTTTAATAGATCAATGTTAGGGTATTTGCCAAGTATATGCAGGTAAAAATAATATGGTTTCTCCCCCTAATCGCACTCCGGTATACTCCGGCAAACCCTTGCCCCGGTTTGGTGGACAAGGGGCATGTGCCGTAAAATGCCTGTATCTTCACCCGGACGAATTCACTTTAAAATCAACCATTGCGCAGGAACTGGATGCCATTGGGCAAAAAGAAGGCTTCCCCGTCAGGGTTCAAGTGGGCAATCAGTTGTATCCACCGAGTCAGTTACAGACCGTTGCTCCCGATACCATAGAAGCCACCACGCGCTGGATGCAAGACGGGTGCCAGTTTATTCGAAAACTAAATCACAAGCCAAGCTTACTGCTGTCATCCACCTATCAGGATCCGCCCACGATTCGAGATGGTGTGACACTCGGGAAACTTCTCGGTTTCCGTACCGATTCACACGACCTTCACCTGGAGGGCGGTAACATCTTTATCGACCGTGATTCCAAAGGGGAAACCTTCGCATTGGTCGGACGGGATGTGTATCGAAATCAGGAGGCGTACAGGCGGGAAACACTGCTGGAAAGAATGATAAGCCGTTTTTTTTCCGGCTCCCGTGGAATTGTATCGTCTAATGTGAGATGCCGGGACTCCATTCAGAAGCAATTGTCAAAGCTTCTGGGTATTCCGCCTAAAAAAATCTTCTATTTATCCCAGCCGGATTTCCATTTGGATATGAGTATTCGCCCCATTAATCATCCGGATATCCTGGTTCATGACGGCCAATTATCCTTGCAATTTTTGAAGGAGGCATTCAATGCCAGTCAGGATGAATCTGAAAAGCAAAAAATCTCCCAATTGCTAAAAGAAACGGAACAGCTACAAAAAAGCCCGGAAAAAGAGCTGTTTGAAGCTGAATTGATTACGCTGGAACGGTTAATGGAAAAGACGGACGATCCGAAAAAGAAGAAACTCCTGCTTGGTCTTTATGAGGACGTTCAAAGCGATCAAAAAAGATCGGTTCCGAAATATGCTTCCCCTGACAAAATGAGCAGCCAACTGAAGGCGACTGGATTAAATCCGGTCAAAATACCGGGTGTCTTCGGCAGTCTCCGAAACAGAACCAATTATTTGAATGCCATTGCGCATCGAAAAGCAAATGGAAAATTGGTCTACATCACCAATGCCAGCCCTTTGCCTTTTCTGGATGAGCAGTTTAAACGCTATTTGTTAACTCAATTTCCTCAAATCGAAGCATGTTATTTTATTACGGGTGGCCCCAGTATGTTGGAAAAAGAACGTTACTTTATCCAGGATTGCCTTGAAAACAGGGGAGGAATCCACTGTTTGGCTTTGGAACAGCCGGATTACGGCAAGTACAATTTGGCTTGAATTGTAATTCGCTTGAACCTGCCGTATGTTTTATAGGCAGAAGCTCTCCGCCTAAAGGGGCACTCAGTACAAGTCGAGTCAATTTATTTATTGCACCGTCGTTTTGTTATATGCTGTATCCAGCGTCTGCCCATGTATATAGGAATTTAGCACCCTTTCATTCATCTGTAGTATTTAATTTTCAGGATTAAATCCATGCTTTCTGCACTATCGGCTGTATTTCCTAAATGGACTTCAAATAAAACTTCCCGTACTCAACCAGCATCCGACTCCGCTGCTCAAAAAAATGCGGCAACGTCCTCCGCAGCCCCTGTCGATCGCTTTTATAGGGTCGTGGTGGCCCCTGGCTCCAAGCCGTCAACAGAGTTTATGGAAACTATAGAACGAAATATGCAGGCGATTGAACAAGATTATGCCGGCCCGGTTGTGGAGCTTTTAAAGCGGAAACCGATAGAATTTCGGGTTGCCAGGACATTTCCGGAGTTATTTAATAAACTGAAAACTCGCGAGGCCATCTTAGGTAATCGAGGCTTACCGCCTATCCTTCAGCAATGGCTTAAAAATATGCGGGAAGAAGACCCTGACGTTTTAAGAGAGGACTTGCAAGGGAAGCTCGATCCCTTTTACAAACTGGCTGTTCAAACCGTATTATCAGGCGATAATGACCTGAAACTGCAAGCAGCCTATGCAAAAAACTGGCGAAAAAGTGAATTAAAACGTCCGGCAACGGCTGCCTCGTATTTCAATGATCGCATCTATATTGCGGAGCACGGACGGCAAGAAAAGCTTGCCATGATCAGAAAAGTCAAAAAGGCGTTAAAAGGGGTAGAGCCTCCTGAACAACTCAGGCGCACGCTGCTTGGTACTGAAAAGCATGAGTTGGCGCACCATATTGATGAAGTGACGCCGACAGAGCCCTGGAAAGAGCTTTCCTCCGATCCGGCGTTTCGGGAGTGCGTCATGAAAGATGTGCGGAAGCTGGCTGAGCGGAAACTGATTCCCTATAAAATCGATGCGGATGGTACGTTATTTTTTGAAAGGCCAGAGGAGGCTATCTTCCCTGAACGCATCTTGCTTGCGCAAGCAGGGTCGATTATTCCTGAGTCTGTGGATGCAGTGTACCCATTTGGTGAAGTTTTCTCGGAAGTGTTATCCGCACTGCATGGCGATCATTCCAAGATGATTGAGGAGCTGATTTACTGTACGACCGGCGATGAAAACAAAGTCGGGAATGCGGATGCCGAAGCGTTTCTGAATCAACTGTTTCCCCATGCTAAAAAGCATGTAGAAACGGTGATACTACCGAAAATTGCAGAACGTAGCCGACAACTGGCCGAAAATGCTTAAGGGAATTTGGTCACAACGCCTAAATGTATCTGGATCCGTGATCATCTAGCGCGGCGGTTATAGTTTGATGCTCAATGTCATTGCTTTTCTTATCAGCATGATTGGGTAAAGTGACGGTAAAAACCGTACCTTTCCCTGGCTCGCTTGTTGCCTTAATGGTACCCCCATGACGCTCCGCAATTCTTTTGCAAATCGCTAATCCCACCCCTGTCCCTGGATAGGGACTGGTTTTACCGTGAAGTCGTATAAAGGGTTCAAAAATACGTTCAGCTTGTTCAGGTTGAAAGCCAATACCATTGTCTTTGACACTGATTTGACAAAATTGATCATTAACACAATTTGACTCAATCCACACCACGGGTCTTTGCCCAGGCTGATGATATTTGATGGCATTATCCACTAAATTGTAAAGCAATTGCTCAATTTGATTGGCATCTCCCACAATGGTTTCCATTGGCCCAATGATCAATTGTGCATCATGCTCTTGAATTAGAGGCTTTAATAAGCTTTTCACGTACTTTACAATTTCAGAAAGATCCACCGGTGTCACTGTCATAGGAACGTGACTTAATTTTGACCAATTGAGCATATCATCAATGAGGTTTTGTAATGACTGGGCAGAATTTTTAATCCGACTTAACGCATCTTGACTTTCCTGGCTCAGTATCTCCTGCTCTTCAAGAACTTGTGCCGTAAAAATAGCAATTTTGCGCAATGGTGCTTTTAAATCATGAGAAGCAATCGCTGCAAATTGACTTAAATCGTTATTACTTTGTGCCAGATCGTTACTTAATTGAATTAATTTTTCCTGAATCAGTCTAAGGTCATGGATATCGACTGAAATGCCTACAATGCCTAAAAAACTTCCTGCCGTATCATAGAGTGGCTTGCCGGATGATTTGACCCATCGATACTCGGCACTGGCAGCATGCCATAACTCCACTTCCACATTAAACTCAGTGTTATCCTGCCCCGCTTTTGCCAGGGCTTGAGCGATGATAGGCACATCCTCAGGTTTCAGATAGGGAGTCCAGTCCGGGAAAGGGCCTTGCTCAACGGAGACGCCAATAAATTCTAAAAGTTTGGGGTTCTGATAGATTACCTGTCCCTGAGCATCCGTTTGCCAAATCAGTGCCGTGGAGGTTTCTGTAAGCGTTCGGAATCGCGTTTCACTTTTTTGCAGCAATAACTCCGCTTCTTTACGCGGCGTGATATCGATGACGAATCCTATATAGCCCTTAAAATTCCCTTCCGGATCAATCAAAGGGGAGCCCTTATCCAGCATGTACCGATACACGCCGTCATGACGGAGGAGTTTGTATTCAATATTGACTTCATGTTTTTGGTTTGCTGCCATAAGAAAGGATTTATAGACTCTTTCTTGCTCCTCAGGATGGACTTTTTCAAGCCAGCCCGCGCCAAGAATTTCTTCTTCGGTTTGACCGGTAAAGTCTAGCCACGACTTATTAATATAGGTTGAGTGATGCCTCTCATCGGTAATCCATAGCATTACGGGCACTGTATCTGAGATAAAACGAAAATGAGCTTCACTTTTAGCCAGCAATTCCTGAGCTATTTTGGCATCGGTAATATCTATGCAAGCACCTACCATATAATCAGGTTTACTTTCAGCATCGAAAAAAACTCTTCCTTTATTCTGTATCCACCGAATTGAGTGATCGGGTAGAACAATGCGAAAGTCCATTTCAGAGGGGGAGCCCTGAATGGCTTGTTCAATCCGAGCCGTTACTTCAGCAAGATCATCTGGATACAGGAGCGAAATGAACTCGTCCATATGACGAATTACAGGTTCCGGCTCAACCCCAAACAGACGGCATAGGGCTTCATCCCAAAAGATATTGTCGGCTTGTATATTCCAGCGAAACGTACCGATTCTGGCACCACTCAATGCTGCCTGTAGACGTTCCTGGCTCTCTCTAAGAGCGCATTCAGTTTGTTTTAAGTAGGTGATATCTGAAATCGAGCCTGAGATCTTCGATGGTTTCCCATGACTATCCACATCGGTTACATGACCACGGCAAAGACAGTACCGAGTCGTACCATCCTGTAATGGAACCCGATGCTCGACGTGATAAGGGGTCCCATCTTCAATCAACGCTTTCATAGCAATTAAGGTCGCTTCTCGATCTTCCGGCATAATATGCGCCAGGACCGCTTCAAAATCAGGAGAAGCGTCGAGTTCATGTATATTCAGCAGACGATAAGCCTGTTCATTAAAGAAAGTCTGATTAGTTTCCAGATCCCAATCCCATAGCCCTTCGCTAGAACCTTCAATCAAGCGGTTTAGCAAGGTAAATTGCTGAGCATCATTCATTGGTCTTGGGCTAAGCTTTCTTGAACTGAAATGATATATGTTTGTGTGAATGCAAAAATATTAATTAATAACGATGTATTACAGTTGCAGGTGGAGTCCATAACAAACCAGATAAAGTCTATGTCAATTTCTACAAATTTCAATTAGCTTTGACTCCAGTTTTTGTATAGGCGATCTAGCATAGTAGACTATGTGCCGAGCAATAATAACGCCTCGTAATAGGGGTACATATAGAAGCGGTTCAGTAAGCTATTGAGATAAAGAGTAATCGAGCGGAGCCCGATCCTGAAAATTGACGCTCAAGCGTGGGATACCAGTGGGTAAAAGTGATTTTCTCCTGTGGATTCAGGCGAGGAATCTGTTATATCGGCAGAGGTTGTGCCAGACGGTGACTTTCCAATACCGGAGAAGCCACCACCGGATGATGAATCTCCCCAATATGTAAGAAGCCAATAGAAAGACCCCGAATCTGCTGGCTAGGCTTCATTAGACGATGCCTTGGCCATACCGGATTGCGCCATGGCCATGATTACGGATCGCTTTGGAAGTGGGTAAAGAAATATATACCGAAGATCAATTTTGGCTGATCAATATTGTTTATATATACATATGAGCAATCATGGATAGATTCCCCTGAAATCCTACCTGTAGTCCACAGAACCCACTGTTCGAGTTTACACCACCTTATACGAGGGTAATTGCCAAGCCCCATCACCGGGTCTGGCTATCCGCATGGAGACATTTTAAACATGCCTGAGATGAGTGTTAAGCCGCGCATTGCCGCGAGGCCCCAATCTGCCCCTTCCTCTAAACCTCAATCCGATCCACCGAGACCGAAAGCTGAATCAAGTTCAGGCCAAAATTCTCCTGGGCAAAGGCCGCAACGACAAGGCCCTCCCGGCGAGACGATTAGCGGTGGCGTGGATTCAAAAACACAATTTTTGGCAACGCAAGGCCTGCGAAATAACGGAAAGCCTACTCGGACACAAGCCGAAGGTAACATTCCAGATTCGGAGGACGAGAACGGTCTGACGGCCCAGCAGCTTAATACCACGGGGCCTGCCGCCTCGGTGACCGATCAGGAGCTTCAACGGGCTGCAGGCGGTGACCAGGAAATTGTAGGGTTGCTGAAAAAACTGGATACGGATGTCGAAGGCCACAAAGCACTAAGACTTGCTCTGGATAAAGGCACTACTTACAAACGCGGCGAACTGGCCGGTAATGTGGTGGGCCTGACGGAATCCGGCGGTGCCCGTGGACCCGTAATTACCCTGGAGAGCATGAGCATTGACACCGCTGCCCATGAAACCGCACACGCCGCCTACCCCGATATGTCTCATGCGGAAGTGTACCGGTTCGGTCGCCGTGTCGAAGGACGTGTCAACAACGGCGAAGTCAGATCCACCATTAATTCGGATCCGCCCACGACACCGGATTCACCGGACATCCCTCAAGGAGGAAATAATCGGCCCAATCGCGGAGGAGGCGATAGGCCCGCTTTCATCGGCGGAAACGTAAGAACGTTTTCTGGCGGCGCTCCGGGGCGAGCCGGTAACAGTTCGGGCGTACCGGATGATCAGGATGAAAACGGCCTGACTGCGGTTCAGTTAAACACCACCGGTCCTGCCGATGAAGTGACCGATGAGGAAATTGCGGCCGCCGCCGGCGGCGATCCGGAGATCATCGCGTTATTGAAACAATTGGATCAGGATCCGGAAGGCCACAAGGCTTTAAGGCTCGCCCTGGATAAAGGAACAACGTTTAAACGAGGCGAGTTGGCCGGTAACGTGGTCGGCTTGACGGAATCCGGCGGTGGTCGCGGGCCTGTGATCACCCTGGAGAGCATGAGCATTGATACGATTGCCCATGAAACCGCGCATGCCGCTTACCCGGATATGTCCCATGCGGAAGTGTACCGGTTCGGTCACCGTGTAGAGGACCGATTGGAGCAAGCCGCGTAAAGGGGCAAGACCCTTATCCCCAGCGATGAGGCCATTGGCCTAAAATCGGCGATTCTGTTCCCACTGCCACGCGCTCTGGATGATATTGTCCAGGCCGCTGTGCTTGGGTTCCCAACCAAGCACGGTTCGGATTTTATCGGCCTTGGCAACCAGTTCGGACGGATCGCCGGGACGTCGCTCCGTTATTTTGGCCGGAATGGCATGGCCGGTAATCCTACGGCAGGCCGCCACCACTTCCTGTACCGAATATCCCCGGCCGGTGCCTACATTCAGGACGGTTCCGCTGTTGGCCTGATTTTCCAGATATTGCAAGGCTTTCACATGGGCATCCGCCAGATCGTCCACATGAATATAATCGCGCAGGCAGGTGCCGTCCGGCGTCGGGTAGTCCGTGCCGTAGATGTTCAGGCATTCCCGTTCGCCTTTTGCCACTTGCAGGGTCAAGGGGATTAAATGGGTTTCCGGGTCGTGGCTTTCGCCTAGTTTGCCGTCGGCATCGGCCCCGCAGGCGTTAAAATAACGCAGCCGTACCGAACGCAGGTTATAGGCGGATTCATACCAGGCCAGAATACGCTCGCTCATCAGCTTGGATTCGGCGTACCCGTTAATCGACCCCAGCGGATGCTCCTCGTCAATCGGCGTATACACCGGATCGCCATAGACGGAGCAGGTGGAGGAAAACACGAATGACTTCACGCCCGCATCCAGCATGGTATCCAGTAATTGCAGGGTATTTTTGGTGTTGTTGTTGAAATACTTGCGCGGGTCCGTGTTCGATTCCCCCACCAGCGCGCTGGCTGCAAAATGCACCACCGCCTGAATGGGGTATTGCTTGAACACCGCCTGCACCTGCGCTTGATCCGCTAAGTCCGCCTGCACAAAATGCGGGCTGAGCACCGCTTCCCGGTGACCCTGGCTCAGGTTGTCCAGAATGACCACCTCGTAGCCGGCCTGCATTAAATGCTTGACGGTATGGCTGCCGATATAACCGGCGCCCCCGGTTACCAGGATCATACAGTCTGGGCCTCCGGCTTGAACGGCAGCGCTACCACAATATTGCCTTGCAGTTGGGCCTGCTCATCGTCGGCGATGCGTTGAGCGCCGTCCCAGAATATGACGCCGTCGCGGTAGTATTGATGAGCCGCTTCCGGCAGGGGGATATTCACTTTGCCGGCATACAGGTCGTGGATGCTTTCCAGGTACTGAACCGGGTTGCCGATGTCGCTCCAGTAGCCGTCCACGGCTTGCGCCCAGAACGCACCGACTGAAGGATCGTCTTGCGTCAGCTTCAGAATGGCCGGGAACAGGTCCATGGCAAAATCAAACGGCACTTCCGCGGGAACAGGCTGCCCTTGTGCTTTGGCCTGAGTCTGGGCTTTTTCCAGCAATTCGCTGTATATGCGCTGAACCAGCGGGAACGCCTTGGGTGACAGAATATAGAAGCCGGTGTTGCCAAGCCGGGAGAGCGCCTCTTCCGCCTTTGGTTTTTCCTGGAAACCGGTAATGCGGCCCGAAAGCCCGTCCGAACCTGAGCGATCGGTGACGATAATGCCGAACTTGTCTACATCTTTGGCGGCCACTTCCTGGCAACCAATGGTAATCAGGGCATTCTGGGCCACATGAGCGTTCATTAAGTCGGAAAAGCTGGCATCGGTTACGGCATCGCCCTGTACCACCAGCAGTGGCTGCTCCAGATTCAGCAATTCCCGGTGTTTGGGATCCAGCAGCATTTTGCGCAGGCCCCCGGCGGTTCCGGATGGCTGATCTTCGTCGATGTAGGCGATTTGCTGGGCCGGGGTTTGGTTCAGGCTGGCCTTGAGGGAGACAGGCTTGAAGTAAGTGTTGACGACGAGCCTGCTAAACCCGTGGGCAACCAGGCTATTGGCAATACAGGCGATAACGCTGCATTTGCCGGCCAGGGGAACGGCCGGTTTGGAATATTGGGTGCTGTCGCCGGAAATGCGCTCGAAACGCGTTGCGAGCCCTGCGCCCAGAATGGTAGCCTGCTGGCTGTGAGCCTGAGGCTGAAAGGGGCGCTGGGTGGCGCTGGCTTTGCCGGGGTTGGTGGTAATGGCGCAACCTTCCAACACTAGCGATAGACCGGGCAGCGACAGGCTGGAGCCGGGTAATGCGAAATACCGCGCGCCTTGGGGCGAGGTGATCATGGCCATAAAGCCGCCTTTGCCGAAAAACAGTTCAACCTCATGCGCGCTGCCCGGCGCTTGCGTGACCGTTCCCAGGCATTGCCCGCTACGCGTGTCCATGATTTCAAAACTATCGGAGCGGCCTGCCGATGGCTGCAAGATCAGGCGATCGGCATCCACAACGCTGTTAATACGGATTGATTGATTGGTTAAGTTTCCCATCACAGTCAAAATTCCATTGTTTATTCTAGGCTATGCAAAAAAGGGTATCTGTCGTTACGGACGCGCCACAGCGCAACGCACAAGTCGTTTTTCTTACTCACGCCTGTGTTACGGCACCTGTCAGATCCTATGTCGGTTATCAGCCTATCAGAAAAGCGGGGCACACTCAAACGGACGGTTTGGAGAAGCGGGTGAAGAAAGCCGTCGGGTTGGTTTGGGATGTCGAGGGCGCTTTCACGGCAGGGTTATTCAATGCCGATTTCCCATTGGCCGATTTTAATGCGAATCCGTAGGCAGCGTTTTAAAAGGCTCATAATGCCCGAATAGGCCGGCATGGCTTCCGGCTGGGGGGATTTTTCCGGAGCCTGGGAGTGTGGTTCACGGTGTCGGACGAGTTCCTGGTAGCCACGCGTTGATAAATAGGCCGTGTTATCCTCAATGAAATCGTTTTTATGCGTCGGGTCATATTTCAGGCTGAAGGCGTTTGCCAGGACGCATAACCCGATTGCCAGCGTGAAATAGGGCCAGTTCGCCTGGGCATACATAGCGCCCAGCCAGATTCCCAGGCCGGAGATAAGTGCGAACAAAGCCAGGCAGACCAGGTAGACTTTCAGTGGGGTGCCGCTTTCGAAATAGCCCTTCTTTTTGAACTGAAGCAACAGTGGCAATTCAAAAAACAGAATGGAGAAAAACGGGTTAAGCCCGGTGGTGCAGACCACAAAACCTGCAACGAGCCAGGCTACGGCATGAGTCAATGGTAACAGAAATGGAAACGGCATAGAGCGTTAGACTTGCTGGTTGTTAAGGTAAAGTCGCCGGGAGGGGAACGGCCAATCTTCAAGGAAGATAATTTCACCATACCATTCCCGTCCGATGAGATTCAAGTCATGGACGATTCGGTGGAAGGATTGTTTCTGTCGGTGATTAGGATGATTTTTAGGGATTGCGCCTGAGACTGAGCCACAAGGCGACGGACAGCAGGGCGATCAGGCTCATGCTGATATAATCCGACATGTCGATGTTGCGAGACCATTGACCCAGACGGCCTTCATAGCTGATGCCGGTGACGACGCCCGCCGCAAACAGGCAAAACCCGAAAACAATGGCTACAATGCTGTAGATGACGGTTTGTTTGGAATGTTTCATCATAAAACCTTGTGAAATCTTGCGTGAAATCTTGTATTTTGGATATGGCTATGACTTGTAGGCTGTGTCCTGAGGCGTTTCAACAGGGGGCGGTGGAAAGGCGAGCGGCTTAGCTGCCCGGTTTTATTGGACGGTGCGCGAAAGTCACTCTATCTTTCAGGTTCCGCTCGGGCTTGTCAAGCCGCTTTCTGAAAGATCCGCCGTCATGCGGCCCGGATGGGATTCTTGGCGTCTGAAACTTCATTGAGCCATTCTGCGTAATAATAGAGGAAGAGCAACCGGCAAAAACCGGGCCGAAAATCAGGTGCAATGAATGACCCTGGCGCCACATCGTCACCGTAGAAACCAGAGATTGACCGGTATAACAGGGTTGATAACCCTGGCTTTCCTGTTGTTGCCTTCCGGTTGGGCCGAGCCAGGCACCATGCCTTCCACGGTTTCGGCGGATGGCGCCGTCTCCGGCAATCCGCCTGTCGGGGAAAAGACGGTTGAGGCTGAGTTGCTGCGAAACTTCATGGCCAGCATGACGTACACTCCTTCTGCGGTGGCATTGCCGACCGACCCGATTCTGCCCGTGCCCTACATCCCGGCCACGGATCCACTCAACGCCGATGCCAACGGCAGCGATGCGGATATTGATCTGCCGGAACCTGCGCTTTCGGTGAAGAAGGCGGCTAAGTCTCCCAAGCCCAAACGGCTCCGTTTCGGCAAGCCGGTTTTGAACGCGTTTCTGTCTTCCCCGTTTGGGGTCCGTTGGGGGCGCATGCATGAGGGTATTGATCTGGCGGTTCCTCAAGGGACGCCCATTACCGCCACGGAGGCGGGACGGGTTACCTACAGCGGCTGGGCGGAGGGTTATGGCAATTTTGTGGTGGTCGATCATGGCGCCGGTTTTTCCAGCCGTTACGGGCATGCCTCCAAATTGCTGGTTCGCTCCGGGCAGAAAGTGAAAAAGGGGCAAACCATTGCCCTAGTGGGCAGTACCGGTCATTCAACCGGGCCTCATCTGCATTTTGAGTTGGTCAGCCAGGGCAAACATCTGAATCCGTTACCGTTTATCGGCAGAACGGTCACGCTGGCGGATCAGGCTGCGCCGAAAACCAAGGCTGCCGCTCAACCCCAATGGCAACCGCTCTAGAGACACGGGGCAGGACCTCAGCGGGGAAGCTGTAGAACAATGTGTTTTGTAGAGAGCAATTTGCCTGGCTGCCTTCTTTTATGTATACATAAGCGCAACATTGAAGAACGGGTATAGCTCGTTGAACGTTTTACGGTTTGTATTCACTGCGTCCTGCGTTTACTTGATTTTGCTTGTCCAATGAGCCTGACAGGCAGGAAAATTTCCTCTCTCAAATTTTCTCTTGCCTGAGAACATCACCGGTCGTTGAATGAATCAGGAGTTTCCTCCCTCATGCAACCTATTGCGATTCCACCCAGCTTACGTCACCGATCCCCCCCATTGGAAAACACGCCTCCCACGGCCGCCAAACCAGACCCGCAACCGGCGCTGAATCCTGATATCTATCAGGAAATGCCGACGGATCTCTTCCTGAAAATTATGCAGCAGGCTAGCGTCGATCGCTGGGAAGAGGATACCCGCCTGATTCAACAGAAAGACAGAGGTCTGTATGTCCCGTTGAATGCGTCGAAAGAGGAGCGGAAAAAGTTATACGGCCAAAAATACGGCCCACTTCATTTGGCGCTGGATTATAACCCCGATCTTTCCCAGAAAACCGCCAATGGCAGCAGTGTGTTAATCGAAGCCATGTGGCATAACAACAAAGGTCTGTTTGATTACTGCTTGAAGCTCCCTCGGCTTGAAAAGGGCATTATGAAGCAGACTGATCCCGGCGGGCTGAGTGTGCTGACGATGGCCATTGTGTCCAGGCATTCCGATGCCATTCCGGAATTAATCCGGCATGGTGCAAAAGCCACTCCCACCGATATGATGTATGCCGCCTGGTACGGCCGGCCGGAGATTATAGAAAAAGACTTATGGCCTAATCTGGAAGAGCAGCTTGCTCACAGTAAAAAGCATCGAACCCGAGTCGAGCATCGGGATTTTAAACAAACCATTCTTTCCGATTTTGAACGGCTGATTTCGGAAGATGAAAACCTGAAGCCCTGGGTGAGACGATTTGAACTGGATGACCCATCATCAACCCAGGATAAATTTGCCAAAATCAAGGCGAAGTTAATGGAAGATGCCAAGGATCAAAAACAGGCGATTGCCTTCTTTAAAGAGAGGCCGCGCGACGAGCGATGGGCTTTTATCAAGGCTGCCGCAAATTCAGGTCAGCCTGTTTCCAATCTGCGCATTACCTCGTTGATAGCAAGCCATCCTAAAAATGATCTGTACTCTTCTCTGGTAAACCCTTCTGTCAAAAATGGGCATAACAATATCGTCAGATTGTTGTTGGCGAATAAATCCTTACTGCCCTATACGGCTGGTGAATCTTTAAAGGTTGCTTGTACCCAGCGAAATGCAGAGCTGTTGAAACTGCTGCTGCAATACGGCGCTAATCCCGATAGTCAGACTTATAAGCCAATTTTACATATGGCTGTAGAGGCCGATGAGCAGAATCTGGTTAAAACATTACTGGACTATAAAGCGAATATTGATATCATCGATCCCGGCGGCAATACCGCCTTGCATCATGCGGTAAAAGCAGGACAAAAGGAGATGGTGGCTTTCCTTCTGAAGCAGGGCGCAAATGCCAATATTCGAAATAAAGAAGGTCAGAATGTGCTGGCTCTCTCCACGGATCGGGAAATGACCCGGCTTATCCGTCAAAAACTAACCTGGTCCCAAATCATTGCAAATCCGTTGATTCGAAGCAAAAAAGCCGTCACCCAGTGGACGTCAAAGCAGGCTAAGTCTGTCCTTCAACCTATCATCAAGAATATAATGCCAAACATTATGCTGTGGCAACTTTCCAGGAATGCTGAACTATACTTCTCTTCAGAAAGAAATCAGTTTTTAAGGCCTAGCTATTTAATGTTTCAACCCGATCCTTTATTTATGCAGGTGCCGCCTCGGACCTATCGGGAGAAAGCATTGGCCTTTCTGCGAAAGATTTGGCCCCTGAATCACATCATCTCCCCACAGCCTACCTATATGGAGCAGGCGCTAAACCAATCTTTCAGGGCCAGACTCCGGTCATCACGCCCTGGGCCAAGTGCCCGTGACAGGAGGGCTGCGATTGGGGTGAGGGAGGTTAGGCCCCCTCGGGGAGGTAGGGTTCCAAGCCTGGCGTCTGAAGTTATTTAGTGATTTGTATGGAATAGCTGGCATGTGAATGCATGCGGTTTTTGATCAGATGTTACTCGCTGTTTCAGAGTAAGTACGTCCAATTTTACTGGGACGGTCGGTTTGGGGCTTATTGTTCTTCGTGGTAGCATGCCGCGTATTCAAAGTGGGTTTTATTCGTTCAACATATTTTTAATGGGGGAAATTTAAATATGAATCCTGTGTTATCCTTTGCCGGGAAACCGGACAATGTTGCGTGGCGCAATTCCAGTCGTCCCGTGTCCGAGTTTGCCAGGCTCAAAAATCGCTTGATTGCTACACCGGTACAATTATCCGTCGGTACGGACATTAAAGAACGTTTCGAGAAAGCGCCCGATGGAGAAGCCCGAATCCAACTACTGCCCAAAACGGAAGATGCCTGGAACCGGTTAAAAACGGAGGCGCTGCAATCTGACCATCCACTGCGGAACTTAGCGGAGGCGGCAGAGCAGTGGTTGTTTCCATCCGTAAACCATGCGCGAAATCAATTTGCATTGATTCCGAATATTCAACAGCCTGCCGATTCCCGGCCTTTGTCGGAGGTCGGTGTTACGAATTCCCAAAATGTTCTGAACAGTTACGAGCGCGCCTTGGAGCAGCTCGATGCCGAGCAAGTCCGACGGGCCCGGGTGGAAATTCCCACTGATGGGTATATGCCTCCGGCTGTTTCTGCCGGGGAACTGGGCCGCGAGATGGCGATGAGTGCCGCCCAGCATGGCTATAATTACCGGTTCCACCGGGCGGACTTTCAACCGGCCAAATCCCTGCAATCCATCGAGCTAAGCTTGCCGGGTATTCAGCCGGAACATGTCGAGTTGGGAAAGGCATTGGGGCAGGCCATGCTGCTGACGCGTCACCTGGTTGATGCGCCCGCTAATGTCTGTACCACGGGCTATTTCACGGCAAGGGCTAAAGAAATGGTGAATAAGGCCGCGACACTTTCGCTCAATGTGCTGGATGAAAACGCTTTGCGTGGCAATCATCCGAAGAATGCCAAAAAAATGGGCCTGCTGTTAGCAGTCGGGCAAGGTAACACGTACGACAATTTCAGGGATTACCGGGACCGACAGCCCCGCCTGCTGGAGGTGGTGCATACCCCGCCGAACTGGAACCCGAAAACGGGCCGTACGGTTTTAGTGGTGGGCAAAGGCATT
The DNA here is from genome assembly GCA_021323475.1 of Vampirovibrio sp. Lineage (GTDB taxonomy): Bacteria > Cyanobacteriota > Vampirovibrionia > Vampirovibrionales > Vampirovibrionaceae > Vampirovibrio. The sequence continues at coordinate 22,304 of JAJQJM010000029.1, forward strand.
ATTTTTGACACGGGTGGCAATAATTTAAAAAGCAGCTTGTACATGCACAATATGCGTGGCGATATGGCGGGCGCTGCGGCGGTGCTGGGCCTGATGCAGACGTTGGACGCCAAGCCACTGGATAATATTCGGGTGGTTGGATTGATGCCCTTGACCGAAAACCGGATCAGCGGAAAAGCCATGTTGCCGCAGAACCTGTATACCTCCCGCAGCGGCAAGACGGTGGAAATCAAAAATACCGACGCGGAAGGCCGTTTAGTGCTGGCGGACGCCATGAATTACGGTCTGGAAAAATATACCGCCGGTCAGCAAACCGTGGATGCCGTGTTCGATATTGCCACGCTGACGGGCGGCAAAGTGCGCGCCATTGGAGAACAAAATGCCGTAGGGCTTGCAGGCAATAATGCGGATTTATTGGAGGCGGCGAATGGGGTTTTGAAAAACGGCCTTCGGCGGAAAACCGATACGCTGCTATTGAATGATCAGTATCGCAAAGCCGTGACGGAAGAGTATGGTGTCGGTGGTCAGGCGGATGCGATTAATTCCTGTGGCGTAACCGGTTATATTCGGGCCGGATTGATTAAAGAGGGCGTGACCGACCCGGAGAAAGCCATTGAGCAATATGAGAAGAACGCTTCGTCCTTCCAAAATAATCCCAAATTCATGAAAGAGGCGGGATTTTCCCAGTTTGGTGACGGAGCCGCATTTATTCAGGCCGTTGGGCTTGATTCCATCCGTAAAAATAGCAAAGGCAACATGGTAGGGGAAAATAAACCCAATATTCCCTGGCTCCATTTTGATATTGCGGGCGCGGAATTCAGCAAGCCGGATCCTCGCCGTGGGGGACGCGAGTGGGCAACCGGAATTGGCGTTCCGGATTTGTACTTAACCCTGCAAGGGATTGCTTCCGGCAAAATCATGCTGGATCCCCAAAAAACCAAAGCGCAATAGGCCAATAGCACGTATGAAATGAATCAAACCGCCTTCCTGTGCCATAGGGCTGGGAAGGCGGTTTGAATATGATTTATACGGCTGCGTATAACAATTCCGACAGGGGATGAAAATCCAGGTTGTGCGCTTCCGCCACCGATTTGTAGGTGACTTTGCCTTTCATTACATTGACCCCTTTGGCCAAAGCGGGATCGGCCTGGACGGCGGCCAAAAATCCTTTGTTCGCCAGGGTCAGCAGGTAAGGCAGCGTGGTGTTGGTTAAGGCGAACGTGGACGTTCTGGCGACCGCGCCGGGCATGTTGGCCACGGAATAATGGATCACGCCATGTTTTTCATACGCGGGGTTAGCATGCGTGGTAACCCGATCAATGGTTTCGATGGAGCCGCCCTGATCGATGGCCACATCCACAATTACGGAACCCGCCTGCATTTCCTTTACCATGGCCTCTGTGACCAGTTTGGGGGCCTTCGCGCCTGGAATCAATACCGCGCCAATCAGCAGATCCGCGTTTTTGGCCTCTTCCCGAATATTGTAGGCATTGGACATCAGGGTCTTTACCCGTCCGTGGAAAATATCATCCAGGTACCGCAAGCGATCCAGATTGATGTCCAGAATGGTCACATCGGCGCCAAAGCCCAAGGCAATTTTGGCCGCATTGGTGCCCACAATGCCGCCGCCCAGAATCAGGACTTTCGCCGGGTGGGTGCCCGGTACACCGCCTAGCAGCAAGCCTTTGCCCCCGTAGTGCTTCTCCAGCAGCATGGCCCCGATTTGCACCGCCATGCGGCCCGCCACTTCGCTCATGGGGGTCAACAGCGGCAGGGAGCCGTCTTCCAGTTGAATGGTCTCATAGGCAATGGCAGTTACCCGTTTTTTTATCAGCGCTTCCGTGAGTTTCGGTTCCGCCGCCAGGTGAAGGTAGGTGAACAGCAACTGGTCTTCCTTAAACAGGTCATATTCCGGCGGGAGAGGCTCTTTAACTTTCAGCACCAGATCCGCTTTCTGGAAAACCTCGGCGGGAGTATTCACGGTGGTGGCCCCGGCATTGCGGTAGTCCTCATCACTAAATCCGCTGCCTTTCCCGGCTTCCGTCTCGATAAAAACCGTGTGCCCCTTTTTGGTTAAGGCTTCCACCCCGGCCGGGATAATGGCGACCCGGTTCTCATTGGGCTTAATCTCTTTTGGTATGCCAACAATCACTGGTTTAACCCCCCGCAGCTATTGCATCGATATGATGGCTCATTCTAACAGCTAAATAAACGCCGGTATAGCAACTTGTCATGCATAAATTCCGAACAGGAAACTGGGAGGCAACGTACAGGTTGATTGGCTTGTTGGCGTAATGGGGTGTGGCAGGATGCAAATTTTTGTAAAAAAATGGATTCGATTTTGGAGAATGCTGTCGATAAGGAATGGGAGCCACTAAATTGGAGGATTAAATGAGTCGACGCTGCGGACAAACCGTGACGGAATATGGCGTGATTGGCGCGTCGCTCGGCCTGGTGGCGGTAGCCGCGCTTGCCTTGCTTGGAAATAATCTCTCCGATTTATTTGACGCAATGCTGAGCAAGCCCAAGCCGGTTCAGATGGCCAAGGCGCCTGTCCCTTCCTCACCGACAGCGGCTCCAAAAGCGCCTGCGTCCACCCCGGCTACGGAAGGCAATACCGTGGTCACCCTTGAGAACGGGCAGCAACTCTCCTTAAACTTGCCGAAGAGTGTCGCGCAGAGCGTTCTGACCATTGGGGCCAACGGCACTACGGATCTGCTGGCCTCCAATCTTACCGCTATGGCAAATCAGTTGCTGGAAAAGGGGGAAATTAACCAGGAGCAGGCCAATACGCTGCTCAGTCTGGCAAACCAGGCGCACCATATGGCGGAAGTTCAAAAGAATTTGGAAACCTTCAGCACCAAAATGGGAAGTGACGTTACGGCGTTTAAAACCACGCCGGTTACCATTGACGGGATAACCTACGCAAATGGCTATGAGGCGGCGCTTAGCATTGGGATGGATGATAACAACGCCAGCGCCAAGGGAGCCGAACTGCAAAAGTTCTGGGACTTGTATGCGGTTGCGACGGAGGCGAATCACACATTGCCTTCGGAATTAAAAAGTCTCTTACAGCAACATGCAGTCACCATCAACAACCTGTCCGACAGTATGCGGGTTGCCATGCAGACTATGATTACCAATGGCAGCGGTACTCCCGGCGAACTGAAGGACATGATGGCGGATCAACTGATACACAGCGAATCTACAAATATTTGCCACATGGAAAGTGGAAATCAGGACAGCGGGGTCCACTGCTCGAAAAATGGGTGACGTCTGCCTGTAACGGGCGTAGACCGTACTTTTTCCCATGTTCGGCAACGGGAAACCGGCCAGAACCCTTCTGCATGACTGTGATTGGATGATTGTGATTGGCCTCTTTAGTTTACGTTTGTTTACATTTTGACAACAAACTATCTTGACGGTATTTTCTAGGGCAGGATTATGTGCAAAGCCATCTCTATAAATATTGGGCTTGCGCAATATGCAATTTAAATAAGTGGGTACAGGGTTTCATAAAAAAGAATTGGGGGGCTATATGCCAGTAATGATGTAATGTGTTTTTTAGGGGTTTCATATTCAATTGCGCGGAGCTGAATGACGTTTGGCTCGCCGAAACGCACAATTTTAAAGTGGGTACAGGGTTTCATATAAAATTTGGGAGAAGAAGACATGCCAGAGATTACCTCTTTGTCAGGCAATCATTTCTATGGGAAAAAATTGGGAGTAAATCAACAGCAAAAGCGCACCGTGACGGCCCAAGCCGCTTCCGTTCCGCTGTTTGGCGTTTCCAGCCAGACGGACAGGGCCAAGCGCCTAAAAGCCTCCAATGAAGATAGTTTTCAGCCGACATCCAGAAAAAGGAAAGCGCCGCAATCATCCGGGACGACCGGGCCGCGACAGATTAACAAGAAAACGCCCGCTGGCCCCGCCAAGCCCGCCGAATCGGATACCGAGAATGACTCCGATGATGTGATGACGTTTGACCTGAATGAATCCGACTTCATGAAGGCGCTGCCTTTCCTGATGATGGCAGGTCAACCGGGTGGGCCTCAGAAAAATCCTTTTGAAAAACCTGCCAATTTTGCTGATCAGATCCGGCCTTTCACGGAAGACGATCCGGAGCTGGAAGCCTACAAGGAGGCTGGAGAGCCGTTTGCGGACAAGTTATCGGAAATTTCCTCGCGCGCTTACTTGCACAATGCGGTGTTGAAGTCCGATAACGAGCAAATGAAAAAAGGGATTCTGATGAAGCTAAAGGAAAAACTGGGTCGCCAACCCATGTTTTCCGTAGACTGCTCGCCGGAAAAATTGCAGACCCTGAAACGCGATGAGCGAGGCGGGGCCTTGTCTCAGGCGTTTACGGAATCGGCTTCTAAAATGGGATTGCCGAGTAACAAGCCCACCGTACTGGTGCTGAATAACGCCTCGCCTTCCGAATTGGACAACCTGAAACGCAAGGATGCCTATGAGCGGATTAAAGCCCAGAATCCGCATTTCCGATTTATTGTCAACGATGCCGGCGTTAAGGAAAGCGGAGAGTCCGAGGGTGGTTTCAAAGCCGCCATGCTGAAATCTCTGCTGGGAGGCGGAAACTCAGGCCCGGTCGGCCCAACCGCACCGTTTGAAGTGGTAGAGGTGCCTCCGATCAATGCCAAGCAATGGCACGGCATTATCCAGAAGGATCAGCAGGCTGAAGCCATTCTGAAGCACTATGGCCTGAACTTCCCGCAGGAAACCTTCAAGGAGTTTTTAGACGAATTGCAGCGCCAAAAGCAGGCTCCGCTGGACCGGGAGCAAATCCTTTCGGAGCTGGACACGTTGGGCAGTTTCTTGCGTACCCGCAAGCAGGACACCAGTCGGGAAATTACCAAGCAGCATATCAACC
>JAJQJM010000030.1 GCA_021323475.1 Vampirovibrio sp.
GTCAGCCGCTTGAGGGTACGATCAATATCCTCGGCCTCAAAGATGACCACTTCCGTTGGTTCACTGGTTTTTCCGGTCGTCATGGCTGGGCTGGCTCCTTTACTGGCGGCATTAGGGACGATTGGCAATCTTTCACCTGATGGTTCATCTCCAGGCTGAACAGCTCATTCAGGCTGGCAGTGGCTTTCCGCAGGCATTCCCGGTATTCATGGGCACCCACGGCATCATGCACAATTCCCGCGCCGATATGAACAGCGGTATTATACACCACAGCTTCGGGGTTATTTTTTGTAGTTATTGTATCCAGCATATTTAATGGGGTTAAAAACAGGCTCCGAATCAGGATATTCCAATCCATCGCGCCGCTTACCGCATCCAGATAACCCATGCTGCCGGTGTAAAAGCCGCGAGATACGGGTTCCACGGCATTCAAAATTTCCACACAGCGGATTTTCGGGCAGCCGGTAATGGTGCCGCAGGGGAACATACTGCGAATCAGGTCCCAGCCGGTGCAATCCCGCCGCATTTGCCCGCTGACGTTGCTGACCAGGTGCGTGACATGAGAATACCGCTCCAATACCAGCAATTCATCCACCTGCACCGAGCCCGGCTCGCAGACCCGGCCTAAATCGTTGCGAGCCAAGTCCACCAGCATCTTGTGCTCAGCGCATTCTTTCTCGTTGCTCAGCAGGGTCTGGCCAATGTCCGCATCTTCCTGAGGGGTTTTGCCGCGCCCACGGGTACCGGCAATCGGGCGGGCCTGCGCCTTACCGGATTCATCCACCTGCACCAGCCGTTCCGGGGAGTTACTGACCACCACCCCGCCCGGCCATTTAAAAAAGCCGGAAAACGGCGATGGATTTTTGCGGCACAGATTCTCAAACAATTCATACGGGTCAATCTGCAGCGCTTTTTGCAGCCGAATCGACAAATTGGCCTGATAAAGCTCCCCACTACTGATATGTTGCCGGAGTTGTTCGACAGCCGCCTCGAAGGCTGGCTGGCTAAAAGACGCGTTAAACGTGTCGATATACGCCGCCATCGCCCCAGCATCCAACGCAACAGGGTTTTGGGTTGACGTTGTCTCAGGCTTTAACGCATGGCTCTCCTGCCAAAGCGCCCGATACTCCAGTTCTCGACCAGCAGGCTCCGTCAAAATGGTCAACTCGCCGCTTTCCAAATTCAACAGCAGCCAGTCCTCAAACTCACACAAAATAAGTTCCGGCCAGTTGGAATCCGCGAATAAGGCGTCAGTCTGCCAGCCCTCATCGCACCACCGATAGAAATCATAGCCCATACAGCCCATCAAACCGCCCGCCATCGGCAAACCATACTGACTTTTAGCCTCTGGCCATTGTCTGGCTTGGTGTCGCGTGTGCTCGAGCAGCTCAAATAGATGCGCCTCGGCATCCGGCCCCTCTAAAGGATGCCCATTCACTGAAAAGTAAGTGCCCTTTAACTGCAATTCCTGCCGGGCATGCAGCCCAATCAGAACCCATTGGTTCAACGGCGTCGGCTCTACAGTGCCTCCTAACATGCAGGCATGGCTAACAGTTTGGCTGACTTGTCGGAAGAATGCGTGCAATCCGGTCAGCGTGATTTCGGGCATGCGGAACTACGCCTGTTCCAGTTTGCCCAGCAGGGCCTCATCCATATCGAAGTTGGCATACACGTGCTGCACATCATCGTGGGATTCAATGGCGTCCAGCAGCTTCAGCAGCGGCTTGGCCTGCTCCTCGGTTTCCACTTTCACCGTGTTCTGGGGCAGACGGGTCACTTCAGCCGACTGAATAGCAATATTGGAACTGCTCAGCGCCTGACAGACGGTGTTCAAATCCGCTGGAGCGGTATAAATATCAAAGGTTTCCTCATCGGCATTGGCCTGAAAATCCGCTGCGCCCGCTTCAATCGCTTTTTCAAACACGGTTTCCTCGGCCAGAGCGCCTTGAGCCACTTTAATCAGGCCCGTTTCCTCAAAAATCCAGGCTACGCAGCCATCCGAACCCAAGTTGCCCTGATATTTGTTGAAATAGCTGCGGATATCGCCTGCGGTTCGGTTGCGGTTATCAGTCACAGCTTCAATGAAGATCGCCACCCCGCCCGGCCCGTAGCCTTCGTAAGACAAATCTTCCATGCTATCCGCGCCACTGGCGCCGGTGCCTTTTTCAATGGCCCGCTTAATGTTGTCGTTGGGCACCCCAGCCGCCTTAGCGCGCACAATGGCGGTTCTCAGGCGAAAGTTGCCCTCAGGGTCTCCACCGCCCAATTTGGCAGCCATAATAATTTCTCGGGAGCATTGGGCGAAGTTTGCTCCCTTCCTGGCGTCCTTAACGGCCTTGGTTCGCTTGATTTGAGCCCATTTAGAATGTCCAGCCATACGGATCATTCTAACACGACCCTTACCCCCCGCAACCCGTGATTCTCACGTAAGATTCGCTCAACTGTATCGAAATGTAAAAATACTGGTATTCTATTGTTTAGGAACATTTGTGAGAGTTAGATGACCTATAAATCTCAAACCGTTTCGGCGATAGTCATCACCGAGAACAATGCGTCGACCATTGAACGCGCGCTGTCCTCCCTGCATTGGGTGGATGAATTGATTGTGTTTGACAAGGGCAGTACGGACGGCACCCTGGCCATTGCCCGCGCCTTTACCGAGAAAGTCTATTTCCACCCTTCCCAAAACAAAACCGTAGTCCGCCGGGATGCCCTCTCGATGGGCGCTTGCGACTGGCTGTTCCTGGTAGAGCCCGATGAGTGGGTAGAGGAAATGCTTCGCCACGAGATAGACGGCATGCTGCTGAACACCCCGGCCAATCTAAACGGCTACATCGTGCCCCGCATTCTTAAATTTCAGAATCAGTGGGTCAATATTCCCATTGGAGAAGAGCCGACCCGCCAACTTCGGCTGGTCCGCAAAAAACAGTGGGAAATCGGCGAAGATTGGAATGCCACCCTGACCGTGGGCGGTGATGTGAGTAAGCTGGACCGGCCACTGGGATATGCCCCATACCGCACGGTGGAAGATCTCTTCACGGACGTGAATACCCGCTCTACGGTAGCCGCTTACCGGCATTTGGAAACTCACGGCACTTCCACAAAGGATCAAGGCACCTTTAACCTGATCATCAAAACCAAACTGGCGGGCTGGAACCAATTTGTGCTGAAGGGTGGCCTGTTCAAGGGCATCACCGGCCAGACCATCGCCATGGCCAATACGGTTGGTACCTTCCTTAAATTTGCCAAAGTCCAGTCGCTTACGAAGAAGTAACCGCTGCGAAGAGGCCCTATGCCAAGCTATACCTATCGCTGCCATAGCTGTCAGCATGTGGAATCCGTATTTCAATCCATGCAGGCGATTATATCGCCCCCATGTTCAGTGTGTGGCGGGTTAACGGAAAAAATCATCGCTCAAGCGCCGGTGGTGCTCAAGCAATCGGAGCCGGTTGCCGCAACCAACCCACCTACCAAAGACGCGCCTGCCCATGAATGCGGTTCCGCTTGCGTATTCCATCAGCATCAACAGGGCAACCCATCGGCCAAGTCAGCCGACCTCAATCGGAACAAGTCCTAGGCAAGCGAATTCACCAAATCTTGCCGGGTAAACTGCTGGCCGCCCACAAATACCAAGTTCAGCAAATTGCTGCCCATGCGATAAAGCAGCTCGTTATAGCCGCCGACGTCAAATAATGCGATATCCGCACGTTTGCCGACCGCCAAGCTGCCCCGATCATGCTGCAAATCCAGCGCCATGGCCGCATGAAGCGTAACAGCCTTAATGACATCCACTGGGGTCATGTTCATTTGCAGGCAGGCCAGGGCCATAATCCACTGCAAGTTATCAATCACGCAGCTGCCGGGGTTAAAATCCGTCGCCAGCGCCACCGGGACACCAGCAGCAATCAGCTTGCGGGCCGGGGCATAATCTTTAATTCGCAAGTAAAACGCCGTCCCCGGCAACAACGTGGCGACCGTTCTACCTGCTTTTAGCGCCGCAATGCCTTCATCGGAAATATTCAGCAAATGATCGGCCGACACCGCGCCTAGCTCACCCGCCAGCTTGGCGCCACCCAGGTCGCAGAATTCCTCGGCGTGGATTTTCAACTTTAAACCGTGTTGGCGCGCGGTTTCCAGAATACGTCGGGACTGTGCCACGTCAAAATAGCCTTTTTCGCAGAACACATCGCAAAATACGGCCAGCTTTCGCTCCGCCACTACTGGAATTTGCTCGTTGCACAGCAGATCAACATACGCATCCGTCCGCCCCTGGTATTCCGGCGGAATGTCATGGCCGCCCATATAGGTGGGCACAATGGACACCGGGCTGTCCGGTTGCAACTCCTGCAACACTTCCAGGCATTTGATTTCGCTGTCAAAATCCAGCCCGTAACCGCTTTTGACTTCCACGGTAGTAACGCCCAGGTTGAGCATGCGTTGCAACCGTTGACGGGTTAGGCTGTGAAGGGTTGTTTTATCCGCCTGACGGGTAGCCGTGACGGTTTTCAGGATACCTCCACCTGCCTGCGCGATTTCCAGGTACGTTTTACCTTGCAGACGCATTTCAAACTCATCCGCCCGGTCGCCCGCAAAAATGGTGTGCGTGTGGGAATCAATCAACCCCGGCATCACCAACCTACCCTTGGCATCCATCCAGTGGTGAGAGGGAAAGTCAGCCCGCTTTACTTCGGATGAAGCCCCCAGCCAGGCGATTTCTCCATCCTCAATCCGAATGGCACCATCCGCAATAATGCCCAACGGGTTCTCCGCCGTCATCCGCTCAGGTTCTACGGTGACAAGCTGCCCAATGTTATAGAGCAACAAATGTCGTGTCATAACGCCACCTTCTATGCTAGCTCCCTGATAACTACTGACGGATGTGATTGAGCCACAATCAAACGAAGTGCTTTCACAATATTTTCATAATTTTTTCCATAATCTATGAGTGTAGTCCACCACTTTGGCTTGCTTGCAATAACAAGTTTTGTCCTGTTTTCATCAATTGCATATAAAGATATGGTCATTTTTTCACCATAGCCTTTAAATGATTTGGGAGTCATTATAAGAATTTGATTTAATGCAAAATTTTCTTTGATGACATTGTAATTTTTACTGGTTTTTAAGCCAGAAACGCAACTTGACCATAAGTGAAGAATATTCTCTCCAATAATAAACGTCTTTTCTTGCTGCGTAGCCTCCAAGGATAAAGGCGGAAACTGTTTATCAACAACACGATAAAAACAGTAATAGTGAAATGGAAGTAAAATGAGAGCCATACAAAATCCAAAGGCTGCTCCTGTAAAAAGACCTATTCCTGCTCCATAGACAATTGCATGCAACCAATTGTGTACCAAAAGATCGGTTAACAGCTTAAACAGCCCAAATAGAAAGCCGAATAATCCACCAGAAAACAGCATTACTTTAATGAAATATTTAATTTTTAGTAGCAATCCGCTTAAGTCTCCAAAAATGGGATTTTGACGCCAGATTTACAAGCCATCTCTTTGGCCTCATCATAACCGGCGTCCACATGGCGAACCACGCCCATACCGGGATCGGAGGTCAACACGCGTTGAAGACGGGCTTCGGCTTCGGGCGTACCATCGGCGACAATCACCATACCGGCATGCTGGGAATACCCGATGCCTACGCCGCCTCCATGATGATAAGACACCCAGGTGGCGCCGTTCACGCCGTTAATCAGGGCATTCAGAATCGGCCAATCGGCAATCGCGTCGGAACCATCCTTCATGGCCTCAGTTTCTCGGTTGGGGGAGGCTACGCTGCCGCAGTCCAGGTGATCGCGACCAATGACGATGGGGGCTTTCACTTTACCGGAGGCCACCAAATCGTTGAAAATCTTGCCCGCTTTAGCCCGTTCACCGTACTTCAGCCAGCAAATGCGCGCCGGTAAGCCTTGGAAGTGGATGTTTTCCTTGGCCAGCTTCAACCATTGTTGTAAGGGTTGGTTATCCGGAAAGGCTTCCATCAGAGCCTGATCGGTCACGGCAATGTCTTCCGGATCGCCGGAGAGAGCCACCCAACGGAACGGGCCGGACCCTTCGCAGAACAACGGGCGGATGTATTCGGGAATAAAGCCCGGAATGTCAAAGGCCTGCGCCACGCCCATGGTTTTGGCCTGCTCGCGGATGTTGTTGCCGTAATCGAATACGATGGCGCCCTGCTTCTGGAAGGCCAGCATGGCGTCAACCTGCTTTGCCATGGCCTGCTTGGAGCGCAGCACATAGGCATCCGGGTTTTCTTTTCTGAGTTTGGCGGCTTCCTCCAGACTCAAGCCTTCCGGCACATAGCCCACCAGTGCGTCATGCGCCGAGGTCTGATCCGTCACCATATCCGGTGTGATGTTCCGGCTGACCAATTCCTGATAAATCGTGGCGGCGTTGCCTACCAAGCCAATAGAAACGGCTTCCTTTTTAGCTACGGCTTCTTTCACCCATTGTAGGGCCTCATCCAGCGAGCCAGCCAGTTTATCCATGTAGCCGGTTTCCAAACGTTTCTGAATCCGGCTGGGATCGATATCAATACCCAGGAACACGCCACCGTTCATTTTTACGGCCAGCGGTTGCGCGCCGCCCATGCCACCCATACCGGCGGAGAGGACGAACTTGCCTTTTAAATCGCTGTTGTAGTGCTTGCGCGCCGCTTCCGAAAACGTGAGGTAAGTGCCCTGCACTATACCTTGGCTGCCAATGTAAATCCAGCTTCCGGCGGTCATTTGACCGTACATAATCAGTCCCTTGCGCTCCAGCTCCCGGAAATAATCCCAGTTGCCCCAGGCAGGCACCAGATTGGAGTTGGCAATCAGCACCCGCGGCGCATCGGGATGGGATTTCATCACCGCCACCGGCTTGCCGGACTGCACCAGCAAGGTTTCATCGTTCTCCAGATTTTTCAGCGTTTCCAGAATTTTCGCCAGACATTCCGGGTTGCGGGCCGCTTTGCCGGTTCCGCCGTAAACCACCAATGCTTGCGGATCTTCCGCCACGGCCGGGTCCAGGTTGTTCAGCAGCATACGATAGGCGGCTTCCGTCAGCCAGGATTTGCAGGTTAACTGGTTGCCGCGCGGAGCGCCGGTCAGTTGCAAAGTTTTTTCGGTCACCACCATCGTTTCACTCCTCTTAATCAAATGCTTTTTGGGCCAATCAGGCCGTTGGTTGTAATAAATCCTGAATCGGGGCCAGCAGCGAGCCATCCTGAATCAGATTCGCCAGGGTTTCCACATCGCCCGCCAGGGTACGATCCGCCGTTAATGCCGGTACGACATTTCTAATTTGTTGATAAACCCGCCAAACACCGTCACTGGGCTGCAAACCGTCTCGGTACTCCAGCCCTTCCGCCGCCGCCAGCAATTCAGCAGCCAGCACCCAACGGGTGTTCTTCAGCATCTGGGCCGCTTTGCAGGCTGCAGTTGCCCCCATACTGACGTGATCCTCTTTATCATTCGAGGTGGGGATGGTATCCACCACCGCCGGATGGGCCAATACTTTATTCTCGGAAACCAGCGAAGCGGCGGCGTAATGCACAATCATCATGCCGGAGTTCAAGCCTTCCTGAAATTTCCCGGCTAAAAAGGCAGGCAATTCGCTGAAGACCGGGTTCATCAGTTTATCAATGCGGCGTTCGCTGATGCTACCCAGTTCCGCCAACGCCAAGGCCAGCATTTCCATCGCCATGGCCACCGGCTCCCCGTGGAAGTTGCCTTGGGAAATCACATCTCCATTGGGGAAAACCAGCGGATTATCGGTCGCGGCATTAATTTCCACTTCCAGAATGCGCCGCACGGATGCCAGCAAATCGCGGCAGGCACCATGCACCTGGGGAATGCAGCGCAGGGAATACGCATCCTGCACCTTGGCGCAATCCCGGTGCGATTCATTAATCCGACTGTTTTGCAACAAGCGGCGCACCACCGCAGCGGATTCCACATGCCCCACGTGCGGTCGGGCATTCGCCACCCGGGCATCAAAGGGTTTCTGGCTGCCTTTTACGGCCTCAATGGTCATAGCGCCCGCCACTTCGGCGGCGGCCATTAGTGTTTCGGCTTCCAATAAAGCCAAGGTGCCAATGGCCGTCATCATCTGGGTGCCGTTCAGCAAGGCCAGCCCTTCTTTAGCTTTCAGGGTCAACGGCTGAATACCCGCCCGTTTCAATGCTTCCGCGCCCGGCAGGCATTCATTTTGATAAAACGCTTCGCCTTCGCCAATCAGCACCAGCGTCATATGGGCCAAGGGAGCCAGGTCGCCACTGGCGCCCAACGAACCTTTCGAAGGCACCTTGGGATAGACGCCGGCGTTCAGCATGGCCAGCAAGGTTTCCACCACGACCGGGCGGACTCCGGAAAAGCCCTTGGCCAGTGTATTGGCCCGCAGCAACATCATGGCCCGGACGGTTGAAAAATCCAGAATGACGCCAGTACCGGCCGCATGGCTGCGCACCAGGTTCACCTGCAACTGGTCCACTTGCTCGTTGGAGATGGTAACGCTACTGAGCGCGCCAAAACCGGTGTTTACCCCGTATACGGTGTTACCGGAGGCCAACACGTTTTCCACGACCCGCCGGGAAGCCTCAATCTTTTCCAGGGATTCGGCGGCCAGGGCCACTTTCGCCGTTTCATTCAAGGCCACCTGCCTGACGGCTTCCAAGGTTAAGGTTTCACCGTTGATTTCCAGGGTACGGGTGGGGGGATTCTGTAGCATTGCTCGTTTATCTCAATTTCGGGCCTTAATTTAACAGGCCTTACGCCATCACTTTCTCCCTGATTGTAATGGGGGGACAAACCACATGCAAATGTTGGCGGACATTCCCTTATCCACAACCCCGAAACATTATTTTGAAAAACGCCCGGCAGCAACAGGAACTTGTGTTCCTGTTGCTGCATTCAGCGTTTCCAGTTTTCCCCATACGACTTATTAATATTTTGAAAGTCTGTCATTGGCGGCACCGATACCGGCGGCCCCGCCGGCCATACCACCCAGGAACGGACACACGGCGGAAGCGGCAGCAACAGTGCCACCAGCGGCCAGCATAGCGGGGGTGTGGTCTTTCGCCAGCGATTTCAAATCATTCAGCGCCTGCATACCGCCCGTTGTTAACGATTGAGTAATCTGACCCATCGTGCGGCCGTTTCGCAGACCCACCTGTTGCCCTTCTTGAAGCAGGGCATTGTTATTCTGGATACCACCTTGCTTGAGGAAAATTTTATCCATCACGCTCTCATTGGCGCGACGCAGGGCACTACCGTTAACCTGTCCGTCATCCGCCGAGTCCGCGGAGGCCAAGGCTTCAATCTCATTATCGATATTCACGTCCTGACCGGCCCCCGCCTGGGAATCCAGAGCATTCAGGTTTTTATAGCTGATGCCCAGAATGTCGGCATCCACGGTACCATCCTTGCTGAACAGAACCGAGTGGCCGGCCAAACGGTATGCGGCCTGCTCCGTCCGGTTCAAGCCGGTCCGTTTTTCGAGGGTGCCAACATCGCTGACGATATCGATTGTTGTATTACTATCGGCGATAATAGCGGCAGCGTTACCACCCTGCGCGCTTTTCATCAGATTATCGACCCGAGCATTCACCGCCCCTTTATAGGCGTTGATCTTATCTTGACTAATGCCGTCCCGGTTGCCCATCTGATCGATAAACGCTAAATCCAGGTACCTGCCGGTAACAAAGCCTTGACCATCCGGCGTTATGCCAGCGGTTTCGGCCCGTTCTTTGGCCGCGAATTCCTGAATCATGGATACTTCTTCCGGACGGAAGTTACCGGGATTGGAGAGAACGTTGTTATAAATTCGCGCTGAGGAACTGACCCCGCTTGCAGTTTCACTATCGGAAATGTGCGCACGGCCGCCCAAGTGGATAATCCCAGCTGCACGGCGCTCATCCTGAGCGGAGAGGTTGTCGTTCAAATGGGTAAACTGCGCACGTTGTTCCTCGGGAATATTGCTGTAATTCACACCGGCATTGGCTTGCACGTTAGGATTATTCGGCAGCAAGGAAGCACCATTGACATCTCCGTTTATGGCGGCAGCGTTACCGGCATTTGCTGCATTGCCCGGGTTTCTGGCATTACCCAAGTCTCCGGCGTTGCCTAAGTTTCCGGCGTTGCCAGCATTGCCACCATTTCCGGCATTACCAGGATTACCCGCACCGCCTGGATTTCCGGCGTTACCGGCATTGCCGCCATTCGCTGCGTTACTTGCCGCCGCGCCGCCTCCGAACATTTTCGTCATCAACGCCATGATGCCTTGAATGATCTGCATCAGCATTGGCATAATGCTGTTCATGTCCAAAGGTCCGGTCGAAACACTTTGTGCTAAAGCAGGTTGATTTGCACCAGCCAAAGGCGTTGCCAGCGAACCGGCAGCGGCATTCCCCGCCACACTGGAGGCGTACAAGGGTCGGCTTTGTAGGCTCAAGGGTTGCATAACTTAATCTCGCGCTCTCTAATTAATGGTTGCCGCGTTTATACTCAAAAACCGGCAAGAGCTATCTCTCTTAAATATATAAAAACAAATAAAATATACCGATTGCCTCGCTACTCCTAAAAGTTACAAAACATTAAACAAACGCAAAAAAAACCCCTGCTCATCTGGACAGGGGTGCACCTTCAAAGAGAATTTAAAAATCGCCTTTTGAGTCGGGATAGTTCATCGGGGGAGATATATTTTTTATCAGCCTAAACGGAGGCTCTTGAAATCTACCCATACATTTATTGCAGCATGGATGAAACAGATGATGATTACTTCATGACACCGCATCCGGCGTCTCCGGCAGGATGCTCCATGTGTGAGTTCAAAGCAGCCCGCGATACCTTTTACAAATGAGGGCCGTTAACAGGGCCTGGCGTACATGCAGATGGCTTATAAAATATATGTTTCAATTGTAGACGTAGAGTCACTCAGAAACATTAGCCGTACTGGTGACTCAGCCCCATCTAAACAGGCTCCGTTGGTATTAACCCCTATGGCTAATGTTTTTATAAATTAAAATTTTTTATTTTAAAAGCCCCGCAACGCCTTTAAAAAGAGACTGCACTCCGTTAAACGCATAATGAATGGAGAAGCAAAGGCCCACATGCCCGAACCCTTCCCCTAAAATTTCCTGCGGGATTAACCCCTGAGTCACCATTGCCTGACTGATACCGGTTTGATCGAGCAGATAGTATCCCAACATCGGACACAGCGGAACCATCAGAAACGATTTCAACGCAGAGAGGAATTCCGACTTGGACTGAACCTCCTTGGACGAAGCCGATACGGCGTCTTCTGAGGAGACACGGGCCACCATTGTTTGAGGTAAAGATTTTACACCGACCAAAATAGACCTTCTTTTGATTTATCAGTTACGCTCAACTGCTCAGGACATAGATAAGCAGTTGCTACAGAGGCCAAACACCTCAAAATTGTGGTAGTCCACCCGAAATTTGCCTTGTAACTGCTCCAGCAAAGGCTCAAATGGGCAACTATCCAACATCTGGACTTTCTCGCAACGGGTGCATACCAAGTGATGATGGTGCATCCGCTGATTGTTCAACTCATACCGCACCTGACCATCGTTGAAATTAAGCGGCTTGATCTGCGCTTCGGCCACCAAGTGGTTCAGCGAGCGATAAACGCTGGTAAGGCTCACCTTTTTTTGCCCGGAAGTCCGGTTAATCCAGTCCATAATGTCGGGCGCCGTTGCATGATTCAACTGCTGCAACGCTTCCAGAACAGCCTGGGTGGATTTGGGAAGGCGAACCGAACTGAGTGTCATATAATGAAAACCATTTTTATTCTGCGAAAGCATATCAACTCAATCACAAAAACTCAACCTTTCTGTTTAATTCATTTGACATCAGTCCACTTCTAAAATAAAAATGAAAATCATTTTCATTTTTGCCTTTTATTATTCCAGGCAGGTAACATTTACAAATGCAGGCCCTTCCAAACGCATATTTCTACCAAGCTATTCCCCTTACAGGGCAAGCAAAAGCATGGCCCGCCATGCCCTTACCTGCCACCCACGGCGGATCGCCGAACATCGGCGCCAAGCCACCCTTCTACTCTGCGGATGTGGTGCTGCCCCGTAAACCGGCACTCAAATCTCCCGACAACTCTCAGCGGCTGACAGCCGCATTGAAAGCAGTCGCTTATATAACCCCGGCTTTGCTGTTGGCCCGGTTTGCGCCCAGCAAGGCTACCACCGAACTCATTCCCTCCGACTGGAAAGTGTGGGCCAAAATGGGGCTTAGCGTTGCCTGTCTGGGGCAACTCAACAAGGCCTTGAATTGGGAGCCTCCGCCGTGGCTGGGGGCCATGATGAACGTATTACTGATTAGCCCGCTGGTGTCAGGCAAAAACGGCTTGCGAATGCTGCCTATCCTGTTGCCGACCGTGGCGGGCCTGGTACAAGGCACCCATCTCTTGACGGACAAGGCGGAATCAACACTGCAAAAGCAATACGGAGTCCCCCCACTGGCAACCCGACTCCTCATGTCCGTGCTCAGCATGGGCGTCGGCTTTATGGCAATTCCTCGGTTATTTGGCCTGTTTCGTAATACCTGGCTGTACCCCAGGGCGGAAATGGGCAAAGCCGCAATGGCGACCGCAGCATCCACCTGTTCCCGAGGCTGTTGCACCAGCGCGGTCTGCATGAATGAAATTGTAGAATACGGTTCCGCCCTCGGGGGTTGGCTCCAAAACGCGCCACCCCAGCAAAGGAAACATTGATGCGCCTCGTGCCAAGCACTATTACCAGCTACCGGCCTACAGCAGGACAAAATTTTCTTCACCAAGACGGGTCGCAATGCCGGTTTGGCCACAAAACCGAACACGTCCATGACGAATTCTGTTCCCATCATCATCATCACGACTCGCATTCCCAGGAAATGCCCTCGCCCAAAGCGTCCGGCAATATCATTCGACAAGTCGGACAATGGTTGAACCGCTTATGGACCGGCCTGATACAAGACCTGCAAGCCTTTGCACGATTTTTTAAACGGGCGCTAGGATTTAAAGCGGCGGACGCCCCCGCACCTGCCGAACACAAGCATTCCGAGCACTGCAATCATAGCCATTAGCCCTCTTGCCGGTTCTGGTTCTATACAACGGGCGCATGCTGGGTGATTGGCAAGTTTTATCCGGCACGGCCAGCAGCTTTGGAACCTAAATCAGTTGATTCCTTAGCGCCTCAGGCAGGATTCACACCGATGGCGCACCGCTTTTAGCATATACTCTTAAGCGGAATAGAATTGACCTGGTCTGGAAAGGGGAGGACATGGGCTTGTCTCAGCAATTTCTCGCACAACTGGGTATCCGGTATCCCATTATTCAAGCGCCGATGGCTGGAGTGTCCACGCCTCGGCTGGCGGCTGAGGTATCCAATGCAGGAGGGCTCGGCTCACTGGGTATTGGCACCAGCACCGTCGCCCAAGCTCGCCAGATGATTGAAGATACACGCGCCCTGACGATACGGCCATTCAATGTGAACGTCTTCTGTCATGCCCCGGCGCAACGGGATCAGAGCCAAGAGGCGGCCTGGCTTCAATACCTGACGCCGCTGTTCTCCGAGGTAGGGATGGAAGCACCAGCATCGCTGGATGAAATCTACAAGTCATTTCTACAAGATGATGAAGTCTTCGCGCTGCTGCTAGAACTCCGTCCGGCCGTTGTCAGCTTCCATTTCGGGCTTCCTTCCACTGAGCGCATCCAGACGCTTCGCCAAGCCGGCATTCAAACATGGGCAACCGCCACCAGCTTAAGGGAAGCCAGGATGATTGAACAAGCCGACATTGATGTCATCGTAGCGCAAGGCATTGAAGCGGGTGGCCATCGGGGCATATTCAATCCGGACGCAACCGATGAGCGCTTGAGTACCATGACGCTGGTCCGATTACTGGCAAAACAGATACAGCGGCCGATCATCGCCGCAGGGGGCATCATGGACGGGCAGGGCATTCAAGCGGCGCTGGATCTTGGCGCGGCCGCCGCGCAACTCGGCACGGCTTTCATTCTTTGCCCGGAATCTGCGGCCAATACCGGCTATCGGGAGAACCTCAAGAGCGAGCGCGCCGCAACGACACGACTGACTTCCGTGTTATCGGGACGACCGGCACGGGGTCTGGTCAATCGTCTCATCACCTACGGCGAAGCGGCGGGCAGCCCTCCTCCAGCGGCCTATCCCGTGGCCTACGACGCAGCCAAACGCCTGAATGCGGCCGCCACCAAGCTTGGCAATCACGAATTCGCCGCCCACTGGGCAGGTCAGGGCGCACCCCTGGCCCGCGAGCTGCCTGCTGCGGAGCTGATGAGGACACTCGTTGAGGAATGCTACCGCACCGAAGTGTGACACACATAAAAGAGCCACTTGTGATTCAGGTACCCGAAATCCGTTTAATTCATGGCTTAATTACCGGAAAAGAACAAAGTCTTTCGAATAAAAAAGTACCCCAGACAGGATTCGAACCTGTGACCTACCGCTTAGAAGGCGGTTGCTCTATCCAACTGAGCTACTGAGGCACATCTTTCATTGTTGCCCCTCATCGTAGCAAAAAGGCCGCCCACTGATAAGCCTTTTGAAAAAACCTGAAACGGCTCAAGGCAGGAACGCCACATCCCCGCCTTGCCTACGCCAATATACAATCACTAACCCAGTTCGGTCACTTCCCCGTTCAGGTAATCCCCGACACTGGAGTAGATCGTATTCATCATATTCGCAAAACCGGGCGGCACTACTATGATGCCTGCCGCAATAATAACGGCGGCAATCACCAACGCGCCCGCATACTCAATAACCCCTTGCCCCCTGGGAGTTTTCCGTCTTTCTTCTTGCTGTGGTCTGCCAAACACGGTCAAAGCCCTCACTTGCTTGGTAACAATCTGCTTGACCATCCGGCTTTCATCTGCCAACGAACCAGGATAGTCGTTGATCACCTTATAGGCAGATCATTCCTCCGTAAGCTCTGCTTAAAACAAATTTTTAAGAAGCATAAAGCAAATTCTTGAGCTTCCGGTAAAAATTCTCGTGGGGTCCAATCAACAAAATCACGATGCTTTCCGTTTCCAGAGACAACTGGTAGGCAATGCGAAACTCTTTTCCTTTGTAGGTGATGTGATGGGAAAAGACGCTGGTTAACGGCTGCGACAACCGCTCACCCAGATGCTCCGGATCCTGGGACAGCCGCAGTAACGCGTCCCGAATCGCGATCCGTAACGGCTTATCCAGCTTGCGCTGACATTTATCGGCCGTCCGGGTCAAAAACAGGGTCCACTGACGAATCGGCTGCGGCCCGCCTCCCGGCAGCTCCGCTCCATTGCTCAGTATCGCGCTCACGGTTACAAGTCTCCAAATGCATCACTCATGCTTACGATGCGGCCTTTCCGCATATCGTCCAGACTGGCAAACAAGTCACTGACCTGCTCCACGTCCGTTAAGATTTCTAATGTCTCCAGACGGGAGGCTCCCAGGGCCTCCGTGGCCGCTTCCGCAACTCCGGGCAACCAGCTCGACAACGCTTTACGCCTGGATCTGGATATTCCCTTGGATTCCGACATAGATTGAACATCCCCTGCAATCTCTGACATCTCTATATAGATGCATTAAAACCACTTTCCCGTTTTTGATGCCCCCAAACGTTCACAAGCCCTAAACGCCCTCTCCTCCATGAGAAGGAGATACACCCTCATCGGCCTAAAGTTTTTCGTTCGGCTCAACGATATATATTTTAGAAATGAAGGGATAGGAGTCCACCTAAACTGATGAATGCCTATAACCCCTACGCCAAGCAGGCGGAACAATATAAGAAAAATCAGATTGAAACAGCCAGCCCGGAAGAAATTCTGATTATGCTGTACGAAGGGGCTATCCGCTTTCTGCTCGTCGCCAAAAAAGCGAACGACGAGAAAAATGTTGAGAAATGCCATAAGAACATCGTGAAAGCCCAGCACATCATCCAGGAATTCATGGCCAGCCTGGATATGGACATTGGCGGAGACATGGCCGTCAATCTGATGCGTCTTTACGAATATCTGAATTACCAGTTGGTACAGGCCAACATTAAAAAAGATATGGCCCTGATCGATGAAGTATTGGATCATTTAAGAAGTCTCAAGGCAACTTGGGAAGAAGCCATACGCATCGCTCATAAAGAAAGGGACAGCCTCCCTGATGAATCAGCAACCTCCATGCGGGCCTGAAAATCCGGATTTTAAAAGCCTTAACGCCAAAGCCGACGAGCTTCATCGACTAACCCTGGCCATCCTCGAACAAAGCAGCAATCCGGATCTACCGGAGTTGACCCAGCTCATCTTAAAGCGGGGCAACTTATTAGGGGAACTGGCCACGCTAAGCCTGACGCACCTCACCCCGGAAGAGCAGGCAGAACTTGAGGGGAAACTCAACGCCAGCAAAGCGCTGGATGTGGATATCGAGCGGAACCTGAGACAGGTTCACGCCGGGCTCGAATCCCATATTAAAGGGCTGAAAGAAAATAAAAGCCTGGTTACCAAGTACAAGCTTGCCGGGGAAGACACGGAAGGCAACCACTCCAGAAATGCATAGCCGCCTACGCATCTTTGGGTTAGCCTTAGGGCATGAAGCCACCCATCCGCATTTTACTGGTTGAAGATGAAACCCCTTGGCAGGAAGGCATTGCCGCCCTGCTATCCACCGACTTTCGCTTTCGGTTAATCGGCATTGCCGACCATTATGAAGAGGCTCTGCACCTCTATAACGAGCAGCAGCCCGATGTGGTGCTATTGGACTGGAAGATAAAAGGCGCCCAGGACGGACTTGCGGTCGGCAACGCATTGCTGGAGTGCGGGCTTCCGCCGGAGCGTATCATTCTCATCAGCGGCTCATCACCATCCTCCATCCCCACTCATCCCTTCCTATATATACCAAAGAATCAAATCGGCGATGAACTATTGACACTGCTCGCGAGCGTAACAATAAGTTAACATTTCGACTTGCGTCGTCGTATTGTCTTTGCTATATATGTTGCTCCTGCCATTTGGCTTTGTATCCTTCAACTCGTCCAGCCCCATTCCTGGGACCTCCCAAAAACCCGGTGCTGACTTCTCAGTTTGAATGATGCTTCTAACAAGGCCACAGGTGTCTTCTCCCCGGTTCTATAACGGTGCCTCACCCTTTGTGGAAAGGGATCGGCTCGCCAAAGAAACGGGTCCAATATTAGTCCCCTTACCGGTAAAGACAAACGGAAATAAAGAAAGGATCAGTGGCTGACGTGGGAAAACTGGCCCAAAAAGAAAAAACCGTAGCCGAGCTGAAAGCCGAACTGAGTGATGCCACCGTTGCCGTTGTAGCTGACTATCGTGGTCTCACAGTGGCCGAACTGACCCAGCTCAGACGGGAGCTTTTTGCAGAAAAAGCTCAGTTCACCGTCGCTAAAAACACTTTGACCAAACACGCCCTCAAGGACAGCGATAAAGCGGTTCTTGAAGCGTACCTGAAAGGTCCGACCGCCCTGTTAATCGGGCGCGCCGATCAAGTTACCCCCGTGAAAATTCTGACCGAGTTCTTGAAAAAGAACAAAAAGGAAAACGAAATTCGCGGTGGGTTCCTGGATGGGAAATTGCTAAGTCCTGCTGAAGTGGATCAGCTGGCCAAGCTTCCGCCAATCGAAGAGCTTCGCGGTAAATTGGTGGGTGCAATCAATTCCCCGTTGAGCGGTATTGTCGCCGCACTGAGCAGCCCGCAACGCGGTCTGGTCAACGTGCTGGATCAATACTCGAAACGTCTGCAGGAAGGGTAATTCTCAGGCCGTTCTCCTGGAAGACCCCAGCCCCCTGTTCTCAGTTGTTACGAAGTCAACCATTAAAAATGAGGTTCATGTCCAATGCCCGTTGAATTAGATGATAAGACAAGCAAGATTTTCGAAGAAATCAAAACCCTGACCTTCCTGCAAACCGCCAACCTGGTTAAAGCGTTCGAAGACGAATTCGGCATCACTGCTGCTGCTCCTATGGCTGTGGCTGCTGCTCCTGCCGCTGCCGGTGCTGCTGAAGAAGAAGCAACCGAAGTCAGCGTTGTCCTGAAAGACGCCGGCGGCAACAAAATCGCCGTCTTGAAAGAAGTCCGCGCCATCACCGGCCTGGGCCTGAAAGAAGCCAAAGATTTGGTTGACGGCGCTCCGAAAGAAATCAAAGGTGGCGTGAAAAAAGAAGACGCCCAAAAAATCAAAGAACAGCTCGAAGCAGCTGGCGCTACTATCGAACTCAAGTAAACGCATCATAGGCAAGGAAAACTGAGGAAGCCAACCAGGTTGGCGACTTGGTTTTCCTTTTTGCCTATGAAATTTTGCGTTTACGCCTATCCTTGGTATATTGGGGTATTATCTTTACCCCCTCATTAAAATTTCGTGACCTGATTCAGTCTCAAGCGCGCAATTTATATCTCAAATCACGTTTTCAATTACGACGAGGTTTACAATGGCAGCAAAGAGCATGCGTTCAACCCTTCCAGGCATAGGGTCCCTTCCCCTGGAACAGCTACCAGATTTGGCGGAAATCCAGAAGAATTCTTTCAATTGGTTCATCACAGAAGGCTTAAAAGAAGAGCTGTTATCCTTCTCCCCGATTCGTGACTACACGGGTCGGCTTGAACTTTATTTTCTCCCTGAGTACAGCTTTGACAAACCTAAGCACACTGTTGAGAGCGCCCGGCTGCATGACACCACCTACGCTCGTCAATTGCGCATTATGTTGCGCCTTGTAAACCGTGACACCGGCGAAATCAAGGAGCAGGAAGCCTACATTGGCGAAATCCCGATGATGACCGACCGCGGTACGTTCATTATCAACGGCGCTGAGCGGGTTATCGTCTCCCAGATTGTTCGTTCCCCCGGTATTTACTACAAAAAAGACCAGGCGCTAAACGGGAAGCGGATTTTTAACGCCACCCTGATTCCCAACCGTGGTGCTTGGCTGAAGTTTGAAACCGATATTAACGATGTCATCTACGTTAAAATCGATAAAAACCGTAAAATCCTCGCCACAACTTTGCTGCGCGCACTGGGCCTGTCGGTTTCCGAGATGGAAAACCAGTTCCGTCATTTCGATTACCTGAAAAAGACGCTGGATAAAGATCCGACGGAAACCACTGAAGAAGCATTGATTGAAGTCTACAAAAAGCTGCGTCCCGGCGATCCGCCGAGCGTTGGCGGTGGTCGTTCCTTGCTGGAGAGTCGTTTCTTTGATGAGAAGCGTTACGACCTTGGCAAAGTGGGCCGCTACAAACTGAACAAAAAGTTGGGTCTGTCCGCGCCGGATACCGTCCGCGTTCTGACCAATGAAGACATCGTTTCCGCCATTGATTACCTCATTAACCTCAACTACGACGATGGTCAGGTCGATGATATCGATCATTTGGGCAACCGCCGTATTCGCGCTGTCGGTGAGTTGCTGCAAAACCAGTTCCGGGTTGGTTTAACCCGTCTGGAGCGGATTGTCAAAGAACGTATGACCTTGCAGGACATCGATACGCTGACTCCGAACAACTTGCTGAACCCGAAACCATTACTGGCTGCCATCCGCGAGTTTTTCGGTTCTTCGCAGTTGTCTCAGTTTATGGATCAGACCAACCCGCTGTCGGAATTGACGCACAAACGCCGTCTATCTGCCCTGGGACCTGGCGGTTTGACCCGTGAACGCGCCGGTTTTGCGGTTCGAGACATTCACCCCAGCCATTACGGACGTATCTGTCCGGTAGAAACCCCGGAAGGCCCGAACGCCGGTTTGATTGGCTCTTTGTCCACCTACGCCCGCGTTAATGAATACGGCTTCCTGGAAACTCCTTACTGGGAAGCTAAAGATGGCAAGCTGACCGGAGAAATCCACTTTTTGTCAGCTGATGAGGAGGATAAATACCGGGTAGCTCCTGGTGACGCGCCCCGTTCCGAAGATGGAACGCTGATCGGGCCGCATGTGCCGGTCCGTTACCGGAACGAGTTCACCATTACTGAACCCGATACCGTAGACTACGTTGGGGTTTCCCCTATTCAGATTGTCTCGGTGGGCACCGCGTTGATTCCGTTCCTGGAACATGATGATGCGAACCGTGCGCTGATGGGCTCCAACATGCAGCGTCAGTCCGTTCCGTTGATTTCCGCTGAACGCCCGATGGTGGGTACTGGTCTGGAAAGACGGGTCGCAATGGACTCCGGGATGTCTCTGGCTGCTGAAGTGGATGGTACCGTAGAACGGGTTACCGGTGATACCATTGAAATCCGCAGCAAAGAAGGCAAAATTCATCCGCACCAGATGATCAAGTATCTGCGGAGCAACCAGGATACTTGCTTAAACCACCGTCCTATTGTCCGGGCAGGCGATAAAGTCGAAGTGGGCCACGTCATTGCCGACGGTGCCGCTACTCAACTCGGCGAGCTGGCCTTGGGTCGTAACGTCATGGTGGCGTTCATGCCTTGGGAAGGCTACAACTTTGAGGATGCCATCCTTATCAGCGAACGTCTGATCCATGATGACGTTTACACCAGTATCCACATTGAAAAGCTGGAAGTAGATGCCCGTACCACCAAGCTGGGCCCAGAAGAAATCACCCGTGAAATCCCGAACGTCGGGGAAGACGCCCTGCGTAACCTGGATGAACGTGGTATCGTGCGCATCGGCGCCCGTGTATTCGCAGGTGATATTCTGGTCGGCAAGATTACGCCGAAAGGCGAATCCGAACACCCGCCGGAGGAAAAGCTGTTGCGCGCCATTTTTGCCGAAAAAGCGCGTGATGTGCGTGATAACTCGCTTCGAGTTCCTCACGGCGAAGGCGGCCGCGTGGTTGACGTAAAAGTGTTCGACCGGGAGAAAGGCGACGAATTGCCTCCAGGCGCGAACACCGTTGTCCGAGTTTACCTAGCGCAAAAGCGCAAAATCAGTGTCGGCGATAAGATTGCCGGACGTCACGGAAACAAAGGGATTGTATCCAAGATTCTGCCAATTGAGGATATGCCCTTCATGCCGGACGGCACACCGATTGACATCGTGCTGAACCCGCTGGGCGTACCTTCTCGTATGAACGTGGGACAAACCTACGAAACCCTGCTGGGCTTGGCGGCTCATTTAACCGGCAAGCACTACGAAGTTCCGCCATTTGACGAAATGTACGGTGAGGAAGCTTCCCGTAATGCGGTAACCAAGGAACTGCAAGACGCTATTGATGATGCCGGCATTGACTGGATCTTCAGCGATGGTAAAGCGGTCCTGTATGATGGCCGTACCGGCGAAGCGTTCGCCAACCGGGTTGCCCTGGGCCGTATGTACGTGATGAAGCTGGTTCACTTGGTGGACGATAAGATCCACGCCCGCAGCACGGGCCCGTACAGCTTGGTTACCCAGCAGCCGCTGGGTGGTAAAGCCCAGTTCGGCGGTCAGCGCTTCGGGGAGATGGAAGTATGGGCTCTAGAAGCCTATGGCGCCGCTTACACGCTGCAAGAGATGCTTACCATCAAGTCTGACGATGTGGTTGGCCGTTCCCGCGCGTATGAAGCGATTGTTAAAGGCGAGAACCTGAACCGTCCCAGCATTCCTGAATCATTCAAGGTACTGGTTCGTGAAATTCACAGTATCGGTCTGGATATTACGGTTAAGAAGCGTCTGAAAGACGGACGTGAAGTTGAGATTGACCTGATGGCCGACGAGGCCGCCCGGGCGCCCAAACGCGAGTTCGCGTCCGCTGGCAACGAACTGCTCAACTTCTTCTCAGCCAATTCCGATTCAATCTAAAGGAGTCCTATTGTGGTTAGCACAAATATTGACCAGTTTGATTTCATCAAAATCGGGATTGCCTCACCCGAGCGTGTTCTTAATTGGTCTCACGGCGAGGTCATGAAGCCGGAAACCATCAACTACCGTACCTTAAAACCGGAGCGGGACGGCTTGTTCTGCGAGCGTATTTTCGGGCCTTCCAAGGACTGGGAATGCTATTGCGGCAAGTACAAGCGGGTTCGCCACAGAGGTATTGTGTGCGAGCGTTGCGGCGTAGAAGTTACCGAATCCAAAGTCCGTCGTCACCGGATGGGTCATATCAAATTGGCCGCACCGGTTACCCATATCTGGTTCCTGAAAGGGATTCCCAGCTATCTGGGCCTGATTCTGGACATGTCGCTGAAGGATTTGGAGCAGATCATCTACTTTAACTCCTACGTGGTGCTGGATCCGGGTAACACCGAGCTGAAGGGCAACCAACTGCTTTCCGAAGAAGAGTATGAAAATATTCTGGAAGAAAACGAAGAAGCGCAGTTGGAAGTCGGTATCGGCGCCGAGGCAATCCAGGTATTGTTGTCTCGTCTGAACTTGCAAGAGATGAGCGATGGCTTAAAGCAGGAATTGGAAGAAATCACCGGTTCCAGCCAAAAGCGGGTCAAGCCACTGAAGCGGTTGCGCCTGGTTGAATCGTTGATTCAAAGTGGCACCAACCCCTCCTGGATGGTTATGGACGTGTTGCCGGTCATTCCGCCGGATCTGCGTCCGATGGTTCAGTTGGATGGCGGCCGTTTTGCGACATCTGATTTGAACGACCTGTACCGTCGAGTCATTAACCGGAACAATCGTCTGTCCAGACTGTTGGAGATGGGCGCGCCGGAAATTATCGTCCGCAACGAGAAACGGATGCTGCAGGAAGCGGTTGACGCGTTGATTGACAACGGTCGTCGGGGCCGCACCGTGGTTGGCCCGAATAACCGTCCGCTGAAATCCCTGTCGAACATTATCGAAGGGAAGCAAGGCCGTTTCCGTCAGAACCTGTTGGGTAAGCGGGTTGACTACTCCGGCCGTAGCGTAATCGTGGTTGGTCCCCGGTTAAAGCTGCACCAGTGCGGTTTGCCGAAAGAAATGGCCATTGAGCTGTTCAAGCCGTTCGTAATCAACAAATTGATTGAGCGCGGCGAGAGCCAGAACATTAAATCCGCCAAGAAGACCATTGAACGGCAGGAAACCATCGTTTGGGATGTGCTGGAGGAGGTGATCAAGGGTCACCCGGTTCTGCTGAACCGTGCTCCAACGCTGCACCGTTTGGGTATCCAATCGTTTGAGCCGGTATTGGTGGAAGGCCGAGCCATTCAGCTGCACCCGCTAGTCTGTACCGCCTTCAACGCCGACTTCGACGGTGACCAGATGGCTGTTCACGTTCCGTTGTCGGTTGAAGCGCAGACGGAAGCCCGCATGTTGATGATGGCAACCAATAACGTGCTGCAGCCTTCTACTGGCAAACCGATTATCACCCCCACCCAGGATATGGTTTTGGGCATTTACTACTTAACACTGGATAACCCACACGCTACCAAAGGCGCTGGCATGAAGTTCTTCAGCTTTGAAGATGCTTTGGCCGCTTATGAAGCGGGCGTTGTTGAACTACATGCCAAGGTCATCGTGCGCGATGAGGGTGGCCAATTGATTGAAACCACCGCTGGACGGATTATCTTCAACAAGACGGTCCGCCAATCGGTTCTCCAGTAAGCATTGAACGAGGTACGCACGTCCATGAGCATCCTATCCCCCAATAAGTCCCAGAAAAAGCAACTGGACTTCATCAACAAGGTGGTTGATAAGAAAGAACTCAACCGCTTGCTGGCCAAGGTGTATGCCGAGCATGGCATGGCCAAGACCGGTACGCTGGCAAATAACCTGAAAGACCTGGGTTTCCGGTACGCAACCCGCGCGGGCGTCACGATTTCTATCGCTGACTTGAGCGTTCCGGAAGAGAAAAAAGGCTTGATCAACGAGGCGGAAGCCGAGATCGAACGGGCCACCCAGCGTTTCATCAAGGGTGAAATCACCGAGGTAGAGCGTTATACCAAGGTAATCGACACCTGGAGCGAAACGACCGAGCGTTTGACCAAGTCGGTTGTCGATAACTTCGATCGCTTGAACCCGGTATACATGATGGCGTTCTCCGGCGCACGGGGTAACATCAGCCAGGTTCGTCAGCTGGTCGGAATGCGGGGCCTGATGGCCGACGCACAAGGCCAGATCATCGACTTGCCGATTAAATCCAACTTCCGGGAAGGCTTGAGCGTAACCGAGTACATCATCTCCAGTTACGGCGCACGGAAAGGTCTGGTAGACACCGCGTTGAAAACGGCTGACTCCGGATACCTGACCCGTCGTCTGGTAGACGTTGCGCAGGACGTCATTATTCAGGAAGCCGATTGCGGCACCACCAACGGCATTATGGTTCAGGCCATCATGGAAGGTGAATCCGAGATCATGACCTTGTTTGACCGGATAGTCAGCCGTGCCGCCGCGGTCAACGTGGTCAATGAAGACGGTGAAGTCCTGGTTCCGGCCGGTGAACTCATCATACCTACCCTCGCCGATGTCGTTGAGAAGGCTGGCGTGAAGGAAGTACTGGTTCGTTCCGTGTTAACGTGCGAAAGCCAGGTTGGCATCTGCCAGAAATGCTACGGTTGGTCGCTCACCAGCAATAAGATTGTGGATGTGGGTGAAGCAATCGGTATTATGGCCGCACAAAGTATCGGGGAACCCGGTACCCAGTTGACCATGAGAACGTTCCACACGGGCGGTGTATTCAGCAGCCTGGGCAAGCGGGAACTCTTCAAAGCCAAGCACGACGGCGAAGTGACCAGCAAACTGCCCACTCGTGAATTCCGGACCCGTCACGGGGATACCGTGGACATGACCACGCGTGATTGCACGTTGGAAGTGAAAACCGCCGACGGTAAAACCGACAAGTACAACCTGCCGTACAACACCCAAGTCAACGTTAAAGCAGGCGACAAGGTGAAGAAAGAGCAGACATTGGCTTCCTTCGAGCCGACCGCTGGCCGCCGGACCGAGAAAGCCACCAAGGATATTACCGCCACCATGAGCGGTGAGATCTGGTTTGAGGGCTTCGACGCCGATGAAAAACGGGACCGTCAGGGCAACATCAGCCGTACCGCCAACCGTCCGGGTACCATTTGGGTGCTGGGTGGCGACGTATACAACCTGCCGACCGGCGCCAAACATATGGTGCAAGACGGACAGGTACTGAACGTTGGCGAAATCATCGCTGAAACTCACGTGGTGAGCGAACACGGTGGTGAAGTCCGTATCCCGGCTGACTTAGAAGTTGAAGAGCAAAAAGTCGGCAAAGAAACGGTCAAGAAAATCGTCAACGGTAAGGAATTGACCATCATCATCGCCAGCATTACGCCCACCAACGCTGACTTGGTGCAAACCAAGAAAGAGCAATTGTGGAAGGTCGGCGAAGATGAGGAGACCTACATCGTTAAATCCCCTGAAGGCACATCGCTGGAAAACGGCAGCATCGTTGCCGAGCTGGTGGACGAGAGCATGTCGGTTCCGACCAGCGGTCAAATCCGCTATCTGGACATCGAAGTCGACGAGCAGCGCATTATTACCCAACCCGGTAAAATCCTGTTCCTGCCGGAAGAAATCCACCAGGTCAGCAAAGACATTTCCTTGAAAGTACCGGGCATTGAATCCGGTATGGAAGTGAAAGCCGGCACGGAAATCGTGAAAGGCATTGTCTGCCAGACCGACGGTATCGTTGAAATCGTGGAAGAGAACGATATCATCCGCGAAGTGGTGGTGCGTCCCGGCAAGTTGTACCGTGTAGACGACATTAGTTCCTTGAATGTGGACGATGGCACAGTGGTCAGCAAGGGAACCGAGATTGCTCCCGGCATCAAGGCTACCGAAGATTGCGTGGTAACCGTCAACTTCCAGATTGAAGAGCCGGAAGACGAGGACGAAGAGATCGAAGACACCAGCGATCTGGAATACGCCGAAGTGTTGCTGCGGCCTTACCAGGAGTTCGTGGTGGAACCGCGCAAGGTGAACATTGAGTTCGAATCCACGGATAAAGACAACATTGGCATTGTGCCGGTTACCCAGTTGCAGGTGAAAGATGGCGACAAGATCCGCCATATTGAAGGCGCCCCGATTCTGAGAACCAGCTTGGTACTACAGATGAGAGGCTACCTCGAGCGTCTGCGCGCCGTGGCCGAGATTAACGAAATCAGCAAGAAGGAAGCCAACAACCTGAAGATCGTGGTGTTGGAAAACCTGACCATCCGTCGGGAAAGCCCCACCTCGCTTGGCGCCCAGCAAAAAACCGCTACGCAAACCCAATTGCTGGTGGAAGACGGCCAAGTCATCGACAAGCGCAGCCCGGTAGTGAAAACCCAGGTTATTACGCATACCAAAGGTCGCGTCAGTCTGGGCAACGCCACGGGCGACAAAGATGTTCGCCGCGTATTGATCATCACGGACGAGCATGAGACCGTGGTTTCGGCCAGCGACAAGCCATCCGTAAAAGCGGGAGATTTTGTCACTCAGGATCAACCGATCAGCGGCTCTGAAACCGCACCGGTGTCCGGTCAGGTTTCCACTGTGGAAGGCAAGACGGTGACCCTCCGCGAGGCGCGTCCTTACTTGATTTCCGGCGGCACCTTGCTGCAGGTTGAAAACCGGGCGCTGACCCAACGGGGCGACTTGATCGCATCGCTGATTTTTGAACGTCAGAAAACCGGGGACATCGTACAGGGTCTTCCAAGGGTTGAAGAACTGCTGGAAGGCCGTAAGCCGAAAGAATCCGCCGTCATTGCGCCGGTAGACGCTTCCGTGGAAATTGTGTGGGAAGAGGACGTACAGCGCCTGTTCCTGACCAGCATCAACGGCCGCGAGGAAATCCAGATCCCGGTTGGCTCCACGATCATCGTGGAAGACAAGCAACAGGTAAAAGCCGGTCAAGCGTTGACCGACGGCCCCATCAACCCGCACGACATTCTGGTGGTTACCGGGATTGAAGCGGTTCGGGCGTACCTGGTGGAAGAAGTCCAGCGGGTATACCGTTCGCAGGGCGTAGAGATCGCGGACAAGCACATTGAAGTTATCGTCCGTCAGATGACCAAGAAGGTTCGGGTCGATGAAGCCGGTGACACCACCCTGTTGGGCGGCGAACTGGTGGATGAGAAAATCGGCGCCGAGGCCAACCGAGTCATTGAGGGCAAGGAAGGCAAGCTGCCCGCCGAGTATCACCCGGTTCTGCTGGGTA
>JAJQJM010000152.1 GCA_021323475.1 Vampirovibrio sp.
GTACGGAAACCATTGCCGCCTACCGGCATATCACGGGCAGGCTCTATCTGGGGCATGCGTTCTGGCGGTTAAGCGACGGTCAAAAAGTGGCGGTTCTGGCGCATGAATACCGCCACTACCGGCAGAACCCGGCCAAGCGCATCAGCCGGCAACTGGCACAACTGGCGGGGATGGGGCGCTTCGATTATCAATCCCCCATTGAGGAAGAAGCGTTCGCCTATGAACGCCAGGCATTAGACGCCTTGGGACTGTAGCCATTCCTTATTGATACTCCCCCTTGTTTTCATGCCCTGTCGGACCGCTGCCAGCAGCCTGTCGTATAATGGGCATAACTGTTTCATTGGAAGAGGGGAATCCATCCATGAGTATTGCCACCGACACTCAAACCGATCAGGCATTTTTGGAAGCGCTGGAAAAGGCCTTTTCCGATTCCAACAAGGATTTTGCGCGGGCGTACTATCTGTTTGCCACCGCCAAGCTGAATGAGACCTATAATTCCCAGGAAATTTACGCCCGCTATCCGATTCTCAGCCAGGAAGACACCTTCCGCCGCCTGAAGTCGCTTTACGACCGGAATGCGGATAACGAGGAAACCAAGCGACTGTTTACCTCGGTGTTGGGCACATACATCGGCGCCCAGTTGGCCGAGCTGTCCGATGAGTTTCAGAACCTGAAAAACAAGCTGAAAGTGAACGTGTCCGGCCTGGGCATCAAGCTGCCCAACGGAGAAGAGCTGACCGAACTGCTGTACGAAGACGTTCCCGAATGGCTGAAAAAGCTGGCCGACAAAGCAACCCGCCAGGAACTGTATGATCGCATGGCGAAAGCCTATACGAGCACCCTCAGCCAGCGCTTTATCGACCTGTTCCGCATTGAGAACAAGATGCTGGCCGACCTGGGCTACCGGGACGTGATTGCGTTCTACGCCAAAACCAGCGGCCATAACCTGCACAGGCTGGGAGAAAACGGCAAAAAGCTGGTGGATGAAACCGAGACGCTCTACCGGCAGCGGATGTCTGCCCTGTATAAAAAAATGACCGGGCTGGATTTCGATAAAGACGCCACCCGCGCGGATATTTCCTACACACTCCACGGAAAGTCCGAGGACATGAAGGAAATTGACAAACGCTTCCCGCAGTCCAAGCTGGTATCGCTGGCCAGAGATACTTTTGACGGCATGGGACTCAATTTCTCCAAGCTGGCCCAGGAAGTGAACTTTAGCGATAAGGCCAACTACGAGCAGGAAGTCGTGCAGAAAACCGATAACGCCCCGCAAAACGGCAACCCGCTGCGCCGCATCCTGCTGGACATTGCCAACCGGGAAGGCAAGCGCTCCCGCGCCTATGTATACCCGGCGGCGGTGCCGTCCGAGATTTACCTGTCCGTAAAACCGGAAGGCGGGTTGGATGATTACTCCGCCTTTTTCCACGAATCCGGCCATGCCCAGCATTTTGCCTATGAAAGCCCTAAGTTAAGCTTCGCCCTGGCGCTGATGGGTAATAACACCACCACCGAAACCTATGCCTACCTGTTCCAGAACCTGTTTATGAATCGCCACTGGTTGATTCACATGGCCGGTTTGTCCCAGCAGGAAGCACAACTGGCCGTAAGCCGCCGCGCCCTGGAAGACCTGTACATGCTGCGCCGTTACGCCAGCAAAATGCAATTTGAGCTGGCCTTGTTCAACAAAGTCAATGAACCCGACTACACGCTGGATGAAAAAGGCGGCATTTATGCCCAATTGCTGACCCGTGGCTGCGGATTCCGGTATGACGCCGAAGGTTGGACTCGCGATGTGGACGCCGGTTTTTATGTGGCGGACTACTTTACCGCCTGGAGCCTGGAAGCTCAACTGCGTGAATATCTCTGCCGCAATTTCGGAGATTCAAACATTCAGGGCGAGGACTGGTACCGTAATCCGAAAGCCGGGGCGTTCCTGAAATCCTTGTGGGCGGACGGCAATATTGCCCAGCACGACTTAAGCACGCGGCTTGGCTATAACGATCCCACGGATGTGGGCCCACTCCTTCGATTTATGGAGGCCAATCTCAAAAATTCATATTAATATATAATTAATACATAGTTTAAATTTCCCCCAATCCTCCCATTAAACAAATAGACCTTTGCAGAGAAGAAGGATTGGACGAATGGGAACACGAGAAGCTGGGTCAGTCTATATGGTCGCCATCCGAAATCAGCATGGAAACTTACTCCTGGAAGTCCAGGCGGAAAACCTGCTCTATGCAGACCTGCAAAACCAGAATCTACAAATGGCCGCCCTCTCCGGAACCGTGCTTTACAACGCCAAGCTACAGGGTTGCAACCTGAGCGGAGCGGACTTGCGCACTGCCAACCTGGGCAATGCCAACCTGGAGGGTGCAAACCTGAGCCGCACCACTCTGAAGGCCGCCAAACTGGACCATTGCATTCTGAAAGAAGTCAACGCGTCCCAGGCCAACCTGAGCAACATGCATGCCCAACAGTCGGATTGGAGTGACGCCAACCTGTATAAATCCGACCTGTCCCAGTCCAATTTTGCGGGAGCCAGCCTGAAAGGCGCCAACCTGGAAGGCGCGGAAATGTATGAAGTCATTCTGCAGCATACCGATCTGACCGGCGCAAAGCTCATCAAGACCAAACTATTGAAAGCGCAAGGCCAAGCCGCCTGCTTCCAGAACGCGGATATGGAAAAGGCCGAGTTGGAAACGGCCCAGTTCGGCTGGTCTAACTTCAAAAACGCCAACTTGCGAGGAGCCACGCTGCGGAACGCCAAGCTGAATTCCGCAGATCTGAGCGGAGCCTGCCTGAAGGAAGCCAACCTGAACGGGGCTTTCCTGGCGGACGCTAACCTGGAAGGCGCTAATCTGGAAGGCGCCAGCATTTTCCAGACCAACCTGACCAAGGCCAATTTACAGGGCGCTAACCTTAGCCGGGCCAATCTGAGCGGATCGTTCATGAACATGGCCTTGCTGGCCGGGGCCAACCTGGAAAAAGTGGACCTGCAAGGCACCAATCTGCGGGGCGCCCGTTACGATGAAACCACCGTTTTCCCAGCAGGCTTCAAGCCGGAACAGAACGGGATGTTTTTAACCCCCAGAATTCAGCTTGACGGTCCCCTTGAAGGCCAAAGCGCACAGTGAAAGCCTGAAAAGCTATGAGCTTGCAGGGGCGACTTCACAGTACAGATTGGGCAGGTTAGCGCGCTTCTCGTCCCAGTCCGAATCGCTCATGGGCTTATGATTCAGGTACCGCCATTGGGCTGGGCGGCGTTACCCTCGGACGCTTCCAGGCGCTCTACCAGCCCCAAGGTGGGCGGCGAGTTATAACGAATCTTGATCATGGCCTCAAACGGGTACATCGAGGCCTTTTCAAACCGGGAGTCCAGCCAATTGGGGGCCAGTACGGTAAAGGTGCTGCTTTGCAGATGGTGCGAATCGCCCAGGTAGACCGTATTGGTATGCGGGTCAATCTTGACCACGTACACCGGCCGCCCGGCCGCCACGCCAATGCCCTTGCGCTGGCCCAGCGTGAAACGGTAGTAGCCGTCATGCTCGCCCACCACCTTACCGGTGTCTATATCCACGATTTGGCCCTTGGTCTTGCCGAAGACCTTGTCCATGTAATTGTGCTGTCCGTCCAGCACAAAGCAGATATCCTGCGATTCCTTGCTGTAGGCGGTCGGCAAGTCCAGTTCCCGCGCCAGGGCAACCACTTGCGGCTTGGTCATTTCGCCCAGCGGAAACAAGGTTTTTGCCAAATCCTGAGGGTACACCCGCGTCATCATGTAGGTCTGGTCCTTGTGCTCGTCCACCGAGCGCAACACCTTCACCTCACCGGCGGAATGGTCCAAAATGGCATAATGGCCCGTGGCCACATAATCCACGCCCAACTGCTCCACGGCATAGCGAACCAGCTGCTCCCACTTTACATAGCGATTGCACTCCACACACGGATTCGGCGTTAAGCCGGCCTGATAGGAGTTGTTATAGTAATCCATCACGAAATGGGCAAACTCGGCCCGCAGATCCACGGTATCGTATTCCACACCCAGCATCTCGCAGACGCGCCCGGCATTCACGAGGGCATCGTTACAGCACTTGCCAGGGCCGTTCAGGGTCCAGGCCGTCAATCCAACCACTTCGTGCCCGGCCTTGGCAATTAAGTAGGCGGCCACACTGCTGTCCACACCGCCGCTCATGGCGACCGCAACGCGCTTTTTTGGACTGGGAAGGAAGTTGGGCATTAAAAAATCAGTTTAGCCTTGCAGGTATCTGCGGTTGGGACGCGAAAGGTAATAAGCCACCAACAGGAACGCGGTCGGTACCAGCCATAGTGCGCCCTGATAGATGGTAGAAATTATAGCAAAGTAATGTTTGGTCGGCATGGTGAAGTCAGAGATGACATATAAGAATATCCCTCTGCCCAAGCCTGGCAATAACAGGCCCATATAGACCAATACCCAACCCATCAGCAGCTTTTTGACAAAAGAATGAAAATCCTTCATGGCCAATTCCTTCGATTATGTCACTGTCTTCAACAGTTGCTATGCCGGGAGCCCACACGCGGCCCATTATTATTTCGCTAGTTACAATACACAACCCGACCTTACGCCGGTGATGGCAATATCAATACTGTTTATACAATAAAAAACACTAAAGACTTTAATTTGCCCCTCGTACTTTTACAACTCGCTACATTTCGCATTTTCAGACTGCACCACTGTCGGCCTAGAGTGGCCGGATGGTCAGGCTAGACCAACTGCCGAATTGTATCCGGGCCCGTTCGGGAGAA
Source organism: Vampirovibrio sp. (assembly GCA_021323475.1). GTDB lineage: Bacteria > Cyanobacteriota > Vampirovibrionia > Vampirovibrionales > Vampirovibrionaceae > Vampirovibrio. The sequence continues at coordinate 4,792 of JAJQJM010000152.1, forward strand.
CAATAAAGATTCGGAAACTCCAATACCACAATGCTGAATTCCAGAAACCAAGTTTAAGGGGGCATACACCCATGAACCTACCGTATCATATTGAGGGCCAAGGGGCTCAGGCCGCGTATCATGTGGTTCCCGACAACGTAAAGGGCGGCTGGAACGTTTACGATACCCACCAGCCCCAGGAACCTCAGCGGCATTTCCAGACCAAGGAAGAAGCGGTTCAATACGCCGAAAAGATGAGCCTGTCCGAGGGCGTGGGCTTTACGGTAGAGGAGCATGAAGCCCCCGAGATTGGGCGCTGAACCGATCTGAAAATATATACAAATCTCCCCCTTTAAACCGATACGGAATGGTTGGAGAGATTGCTACAGTAATATTACCGGCAACAAGCCCGGCCAATCGAAGGGATACTAAACCGATACAACCCATCCGATGCTGATGAAGCATCCTGAATTAACGGGTATTTTCAGGCATCTAATATACCGCCCGCAAGGTTATACGATTGCAGGGCGCGGCAAACGTTATTGTCAGCGATTCAAATCAAGAACTCCCGCTGAATTCACGTTCCGCGCCTCTACCTCACCGACATCATGCAAAAAAGCCCCTTTCCATTACAGAAAGGGGCTTTTGATTTCTGAATCAGTCGCTTTTTTAGTTGAGCAACTGGATTTCCATTTCTTCATCCGGTTCCTGGTTCAGTTTACTGTTCCAGAAGCCGTAGCCGAAGTAGAGCAACATGCCTAGCAGGAACCAGGCGGCGGTAACCACCCAGGTGAACAAGGGCAGCCCGCTCATTACGTAAACGCAGCCCAGGGTTCCCAGCACCGGGAAGGTCAGGCCCAGCGGCGCCTTGAAGGGACGCTTACGGTCCGGATCGCTGAAGCGCAGGATGGCGACACCGATACAGACAATCATGAACGCGCCCAGCGTACCGATGTTGCACATTTCAGCCAGCAGGTTAATGGGCAGCAAGCCGGAGCCGAATGCCACGAACAAACCAACGATGATGGTACAGATATGCGGCGTTTGAAACTTGGGATGCACCTTGGAGAGCATCTCCGGCAGCAGACCGTCACGGGCAATGGCGTAGAAAATACGAGTGCCGCCCATTTGCAATACCAGCAATACGGAGCTGAGACCGGCGATGGCGCCAACGCTGATCAGCCAGGAGGCCCACGGGTAGCCCATGAAGTTCATGGCGCCCACCACGGCGGCTTCCTTGTTGATTTCGTTCAGCGGCACAATACCGGTAATGACCGATGTCACCAGAATGTACAGCAGCGTACACAGGGCCAAAGAACCCATAATACCGATGGGAATATCCCGTTGCGGGTTTTTGGTTTCCTCGGCGGCGGTGGATACGGCATCGAACCCAATGTAGGCAAAGAAAATGGTGGAAGCGCCGGTAACAATACCCTGAATGCCATTGGGCGCGAATGTATTCCAACCGTTAGCGAACCAGTTGTGCTGCAGCACGTTCATATTGCCCCCAAACAGGAACAACGCGCCAACCGCAATAAACAGCAAGACCACGGAGGTTTTAATGAATACCATAACCGCCGCAGTCCGGGCGCTTTCCGAAACGCCGCGAATCAACAGGGCGGTTACCGCCAGCACAATGATGAACGCAGGAATATTGAACGCTTTTTGAATCAGCAATATCTGATGCGTATCGGTAAACGGAATGGTAAATGGAATTTGTTGCATCACAATGGACATATCCACGCTTTTCAACCCTTCCGGGGAAACGGTGTCCAGCGTATTGCTGACCAGCCAACTCGGCAGGGTGATATGCCAGGTGGCATGCAGGAATTCCTTAATGCTGCCGGTCCAACCAACCGCTACGGCCATGTTGCCGACCGCGTATTCCAGCACCAGCGCCCAGCCGATAATCCAGGCCACAAATTCGCCCATGGTGGAGAAGGCATAGGTGTAAGCCGAACCGGAAATCGGCGCCATCGCCGAAAATTCGGAGTAACACAAGGCACAGAAGCTACAGATAATGCCGGTTAATACAAACGACAAGGTCAATGCGGGGCCTGCTGCCAAGTGGCCGTCGGAACCGGCCGCCGCAGCGCCGGTCAATACAAAAATACCGGCCCCAATCATGGCGCCAACACCGAAAATAATCAGGTCAAAAGCGCTGAGGGTTTTCTTCAGCTGATGCTCCTGATTGGCGCTGTCTGCCAGAATCTTGTCCAGATTCTTGGTGCGGAAGAGTCGGGAGAGTAAGGAGCGCTGTTTAACCCCTGCAATTCCTGACATAAATGGTAACTCCCTTGATATTTACAATACAGATAACCTGAAATACATAAACCCTGGTATAAACCGTTGCTCAAGCCTTTTAGCCGGCCAAATTACTTGAAGCTGTTTTTGCTTTTAAACGTGAGGGTAAAAGTATATAACCCGCTCGGCTGGCTGGATGTTGGGTCAAATCCTAGCACAAACAACTGAGCCACCCCAAGTAATCTACTTGTATAGAAAGTCGAATTCCGTCCTAAAAATGTCGCTTCGTTTCGGCTTGTAACAGGAAATTTACACTTGTTCACCTCGGCGTAAAGAGACCATGCTTCTGGAGGCCCTAAAGCATTAAAGATCTCAGACATATGGACGATTAAATTGACTATGGAATCGGAAAAGATCTAAGCAGGGGCATTGCCATCAACCGATTCCGGTTTGGCAAACCCGCTCCTCCAATCTGAAGGATTCATCAAGGTATGAGCTCAATTAGCGGATTTAGCGGTTTCAACTCCGGCTTGCCGGTGGATGACATTATTGCAAAGCTGATTGCCGTAGAGCATAAGCCCATCGACTTGATGGAGAACAAAAAGACCACCCTGACCCAAAAGCAGAATACCTTTACGATGGTGCAGGGCAAGGTAAACGAGTTGTTAACCGCCATCAAGAAATTGACCGTTCGCAATGTGGACGGCACCAGTCCATTTGACAACATGACCGGCACGTCCTCCAACACGGCTATTGCCACGGCCAGCGTGACCGGGCAGGCAGCTCCGCAAAGCCTGAACCTGGAAGTGAAAAACCTGCCCAGCCAAACTATGGCCACCAGCACGGCAGGCGTGGGCAAGTTCGACAATACCACCACGCTTGCTCAACTGGGTATTACCGCCGGCAGTTTCACCATTTTCGCCAACGGCACACCCAACGTCATCACCGTCGCCATGTCGGACACCATGGGTGATGTTTTCGCCGCGATTAACGCAGCCGTGTCGGATACAGTCATTTCCGCCGACCCCACCATTGTGGACGGCAAGGTGCAATTTACCTACAACGGCGCCCCCGCGAATAAAGTAACGTTTGGCGCCGGAGGCGACACCAGCAATTTTCTCTCCATCACCAACATGGTGACCGCCATAGATAACGGAGCAGGCGTAATTACCGCCTCCCAGCGCAACACCACCCTAGATCGCAACCAGATACTCTCCAGCGCGGCAGCCAATTTAGCCACTCCGCTGACCGATGGAACCTTCAGCATTAATGGGATCAGCTTTAACACTACCGGAAAAACCCTGAACGATGTTATCTTCGACATCAACAATTCCGCAGCCAACGTGACGGCCAGTTTCAACAAAGGGACCAACGCCTTTCAACTGGTTTCCAAAACAACCGGCAGCTCCCTGATTACCTTATCCGAAGGGACGGGAAACTTCCTGACGGCCATGAATCTGGTCTCGGCCGGTAATACCACCGCTTCCCAGGTGGCCGGAAAAAACGCGGAATTCGTGCTGAACGGCACCACCATGTATGCCACGTCCACCACGGTAGATGAAACCGTGACCGGGCTGACCGGGGTTACCCTGAACCTGAAGCAGGCGCAGCCGGGCACCACCATTCAAGTCAGCGTGCAAAAAGACATGGATGGTCTGCAAGCCGCCATTAAGGACATCGTTGAAAAATATAACGCCGCCGTTACCTACATTGACCAGCAGACCGATTCCAAAAACAAGGCCCTGCTTGCCGGTGAATCTCGTCTGAAGAACCTGAGAACCCAGATTCGAGGTCTGTTTACCAGCCAAGTCGGCGCTTTGTCCAGTACCGGCTACGATAGCCTTCAACAGGTAGGTATCAGCACCGGGGCCATCGGCAGCAGCGCCGGCAGCGCCACGCCCAAACTACAGTTTGACGCCGCCAAATTTACGGAAGCCATGGCCAAAGATCCCGGCAGCGTCCGCAAGCTCTTTATCGGGCAAGACCTGGGCGGCGTTATGGACAACACAGCCAATGACGACAATATGGAAGGCTCTTTCACAAAAATCTACCATCTGTTATCGGACCAGATTTACACCGATTCCAACGGCAACAGCGCATACGGGGCGCTTTACGCAGGAACCAGCGACAATGACAAAGGCCTGTTTGCCGCCTACCAGGCTTCCATTCAAAAGCGTATCACCGATTTAAACACCAGTATCCAGAAAGCGGAAGACCGCTTAACCACGCGGGAAAAAACCTTGCGTCAGCAGTTCCTGGCCATGGATACGCTTGTAGGGCAATACCAAAGCCAGTCCAGCGCATTAAGCGGCTTAATCTCCCAATTGAGCGCCAATAATAGCAAGTAAAGCCGGCATTTCATAGGCAGCTTTCAGGCAAAACCGCAGCGGTGGAAGCCGTTTCACACGGTCTGAGCCCGGTTTGCGATTCATCTTGTCCCATGCCTCCCGCTCATCCAAACCAATGATTTTTGGGCCCTTTGTTGAAGTCACCCCTCCCCGGTGCCGAAGCTTAACCCAGTACCGCACCAAAGGAGGTTGCCCGCATGTTCGGATTTATACGGCAACGCAACCGGGAGCTTGAAAAATCTGCACCGGCCGCCCAAAGCGCCGCTATTTTGGTGAGCAAGGAAGATATTTACCGGGAAAACCGGGGCATGGAACCCATTCTACTGCTTCGTAAGGGCTACGAAGTCAGCCAGGAAGAATTGCCCCGCTTTATTCGCAACGGCGCCCGTCCCAATCAGTTTCACGTGAAGCAGGGTTTGCCTTTGGAACCGCATCAATCCATTCCCATACCGTCTTCCCGTCCCCAAGCTCAGCCCTCGCCTGCGCGTAAAGGAACCAGCTCTTCCATTGGCGTGCCGGGCCTGCCCCTGAAAACCAAAAATCGCCACAAAGTGCTGATTTTAGACGCCGATCAAAAAAGCATGAAGCGCCTGATTGACTGCCTGTTCATTTGCGGCACCTCGCTGGATCGCATTCATCCGGTTCGACTGGCGGAGCATCTGCCCTGGGCCATCGATAAGCACCAGCCCCAGATTTTGATTGTGGATTACCATCTTTCCGGCCCCTATACGGGCCTGGAAGTCCTGGTGGCTCTGCAACAACCGGTAGGGATACAGCAGGTGATCCTGACCATCTCTC
>JAJQJM010000153.1 GCA_021323475.1 Vampirovibrio sp.
AGACCGGCGAGCCTATCTATAACGCGATTGTGTGGCAGTGTCGTCGTACCGCCGAGCGTTGTGAGCAGTTGAAGCGAGCAGGCCATGCCGAAGCCATCAGTCAAAAGACCGGCCTGGTGGTCGATGCCTATTTTTCAGCTTCCAAAATCGAATGGCTGATGAATAACGTGCCGAAAGCCAATGACTTGCTGAAACAAAACCGTCTGCTGTTTGGCACCGTGGATACCTGGATTTTGTGGAAGCTTAGTGGCGGTAAGGTGCATGTGACGGACTTTACCAACGCATCGCGCACCATGCTGTATAACATCCACGACCGTCAATGGGATGCGGAGTTACTGCGGTTATTTAACATCCCGGCAGCGATATTGCCGGAGGTTCAGCCATCCAACGCGGTGGTGGGTACTGTAGATTTGGCTTTGACCGATGGCGTAGATGTCCATTTGGCGGGCATTGCCGGGGATCAGCAGGCGGCGTTGCACGGGCAAAAATGCTGGACGCCGGGCACCGCCAAGAGTACTTACGGCACCGGGGCGTTTCTGGTGATGAACACCGGGCAGCAGCCGGTTCATTCCACACAAGGCTTGCTGACGACCCTGGCGACGGATGCGCAGGGTAATCCGGCCTATGCACTGGAAGGGGCCATTTTCTTTGCCGGGGCGGCCATTGAGTGGCTGACCAAAAAGCTGGGCGCCATTGAGCATGTGCGGGATATTGATACGCTGGCTCAAAGCCTGGAAAGCAACGAGGGCGTTTATCTGGTGCCTGCCTTTGCGGGACTGGGGGCGCCGTATTGGGATGCCAACGCCCGTGGCGGAATTTTTGGGTTGACCCAGGACAGCGGCAAAGCCCATCTGGTTCGGGCCGCGCTGGAAGCAATGGCCTACCAGACGCGGGAAGTGCTGGATTCCATGCAGCAGGAAGCGCATTTAGCGCTGGAAGCGCTGCGGGTGGATGGGGGTGTGACGCGTTCCGACTTTTTGATGCAATTCTTGGCCGATATGCTGAATGTGCCGGTGGTGCGGATGGATGATGCCGAATTAACCGCCAAAGGCGCTGGCTATCTGGCCGGTCTGGCGGTCGGATTCTGGAAATCGTGGGAAGAAATTGCCCGCCTGCCGGAACAGACCGAGCGCTTTGAACCCCGCATGGACGCTGCAATGCGTGACACCTTGATGGCGGGCTGGCGACATGCGGTGAGTCGGGTTTTAAGCCAATAAACGGCCAAATTAACGCAGCGGTTTGGTCATGCAATGGTAATGCTCAGACTCAAACCCGGTGCGCTGGTATACGCGAATGGCCCGCTGGTTGTTCTGCTCCACGTACAGGCGAAGCTCGCGAACGCCTTCCGCTTGGGCGCTGCTTTCCAACGTCGTCAATAACTGTTCGAACATGCCTTGCCCTCGGTATTCCGGGCGAATATACAGACTTTGAATCCACCAATAGGGCGCGTTGTTCCAGTCGCTCCACTCCACGGTGATTAAGGTGCAGGCAACAAGCTGGCCGGCGTTTTCCACCGCCCAGTAGGTGCCCAACGACGGATTGTTGAACACGGCCTGAATCCCGGCCATGAGCGTGGCCCGGTTCAGCTCCCGCCCTTCGCTTTCCAAAGCCATCGCCAGGATCAGCCCAGCCAGGGCTTCCGTCTCGTTTTGCTTGGCTTTGCGAATGGTTCGGGTGGTTTGGGTCATGACGTGAATCTCCAGTACAGGAGCATAACCGGGACGTTTCATTCACTCAAGCGGAAATCCTATCGGGATCATGCTTCCCTCATCCGTGGACGGGATGCACAAAACCCAACAGCGGGCGCGGGCGGACGGTTTTAGACAATGGTTGTGTCTTTGTTTTGCTCATTTCCGTAGTGGCTGCCATTCCGGCCGAGGATAAGATTTCTTTTTTGGATGACCAAGGCTTTTGGAGCCCTTCCGCCGCATATTGCAGCGTTCTGGCCCCGAATGTGTGGTTAATGGAATCCAGGGTCTGCATCAGCGTCTGTAATTGATTAACGTCTCGGGTCTCAAACAGGCTCATTTGCTTTGCAGAGGCAGGCACCAGTTCCGTCAGCAGAATGGCGACTTTATAATACTGGAAGCCTTCGCGAAAAATGCGGCGGGTAATACCCAAGGCTTCGCGAATCAGATCGTGGGTACAATCGGTGGCCGCAGGCAGCCACAGTTCCCCACTGGTGGAATAGCGGGCGTCCGAAGACAGGTATTTACTGGTGCGCATATAGACGGATAAATAGTGCGCCGCCATACCGGCCTCGCGCAGCTTTTCCGCCGCCCGCGCGGTAAAGTCGGATACCGCCGCTTCCATGTGGTTTTGCGTTTCAATTAATGTGCCGAAGGAACGGGAATACATCACGCTTTTCCGCTCCGGCGGACTTTGCTGGATCGGCAGGCAGGGGGTGCCTCGCAACTCCATAACGGTTTTCATCATGACCACGTTAAACCGGCGCAAAATCCAGCTATCCTTGGTATCTCGCAAATCACGAGCGGTCAATACGTTCGCGTTGCGCAGCGCAATGGCGTTCCGTCGGCCCACGCCCCACACTTTTTCCACCGGGGTGCGGGACAGGGCCAAATCCAGGTGCGGCGACTGGTACAGGTTGAGTACGCCCTCAAACCGCTTCGCTTTTTTGGCAATGGCGTTGGCCAGTTTGGCCAGGGTTTTGGTTTCCGCAATGCCGATGGAAACCGGAATGCCGCTTTGTTGCTTGATTTTGGCCTTCATTTCCATTGCGAAATCACGCAGCATACGGGGCGGTATGTGGTTCAGGTTCAGGAAAGACTCATCGATGGAGTAGAATTCCAGTATGTTGCTAAATTGTTTTAGAAGCTCCATCACTTGCACCGATTTAGCGCTGTATAAGGCAAAATTGCTGGAGAACACCCGTACCTGCTTCTGCTTGAGCTGTTCCCGAATTTTAAAATAAGGCTCTCCCATGCGGATACCGAGCTGCTTGGCCTCGTCGGAACGGGAAATGATGCAACCGTCGTTATTCGACAGTACCACCACGGGCCTGCCCTCTAATGCCGGGTCAGCCGAGCGTTCGCAGGATACAAAAAAGTTGTTGCAGTCCACCAGGGCGATAATGGTCATAAGCTGTCTCCTCCATTCGATGATTGGCACGGGAATGAAGCCCGGTTCAGGGCAGGTGGAATGTGCGGGCCGTACTAGCAAGGCAAGCTAAAGCCGCCAGGGCATTTTGCTGGTTGGGTTACATCGTTTTCGCGCACTTTAAAATAAAGCCGCAAGCGCCGGACGCGCTTGCGAGCTGAACCAATTCCACTGTTATGGTATCGAAAATTTCTTCGACTTTCAAGCCCTGAAATCCTTCATAAATAATCTTTGGAAAAGCCCTGTCATAGGCCGGTTTATGGTATATTTGGCAGCAACCGCCTTACATATGACATATAACAAACGTCAAAATCAGCAGCCAATGGGTTCCAGCCGCATGACATCCCAATCGTTTTCCAAAGAGAGTGAGAGCCGCAATAACCGCGCCATCATTTTGGCCGGAGGTCAGGGCACCCGCCTGAAACCTTACACGACCCTATTTCCCAAAGCGTTGGTGCCTTTGGATGAAATGCCGGTCCTGGAATTGGTGATTCGTCAGTTGAAGTCGTATGGCTTTACTGAAATTACTATGGCGGTAGGCCATTTGTGCGAACTGATTGAAGCCTATTTCGGCGATGGTCGAAAATGGGGAGTCTCCATTATGTATGCCCGTGAAGACAAGCCTTTAGGCACCGCCGGGCCGCTAAAAGCCATGACCGACTTGCCGGAAAACTTCCTGGTGATGAATGCGGACATTGTGTCCGACATCAATTACCGCGAGCTGTTCGATTTCCATTGCCGCCCCCAGGCGGACGGAGCGCCGAATCTGGCCACCATTGCCGTGTATCGCCGCACCTCCAAAATTGACTTTGGGGTGTTGGAATTCGACGCCGACACTCACCGCATTCAAAATTTCATTGAAAAGCCGATGCTGGAGCATTCCGTCAGTATGGGGATTTATGTGTTTAACCGGCAGGTACGGGATTTTATTCCGGAAGACACATTTTTTGGGTTCGACTCCCTGGTGAAAACACTGATCCGGGATCAAGGGGCGATTCAGGCGTTCCCGTTCAACGGTTACTGGCTGGATATTGGGCGGGTAGACGACTATGAAACCGCCGTCACGGACTTTCAGAATATGCGGAACGTATTGCTTCCCGCCGAAGCCGCAAAACCGGAGGTGTTGAAACCATGAACCGGCGCATATTGGTTACCGGCAGCACTGGCTATATCGGCGGGCACTTGGCTGAGCGCCTGCTGAAGTTGCCTGGCACCGATGTGTACGGTTTTAACCGCACTTATGACGCCAAGCTGCCTGCCAATCAATGTATGGAAGGCAATTTGCTGGAAGCGGATCTGCTGAACTGGCTGGGAAGCGTTAGGCCGGACGTGATTTTCCATGCCATCGGCACCAGTCCCCGCTCGCCGTTTGGCAACCAGTTGCTGATCAATGCGGACGGCACCCGTCGCCTGTTGCAGGCCGTCATCGATAACGGTCTGAAGCCGAAAATCGTCATTGTGGGCTCCGCTGCGGAATACGGCTTGCGTGATGAAGCGGTGGATGAGAACACGGTTTGCACGCCGGAAGGCGAGTATGGCATCGCCAAGCTGGCCCAGGCCCAAATTGCCCAGAGCTTCGCCCGCCGCTACGATTTACCGGTCGTCGTGGGTCGGGTATTTAACGTTTACGGGGAATCGGAGCGCCATTTGGCCGTGGCCGCAATGGCCAGCCAGATTGTGCAGGCCGAAATCGTTCGGCCGCTGCCTTCCGAGTTGCACGTATACAACTTGCGAAGCTGGCGGGATTTTGTGCATATCGATGATGTCGCCGAAGCGTTGCTGACTTTATCCGAATTGGGCTACCTGGAAACCACCGGGCAGGTCTACAATATTGGCTCCGGGCAGAGTGCGGCCATCAGTTCGGTGCTGGAAACCCTGCTGGATCATTCCCGGTTAAGTAAGGCGGATTTGAAAAACGTGGAACTTTGCATGCACGGCATGCAAAAGGAAGACATGAGCCTGGCGGATATCAGTAAAATTCGTCAGCACACTGGCTGGGCACCCAGAATCAGCCTAGAAGAAGGGCTACGCCGAGAAATGGACTACTGGCGTGAGAATATCGGTGAGGCGCTCCCCGTTGCCTGACTGGCCGATGGGGGATTGGCCAGCGTGAAAACCAGTCTATTGAGCTATATCAGGCAAATTTAAATAAAAAGGACTATGCATTAATACTATGGATCTAACGAATCAAACGGTTCTGGTCACCGGGGCAGGGGGCTTTATCGGCAGCCATCTGGTGGAAGCATTGGTTGCAAAGGGCTGCCGTGTGCGGGCCATGACCAAATACAATTCCCGCAACGATTGGGGTAATCTGGAACAATTGCCACCGGACGTTCAGCAGCAAATCGAAATCATTTCCGGCGATATTGCCGATCCGTTCTTCGTGCGCAAAGCCGTCTCCGGCTGCCAAGCGGTCTTCCACCTGGCGGCGCTGATTGGTATTCCGTATTCCTATATTGCGCCGCAACACTATGTGCAGGTCAATGTGCAGGGCACCCTGAACGTGTTGGAAGCCTGTCGCGCTGAAGGGGTGCAGAAACTGGTGCATACCTCCACCAGTGAGACGTACGGCACCGCCCGGTATACGCCGATTGACGAAGCCCACCCCATGCAAGGCCAGTCGCCTTATTCCGCCAGCAAAATCGGCGCGGATAAAATGGCGGAGAGCTACTATCTGTCCTTTGATTTGCCGGTAGCCACCATTCGGCCCTTTAATACTTTCGGCCCCCGGCAATCGGCGCGGGCCATTATTCCCACCATCATCAGCCAGGCGCTGAATTACCGGAACACCCGGGAACCCATTCGCCTCGGTTCGCTCAGCCCGGTGCGGGATTTTACCTTTGTGAAAGACACGGCTCAAGGGTTTATCCGGGTCGCAGAGTGCGATAACAGCGTGGGTGAAGTGATTAACGTTGGTTCCGGGCAGGCCCAGACCATTGGGGATACCTTGAATCTGATTCTGGAGATTATCGGCCAACCAGATATTCCGGTAGTAACGGACGAGCAGCGTATCCGGCCGGAAAAAAGCGAAGTGGGTTTGCTGCTTGCCAACACGGAAAAAGCACGCAGCTTAATGGATTGGCAACCCCAATACACCTTTAAGGACGGTTTGGCCCAGACCGTGGAATCGATTGAGCGCACGTTAGGCCAATACAAAACCGGCATTTATAACGTTTAATGCGCAATTAAACTGAAGCCTTTATTTACGCATAACGACCAGGGCACCCCTTGCCCGGCGCTCCCTTTTGGCATAGCCGCCAAGGCAAGTCATATCTGCCAAACCATGAAATCACCTGTGTATGTCTACGTTACCGAATGCAAGATTCTCTTATTTTTTCAGGAATCAATTTGCCCCTGAAATTATGCACCTGGCAGTTAATCGCCTTGAGAAAGACCATCCGGAGGCGCGTGAAATTCCTCGGTATTTTGATGGCGATGCGCGTAAGAAGGACGCTTTTTCTTCTCAGTGTGTTGAAATGGTGGCCGCTGAAGCGAAAGGGTTGCCTTCAAGCGATGTGGTCGAGTTCCTTCACCAGAAACGCCCGGTGTATCGTCGAGATATTCATCTGGATGATAATACCCCTCCCGATACGATCGAATATGATCAAAAAGCCGGCGATGATTGCTTGGAAGATTTGCTGAACGAGTACGTTCCTGATTCCTTGAGTAAACGGGCAGGGCAGCTTGCTAAAAGGCTGCTTACTGGATGGCCCACCCCGGATAGGAAAAGAGCCTGTCTCCCACAGGCGTTAAATGCCTCCTTGGGCGATTTGGAGCAGGTTGATGTCTCGGATAAAAGGGCGGTAACCCCTAAAACGCTGAGTGTTTGGCTCACTCAAAATATTTGGCATTATTTAAATCCGGCCCAACAAGAGCAATATGCCAAAAATCTAAGCCGCAGTC
>JAJQJM010000154.1 GCA_021323475.1 Vampirovibrio sp.
GCTCGTATCCCGGTGGATACGCCCACCATTATGGCGGCCCTGATGCATGACGTGATTGAGGACACGCCCGCCAGCCCCAGGGATATTGAAGAACGTTTCGGCCTGGAAGTGCTGAAGCTGGTGGAAGGCGTCACCAAGCTGGGCAAATTCGAGTTCGCCTCCAAGGAAGATGCTCATGCTGAGAACTTCCGCAAAATGTTTTTGGCCATGGCGGATGACGTGCGGGTCATCATGCTCAAGCTGGCCGACCGGCTGCATAACATGCAAACCTTGGAGCATATGAAGCCGGAAAAGCAGGTAAAAACCGCCACGGAAACCATCGAAATTTTTGCCCCGCTGGCCAACCGGATGGGGATGGGTAAAATCCGGGCGGAATTGGAAGATCTATCGCTGAAGTACCTGGATTCGCTGAAATTCCGGGAAATCGAGGAAGAGATTTCCACCAGCCAGGAGGAGCGGGAAAACACCATCCTCATGGTGATCGACAAGATCAAGGACCAGCTCTCGGCCATGAATATTGAGGCCAAGATTTACGGGCGGGTTAAAAACTACTTCAGCATCTACAAAAAAATGCAGACCCAGCAGAAAAAGGTGCATGAGGTTTATGATATCAGCGCGGTGCGGGTCATCGTAAACTGCGAGCGGGAGTGCTACGAGGTATTGGGCGTCATTCACCATGCCTTTACCCCCATTCCGGGCCGGTTCAAGGACTACATCGCCATGCCCAAGAGCAACCTGTACCAGTCGTTGCACACGACTGTCATCGGGCCATACGGGCGTCCGCTGGAAGTGCAGATCCGAACCTGGGAAATGCACCGTATTGCCGAATATGGTATTGCGGCCCACTGGAAATACAAGGAAAGCGGTGGTTCCGAGCTGACCCAGACGGCCGAGGAACAGAAAATGTCCTGGCTGCGGCAAATGGTGGAAATGAAAGAGGATGCCGGAAACGCCAAGGAATACGTGGATTCCGTCAAACTGGATCTCTTTCGGGACGAGGTTTTCGTGTTCACCCCCAAGGGACGGGTGGTGGTATTGCCGCGTGGTTCAACCCCGGTGGACTTTGCTTACCGCATCCATACCGAAGTGGGCAATACCTGCACCGGCGCCAAAGTAAACGGACGCATTGTTTCGCTGAACCATGCCCTGAAAAACGGGGATATCATTGAAATTATCACCAACAAGAAAAACACGCCCCGGCTGGACTGGATTAACTTCGTACAGACCCAGACCGCCAAGTCCCGCATTCGCCAGTGGTATAAAAGGCATTACCGCGAGGAGCACGTAGAGCAGGGCAAGAAGCTGTTGGAAGCCGAGCTGACCCGCGCTGTGGTGGATGAGGCGCTGAAAAGCGGCAAGCTGTTTAAAATCGCCGAGGAATTGAACTACACGGCGCTGGAAGACCTGCTGGTGGCCATTGGGTACGGGGAGTTGAACCTGACCCGCATTGTCAACCGCCTGAAGCGGGAGCCGGAGCTGGATTTCGACCCCATGCTGCACAACTTCGCGGCCCGCAAGGAACGCCCGCCCCAGCGCACCGGGCAGGATATCCAGGGCCTGGAAGGCATGATGTATCAGAACGCCAAGTGCTGCAACCCGCTGCCCGGCGAGCCGATTATCGGGGTCGTCACCCGCTCCCGTGGGGTTATGATTCACCGCGACGATTGCATTAACCTGAGCCATGCCAATCCCAATCGCCGCATGTACGTCAGTTGGGAAGGCGAGAATCAGTCCAAGCATTCCGTCAAACTGGATATTCATTTAATAGACCGGGTGGGAGTCCTCAAGGACATTCTGACCAAGATTGCCGATTGCAACGCCAACATTTCCAATACCAAGGTGAAGATTCTGCCGGATCGTACCGCTTGCATTGAGCTGACCCTGGAAGTGGATAGCCTGAAGCATCTGGACCGGGTGAGGGAAGCCATTTACCAGGTGAATGATGTGATCAGTGTCCGTCGTCAGCGGGGGCGTCCCACATCCCGCAAGTAAATACGCGGGTTTGGCCGCCGTTATCGATTGATAAGTTTGAAAAGCGCGTAGGTTACCACACCTAAAGCCAAGTGGCCAGCCAATCCCCGCGCATGGGTCTGCCACGGATATGCCGAGGGCTTATCCGCCACGCCTGCAATCGGCGTTGCGATTTCATCCATCAGCAAAAACAGCAGGGTTCCGTATAGTAAGCCTCTGCCGCCTCCCATCCGGCCGAAGCGGTCGAGGAGGACACCGTAGAACATGGCGGGTAGAATCCCTGTGGCGTAGCTGACCTGGCTTGCGGAAACCGGAATGCCCACCTGTTTTGATATTTGTTCTGCCGTTAGCTGAGGCGCGCTTTTCCCCTCAATCATGGCTTGTGTTTCCTGCTGGGTGGTGGCTTCGCTCTGCAGATCCATCAGATAGTTCGTAACTTTGCCCATGACCCAGGTGCCGGCGGCTCCCGCAATAGCCCCTTTTGCCATTGTGCCGGTAATGCTGTGCTTGACTGCCACTGTAGCCATGCTGCTTCTCCCCCCTGTTTATTCCCACTTAATCATATCGGTTGGAGCCACGTTGCCTATTCTTCCTTTGGCTAAAGTTTGGCTTGCCTATGTAAGTGGTTACGTTTTGTTACGGTTTCGCTAAACTTTTCCCTAAACCGGCCGAAGCCAAAACAGACCGGAAAGTCTGCTGATTTTCCGCCTGAGTATGCACCGATCCATAGAGGCCTCCGTTTTGTTTGTAAAAGTTTCCTTTGATGAAGTCGCCGCGCTGGAAGCGCTGGAATATGACTTGTACGCCATTAGCGGCGAGCAGTTGTACGAGGCCGGTTATGCGTTAAATTCGGATGAGTTGGCAAGTTTGCGTCTGCAAAGCTTATACAGAAACGCTCATGATTTGCCCAAGACGGACGTGTTCAATCATGAGGGGCATCGATTCAAGTTTGCCGCAGGCGTCAGTGAAGCCGAGCGGCAGGCTGAGGTCAATGAGGATTTGGTAGAGCCTTTGTTGAGTGGTGAGGCGGCTTGTTCCTTCCTGAGTTCCATCCATTACTTCTGGGGCCGCTTGAAACGGGGTGCCACACCGGATATCGCCCTGTGCGAAGTGGCCCGCGACACCTTGATTTCCGAAGTAACCACCAGAGTGGATCAAATCCAGTACATCAGCCAGGTGCGGGTGCGGGACGAGTTTACGTATTCCCACATTCTGGATGTAACGGCCCTGAGCGTTGTGCTGGCCATGAAAGCGGGCTTCAGCCCCAGAGAGGTGGAAGAAGTGGCCTTGGCCGCCATTCTGCACGATTTGGGCAAGCTGCTGATTCCCCGCGACATTATGTTCAAGCCCAGCCGCCTGACGGAAAAAGAGTTTCAGGTCATGCAACTGCATCCGGGCTTGGGCTACAGAATTATAACGGATACCCTGCGTTTGCCCGATTCCATTGCCCGCCCGGCGCTGGAGCATCAGGAAATGTATGGTGGGGGCGGTTATCCGTATGGCCTGAAAGGCGAGGAAATCCATCCCTACTCTCATTTGGTGAAGATTGCGGATGTGTATGACGCCCTGACATCCAAGCGCCCGTATAAAGAGTCCATTCCCAGTTTCAAGGCCATCAAAATCATGCTCTCGGAAGGGGATAAGAGCTTCCACCCCGGCTTTCTGGACCATTTTGTGAAGTTGAGCAACTATCACGACTTCTCTCGTGAGGAAGTACCCATTCCTCGGGAAATGGCCTCGGCCTCTTAGGACGTTTGCTTAAACCGTTTTGCGGATGAACAGCCGTTGCAGGGAGTCGGCCCCGGCTTCGGTATGCACAATCTCGTGCCCTTCCTGGGCAATGCTTTGCGGAATGTTAATGGAGGACTGACTTTCCGTTAATATCCACACTTCCAGAATGTCGCCGATGGTCAGCTTTTCCAGCGCCAGCTTGGTTTTCACAAAGTTCAGCGGGCACTTGGTGGTGCGTAAGTCCAACGTTTGCTTGGGTTCGGGAATGGTCATCGTTGTCGTCTCTGGGGCTTTTCTGGGCTTGGTGATCTCGGGTGCATGTTTGGGCGGTTAATCCTGACAGTGGCATTGATGGAGCGGCAATCTGGGACAAGGCTTGGCGTTAAAGGCGTCCCACGGGGTTTTGAAGCATTCCCGGCTATGCACATATTCTTTTGCGAACTCGGCCAGTTCCGGCTGGCTCATGCCCTGCTCTTCCGCCAGGCAGGCTAGGCAGTACAGGTCTTCCACGTAATTTAACGCCAGATTCATGATTTGTACCCGCTCGCATACGGCCGCGCCGCAGCGATCGCAGGTGTAATCAAAAAAGGAGAGATTGTCCTGAGTCATGGCTTCACTATAACAAAAGTCCACTATAACAAAACCCGGTCCACTCATGGTGGAGCCTGTTGCTGGATGAAGCTCCGGCTCACCGGCTTCAATCCATCCGTTTGTAAAACTGGCTGTGCCTTTACGGGTGTTTTCTCCGGTGTCTTCTGTAAATTGGGCTGACAGTTCACTTTATTTGAGTTACATGGATCCTGATTTTACATTCTCACCTTTTTTGAATACTTAAGGAATATATGCATGAATTTGTATGCAGTTTCACCTGCCCGAATTGGCTTACCAGGGCAAGGAACACGCAATGCGTCCTTTGCGCCTGCTATGAACAAAATCCCTCAGTCTCAAGATTCAGTACACTTTGGGCATCGCTCAAAGCCTGTCCAAAAAACGGCTAAATACGGCTTTTTTGATCCCAACCTGCCGGACCATCAAGGGATTCGCATAACAGATTCCACGGGAGAGACAAAGGACTACTTGATTGCGACGGGAGAAGGTGAGGCTGAGCGATTTAATGACAAGTATGACTTGTATTACCTGTATCAGAATCAGGGGAATCATATGCTTAACCTGGCAGGAGAAATTTTAAGGGATGAAAGACAAATTGCGCCGGGTATCTCATGGCCTCAGTGGATCGGCTATAAGCTTTACGCTGATTCAAGTTCGAAATGGAATCCTATCCGTCCATTGTAATCGTAGGGATTCGTTCAACAACGCGAGCCATGCCGTAGCCTGAATCGTAATTGCAAAGGCTACGGACCGCTTTTCTTTGACGCCCTTGCAGGGGGCTGACTTATCGGGGTTTGCCCGGTCTGCTTAAGCTGGAAAGGGACGTGCTTCTGGCATACAATACGGGCGTTGCCACGTTCACCCGGAAGGAGCCTCCTCAATGAATCCTGAATTGCAGTCTTCTCTGAATGGTAAGAAAATCGCCTTTATCAGCGTGTTTGATAAGCAGGGGCTGGAGCCGCTGGCAAACGCATTGGTGGAAAAATACGGCTATGTGCTGTTATCCACCGGAGGCACCAAAAAATACCTGGATGAACGCAACATTCCGGCCATTGAAAGCTCTGAAATCACCGGATTCGACGAATTGCTGGGCGGGCGGGTCAAAAGCCTGCACCCGGAAATTTTTGCCGGTATCCTGGCTGAATCCGCCGATCGGGAAAACAAGGCCGCAGTGCCGTTTGCCGTGGATACGGTGATCGTGAACCTGTATCCGTTTGAAGCCGAGCGTGATCGTTTGGCGAAGCTGGCCGAAGAGGTGGAGCAAGACCCGTTCCATATGCTGCACTTCATCGATATCGGCGGTTCCGCCCTGCTGCGGGCTTCCGCCAAGAATTACCCGGTGGTCAACGTGCTGGGCAACCCGGCGCAATACGATGCGTTTCTGGCGGAAATGGAAAAGGGCAACGGGGAAACCTCGCTGGGCTTCCGTAAGAGATTAGCAGTGCAGGCGTTTTCTCAAACCGCCTACTACGATAGCCTGATCCATCAGCACCTGTTGGGACAGCTAACCAGCAAGAAAGACATGGAAATGCTGCCGGATGCCCTGACCCTGCCGCTTTCCAAAATTACCGACCTTCGTTATGGGGAAAACCCGCACCAGCAAGCGGCGTTGTATGGCCTGGCCAAGCGTCAGGTGGATTTTGAATACCTGCATGGCAAGGAACTCTCCTATAACAATATTCTGGACATGCAGGCGGCCTGGAACATTGCGACTGAATTTACCGAAAACCCGGCCTGCGTCATCGTGAAGCACAATAACCCATGCGGGGTGGCCATTTCCACGCAAACCGTTCAGGATGCCTTCCAGCGGGCGCTGGATACGGATCCGCTGAGCGCTTTTGGCGGCGTGGTGGCCTTTAATCGTTCGGTCAATGCGGAAGCGGCCAAGATGATGAAGGATATTTTCCTGGAAGTCATCATTGCGCCGGATTTTGAGCCGGGCGCTTTCGAGTTGCTTTCCACCAAGAAAAACCTGCGTTTGGTGAAGCGTGAATTGCCGGAACTGAAGGGCGAAGCGTTGGAGTACAAGCAGGTGGCTGATGATCTCTTCCTGGTGCAGGGCGTGGATGAGAAGAAAGCGGCCGAGCAAGGCCAGGCATTCAAGGTAGCGACCGATAAAAAACCCACGGACACCCAACTGGAAGACATGGTGTTTGCCTGGAAAGTGGTTAAACACGTCAAATCCAATGCCATTGTATTGGCCAAGGAAGGGAAAACAGTCGGCATCGGTGGCGGGCAGACCTCCCGTATCGGCGCGCTGGAAAACGCGCTAAAACTGGCTTGCGATCAATCGAAAGACGCTGTGATGGCTTCCGATGGCTTCCTTCCCCATGAGGACAACATTTATGCGGCCGCCCAGGCTCGGGTGGGTGCTATTATCCAGCCCGGCGGCAGTGTGAAGGACCCGGACGTCATTAAACTCGCGAATCAATACAATATTGCCATGATCACCACTGGCATCCGCGAATTTAAACACTAGCCCAAGCTTGATAGAAATGCTTCAGGCCAGCCGGGTGCCATTAGGAACCGGCTGGCCTGGGTGCATCAGCACCACGTCCCCATTGTCTGAAACTAAGCCGGTAACCAGGATTTCCGACATAAAATTAGCGATTTGCCGGGGTGGAAAGTTCACCACGCACAGCACTTGCAAGCCGATTAAGTCGTCCGGCCGGTATAAACGGGTAAT
>JAJQJM010000031.1 GCA_021323475.1 Vampirovibrio sp.
GCCGTCGCCGTCAGCAGCAAGCCATTCAGGGTTTGGAAAGCCTGCGTGAAAACGTAGATACCCTCATCGTGATTCCCAACGACAAGCTGTTGGAAGTCGTGGAACGTCGCACCTCCATGCAGGAAGCCTTCCGCATTGCCGATGAAGTACTGTTACGAGGCGTTCAAGGCATCTCCGATATCATTACGGTGCCTGGCCTGATTAATGTGGACTTTGCCGATGTAAAGGCCATTATGAGCCTGTCCGGCTCCGCCATTATGGGTATCGGCAAAGGATCCGGCGAAGGCCGCGCCCTGGAAGCCGCCCGTATGGCCGTCAATTCGCCCCTGCTGGAAACGTCCATCGAAGGCGCCAGCGGCGTGATCTTCAATGTAACCGGCGGCCCGGACATGACGCTGCATGAAGTCAACGAAGCGGCTGAGATCATTTACCAATCCGTTGATAAGGATGCCAATATCATCTTCGGTTCGGTGATTGATGAGCGGATTCAAGGTGAAATCCAGATTACGGTGATTGCCACCGGCTTTGAATTGAAAGCCCACCAGCAACGGCCGGATCAATACGCGGAAATGCTGAAAACCCCGTTTGAAACGTCAGCCGGCAGAACCGCCGCACCGTTGCCTCCCATTGGCGCGCCAGGCGTAAAACCGATTGCGCCCTCCATTCCCGGTGCGCAAACACCCAGCTCTTTGTTGCCGCCAAAGTTGGAAGAACCGCCGGCATGGAAACCGCCGCAATCGCGCCCCAGCAGCTCCATGAGCGAAGCGGCCCGCAAGTTGCTGGATTTGCCGGATTTCCTTAGACCCAAGAAATAGGCACATGAACGCAATCGAAAAATCATTACCCGATTCTTCACTAAGCTCCAGAGTTCAGGCTCTGGAGCTTACCGCTGAAGGCGTGAATCTGTTGGATCAGACAGCGCTACCGCTTTCCGTCAGCTACATTCTGATTCGCACCGCGCAGGAAATGGCGGATGCTATTGAAACCATGCTGGTTCGTGGCGCGCCTGCCATCGGTATTGCCGGCGCTTATGGCGTGGTGCTGAGCGCACGGGCCTACTTTGCCACAGACTTATCTCTGGATGAGATGACAGAAAAAATACGGCAGGATGCCCGGATGCTGGCACAAACCCGCCCAACTGCGGTGAATCTTTTCTGGGCGCTGGCGGAAATGGAAAAGGTATTACAAAGCCCGGTTTCCATCCCGGCTGAACTGTTGGATCGTTTGACGGAAAAAGCCCGACAGATCCATCAGGAAGATATTAACGCCTGCTTATCCATTGGGAAGCATGGTGCGGCGGTTGTTCCCCAAGGCGCTGGTATTTTAACCCATTGCAACGCTGGCGCTCTGGCAACCGGCGGTTACGGAACCGCGCTAGGCGTGGTGCGTTCAGCATTTGCACAGGATGCCACCATCCAGGTGTTTGCGGATGAAACCCGCCCCCGTTTGCAAGGCGCCCGGCTAACCACGTGGGAACTAGTGGAAGACGGCATTCCGGTGACATTGGTGACCGATAACATGTCCGGCAGCTTGATGCAGGCAAAGAAAGTTGACGTGGTAGTGGTTGGCGCCGACCGTATTACCGCCAACGGTGACACGGCCAATAAAATCGGCACCTACAATCTGGCGTTGATTGCCCATGCACATGGCGTTCCGTTTTATGTGGCTGCTCCGCTGTCCACAATTGATATAACGATGGAAACCGGCGACTTGATTCCGATTGAGGAACGCAGCTCGGACGAGATTTCCACCGTGAACGGCGAACTGTTGTGCGCCAAAGGCGTGAATTTCTTTAATCCGGCATTCGATGTGACACCAGCAAAATACATCGCTGGAATCATCACTGAAAAAGGCATTGCTCGCCCTCCGTATCAAGAAAGTCTGGCAAAACTTTTTTCTGACAAATAAGATTTTAGAAATTTTTAAACTATAAAAAGCCGCCGATTTAAATAAATGGCGGCTTTTTGCTACTTGCTGATGATTGCAGTGGATGACAATCGCAAGTTTTCAAACGCATTAAAAACCAGTTCAAAATGCGAATGCTGATTAAATTCCCTTTTTACCGGGTTTTATCGGGAAGCCAGTTCCTTGCGGGTTTCATCCAGTTGCTTGGCCATATTCCGGCGCTCGGCAATCATTTTGTAAGGGGTCTGCAAACGATTCAGGCAAGCCAGAAGCTCGTTTACATCATTCTTGAAATACTGGCGAACCACTTTTTTCAATGCTTCAAGACCCGCATCATCCCGATTTTTAATGGAGCGGTACAGGTATTTTTTGCCGTCCTTTTCGCGGATGGCAATTTCTTTGTCCACCAGACGATCCAAGACGGTTTTAACCGTAGTGTATGCCCACTTCTTGTTCGGGGATTTAATTTTTTCCTGGATATCGCCCACGAAAATCCGCTCGTTCCCGTCACTCTCCAGATCCCAAAGAGCGTTGAGAATGATGTTTTCCAGATCGCCCTGCTTCAAGTCCATCCCTTCAGTCTTCCTCCGAACATCCATATCTCTGAAAATTAAACCGCTCTCGTTCGTGCTTGGTTCGATTCTCGGCACATGATTGACACTTCTGACGTTGCTTGCTGCCTTCTTTAATAGCCGACCCGGCAACCCTTCCGGTTACCGTCTCCAGCTACCCGTCAGGCGTTCGCTTTTGCAGTGAGGGAGGCTCAAAAGCCACAGCTTACGTGCGCGTGGATCTTAGTATAGTGAAACTGAGAGCGAAAAATCAATGACTTTGTACTAATCCTTTAGTAACTTTTCGTTAAAACAAAACGGCTGTGCTTGTTCTAGCGGCATTAAAGCCAATTATAGCTTCATTTCGGGCACATCGCCATCAACCACCAGATCAGCCTCGGTCAATTTCTTAATCTCCTCCACGGACACACCGGGAGCGCGTTCCAGCAGATGGAACCGGCCGCCTTTCAACTCCAGCACGGCCAAATCCGTAACCACTTTGCGAACGCATTGCACACCGGTCAGGGGCAAGGTACATTGCTTCAGGATTTTGGATTCACCGGCCTTATTGGCATGCGCCATTGCCACAATGATATTTTCCGCCCCGGCCACCAGATCCATAGCGCCGCCCATGCCTTTCACCAGCTTACCGGGAATCATCCAGGAGGCGATGTTTCCGGCCTGATCGACCTCAAATGCGCCTAGAACCGTCAAATCCACGTGCCCGCCCCGAATCATGGCAAAGCTCTCGGAGGAGGAAAAGTAACAGGCCCCCGTCACGGCGGTTACGGTTTGCTTACCGGCGTTGATCAGATCCGGGTCCAATTCCGCCTCGGTGGGGAATGGCCCCATGCCGAGCAGGCCGTTTTCGGACTGAAACATGACATCAATGCCTTCCGGGATATAATTGGCCACCAGCGTGGGAATGCCGATACCCAGGTTGACGTAATAGCCGTCCCGTAATTCCTGAGCAATGCGCTGTGCGATTTGTTCTCTGCTTAAAGCCATGATGATTACCTCAAATTCCTGCGAATACACGACTGCCCGAGCGGGTTAGCTGGGGCGAACGGTGCGTTGCTCAATGCGTTTTTCGAAATTGCCCAGAATCACCCGGTCCACGTATATGCCCGGTGTGTGGATGAATTCCGGGTCCAGTTCGCCGGGCTGCACAATCTCTTCCACCTCGGCCACGGTAATGTTTCCGGCGGTCGCCATCATGGGGTTGAAGTTCATGGCGGTTTTCCGGTAGATCAGGTTGCCCATCGTATCCGCCTTGTAGGCGCGAATCAGGGAGAAATCCGCTTTCAAAGACGGTTCCAACACATACTGACGGCCGTCGTACTCGCGGGTTTCCTTGCCATCGGCCACCACGGTCCCGTAGCCGGTAGCCGTAAAAAACGCGGGAATGCCCGCCCCACCGGCCCGGATTTTTTCCGCCAGGGTGCCTTGGGGAGTCAGGATCACCTGCATTTCACCGGACAAGAATAACTGCTCAAACAGGGCGTTTTCTCCCACGTAAGAGGCAATCATGGTTTTAATCTGTCGCTTTTCCAGCCACATGCCCAGGCCAAAACCGTCCACCCCGGCATTGTTGGAAATGCAGGTCAGGCCCTTCACGCCCATATCGCAGACGGTTTTAATCAGCCCTTCCGGAATGCCGCACAGACCAAAACCACCGACCATCACGGTCATATTGTCCTTAAACCCGGCCAATGCCTCCTGATAGGTGCCAACGACCTTATTAAAGCCTTTTTTAGGGCCAATTCCAGCATTTGAAACTGCCACGGAAGTTCCTCCCTCCATGCTCTCTAAAGTTTGCCCTCAAACGCATCCAAGCCTTCAAGGCAATCCGTATCGAGTATTGTAGGGAAAAGCCCGCCAAAAAGCCATAAGCTCGCTCATCTTGCAAGCGCAAATTTACGACCGCATGCCCTGCCGAATCGCGTCAGCTTATTGCAGGCCTACTTGCCCACCTTTAGGCTTGCCTCCGGCGTTCATTTTTTTGGCCTGCCCCGGCGGCATTCCGCCCTTATTAACTAAACCGGGCGGTACTCCGTTGGTTCTGGCCAAGCCCGGCGGCCCATTGGATGCGCCCGCGCCCCCTTGCCCCGACGTGGAAAACAATCGGTTACCGGCGCCTGGGATGGCTCCGCCGCCCAAATCTTGCGGTCCTCCGTTCAACAGTGAGAA
This sequence comes from Vampirovibrio sp., assembly GCA_021323475.1. Classification (GTDB taxonomy): domain Bacteria; phylum Cyanobacteriota; class Vampirovibrionia; order Vampirovibrionales; family Vampirovibrionaceae; genus Vampirovibrio. Next base: position 4,647 of record JAJQJM010000031.1, read on the forward strand.
TGGGCCACTTGAACCGCTGGACCCGAAAAATGGATCGCCAAGCGCATTGGGCCGCAAGCTAGCCTGGGGGAATCCAAATGCGTTGGAAAGTACAAAATCATCGCCCCCAACATTAAACGGATTGATATTGGTTGTGGGCGCATTGGCTCTTGCCGTGATCACGGGCGCCTGACCGCCCGCCCCTGTAAACGTTACATCCGCCACCTGGGCCAATTGACGCCACAACGAAAGCGGAACACCAGCTATCGACATGTCCATCTCTCCATATATTGATTCCTTCTTCTCTGGAACATTCGCCAAACGGATCGTGCTTAGAGAAAGATGACTCTAAACAACATATTTAAATATAAAAACAAAATAAGGAATGGGATTGCTCAGCCAAATCCATAAAGCAATGTTTGTTTACAGTTTTAAAACGTTTGGCCTTTTAAAAAAGGAATGTAATCAATGAACACCAAGATCAGTAGCGATATTCACCCGCAGGGCGCCGTCGTAAATCATTTCCATTGTTACTTTGTCGCTCTTCTTAACCGGATACGGCGCGGCCAGGGTATATATCAACTGGGTCCAGTGCGTGGCGGGCGCCCACGGGGAGTTGGTGAGGATGGTGTCCTCATCCAGGTGCGCCTTGAAATACCCGCAGAAACTGGTGATTTGCCCGTCTTCCAGTGCTTCCAGTTCAAACCGGTTAGCAAACACGGTTTCTTCCAGAATGCGGAAATCCAGGGATTTCACCATAACCGGCTCGCTCATGGTTTTATTCAGCATGGTGTTGTACCGATCCATACGGGTGGTAGCCTTGTTGCACAGCACTTTGGCCAGCAGGCTGAAGTCCAGCCCATACAGGTCATTCAGCTCATGCACCTCTTCCTGCCGACTCATGGCCAAGCCGGAATCAAAGGCGAAAATATAAATATCCAACTGGAACGGAATCATGCGGGCATCCGGCTTCAGAAAGCGACGGCGGGCATCAATGGTGAATTCCAGCACGTTCTCTTCCAGAATGCCGTTGCCCAGAATTTCCGCCACCAGCAAATCCGCCTTGGGATCAATACGGGACTCGCTGACGTGGCTGGAAGCGCCTTCAATAAAGTCGATTTGTTCCGCGATGCCGTTGGCTTCCGCCAGCGCCTGGGCCAGCAGAATAATATCCGGGCGGCGCTCAATGGCGTAAATTTTCTGAGCACCGGCCTTGGCGGTAAAAAAGGATAAAATACCGGAGCCACACCCCAGATCCATCGCCACCGTGTCGGGCTTAACCGCCCGCTCGATGGCCCGGCGGTAAGCCGCCAGACGAATATAATCCCGCAGCATGGCGTGGTGGTTTTCCACATTAATGTGGATGTTCTTGCCCAGGTGCGCGGACAGACCGCTTTCCGGCAGCGGCATGCTTTCCGCATCCGAGGTCATAATAATATGTTGGGACTCCAGCATACCCAGATGCTCAATAATTTTTTCCTGATCATCCGGTGGCCAGGGCGCAATCAGCTCACCTACGGAGCGCCAGTCCACCAGTTCATACAAAATCAGCATGATGTCGTACTTGATGCTGATGCCTTCCTCGGAGTGGATGTTTTTCAGCACCAGTTGCTCCGACCCGTCGAACTTGATGTAAGTCTCGGGGCTGATTTTTACTTGTAGACTCAAATCCTGGAATTTGGACATACTAAAAAAGCCTTTCCTCAGCGCATCAGCACCATTTGCCCGGTTGGTAGGCCAGCGCCTTTTCGCGGGTCAGGTACACGTGGGGGTAGTTGTATTCTTCGCGGAAACCCATGCGCCGGTACATTTTAATGGCGGCGATATTATCAGTATCCATCGTGGTGGTAATTTTGAGGACGGAATTATTCCCGGCCAGCATGTCGTCAATGCAGCGCTCAATGCAGGCTTGCAGCAGCAGGTTACCCAGCCCTTTGCCCGTCTCGGAAGGGCGAACGCCAATCAGCGGAATATTGCCGGAGGTCACATCGTCCTGCACCAGGAAGCAAAAACCCACCGGTACGCCATCCTTCAATGCCACGGTCGTACACGCGGGCAGAAACTTGCCCATCATTCCGTAAGTCAGCGCACCCACCACCTTTCGGGTACCCGTCAAGGTTCGGAAACGAGGGTCCCACTTGGCGTCCGAGGACTTGGAAAAGGACTCGAACACGCTTTGAGATACCTCTCCGGCATATTCCGGTTTCCAGGTATCGATTTGGTATTCAGGTCCCGGCAGTTCCAGCTTTTGCTGCTTCAGAATCTGCAAGGCAATGGTGTCCATAAAGTCGAAATTCAGGATGGCCTGCCCCACCGGCTTAAAGCCGTACCAGCAAATAGAGCGGATAAAATGCTCCTGCTTGCCCAGCATGGCGTAGCTCACCACATCCCAGCCTTCGGTGTCCCGAATATCGGCAATAAACAGCCGAATCAACCGATCCAGAATGGTCTTTTTATCCTCCAGCTCGGAGTAGATGACATTGATCTCCAGCGCCCGGTGGTCCTCCTGTCGGTACAACATCAGGCCCACTGGCCTGTCCACGGAGGTATCTTCCACCCAGTAGCCCTGCAAAATTTTAGCGGCAATGGACTTTTTAAACGGCTCAAAGTCCACCGGATCATAACTCCAGTGGTAGTCGGGCTTAGCGCTTTCCGAGAAACGCTGATACAAGGGCGCTAACGCGTCCACGTTCTCGGCTGTAATGCGGTGCGCTTTAATCATGAACCGCCGGGGGTCGCTCCCAACTCTCAATACTCGCCAAGGGCCAGACAGAGCCCAACCCTCATTGTATCCCGCATCGCATGGGGGAGGAAGGCCGCGTCGCTGCAAGATCCTCCATTCGCCGGAGCCCAGCTGCTTCCGCTTGCGGTTGAGCTGAACGGAATTCCTTAAAGACATCCGTTTTTGAAAATGCTATCCTACATGAAGCGAACATTTTTTCGAGAAAAATAACAAACAGCTACCAGCAATGCTGATTTGCCGTCCTCTCGAAGATTCTGCCCCCAAGCATTTGTTAGAGAGTCCCCAGAGCCGTTTTTGCATGCAAATTCTGGATACCTACTTTGAAATCCTGAAGCAGTTGAACCGCTACGAGCGCCGAGAAGCGCAGGAGCGGATGGTCAGCCAGGTGGCCAAAAGCTTTGCGGATAAAGAGTCTCTGGTGATTGAGGCTGGAACGGGTTCCGGCAAGTCGTTCGGTTACCTGATCCCGGCGCTGTTCGAGAAAATCCGCCACGGGGACAGCAAGCAGAAGCCGGTGGTCATCTCTACCGCCACCATCGCCTTGCAGGAACAGCTCATGGAAAAGGACATTCCTTTTTTGGCCAAGGCCGCCGGCATGGAAAAACTGGAAGTCCGGTTGGTGAAAGGCCGGGGCAATTACCTGTGCATCCAGAAACTGACCGAACTGGAACGGCAAATCAAACCGCACTCTTCGGAGATGCTGCACATCAACTACCTGAAAGGCGAACTCAGCCGGGGCTGGGACGGGGACTTGGCGAATCTGGAACTGTCTATTCCGCAGGAATTATGGAAGGAAGTGCGCTCCGATTCCGAGGATTGCCTGGGCCGCCGCTGCCGGTTTTACGATCAGAACCCCTACCGCAAGGCGCGGGAGGATCTGGATCATGCGGATATCCTGATTGCCAACCATGCTTTATATTTACAGGATTTATCGGCCTCCCAAAGCCTGCTTCCCCCGCATGAGACAGTGGTATTCGATGAAGCGCACCAGCTAAAGCATTGGGCCTTAAGCGCCTTTACCATCCGCATCGGCAAATTCGCCACCCAGAAGCTGTTGCAAAAGATTCACCGGCGGCTGCAACCCTTGCCGGAGCATTTCCATCACCTCATTGCCGATTCCGAAGCCGCGATTTTCGAATGGCTGTTCCGCTCGGAAAATTCCGTATTCCGCCTGTACCCGGATGAATTGTTCCTGCACCTCATTAAAAAGCACATCCAGGTGTTGCAGGATCTGGAGCAATGGCTGGCGGGCATGGATGTCAAGCAACTCTCCATCATTCGCCCTGATTTGATTGAGTCGGATCTCGACCTGGACAAGGCACGGGTGCAGCGGGAAAAGCTGAAGCAACAACTGCAAGGGCTGATTGCCCGCTGGGAGTTCTTTCTGGAGGAAGACCCCTTTCTGAAACACCGGGTGAACTGGGTGGAGGTGGACCGGGAGCGCCTCTATTACGAATTGAAATCAACCCCGCTGAACATTGCGGAAATGATGGGCACCCAGTTGTGGCAGCAAAAAACGGCGGTGCTGACCAGCGCCACGCTGGCGGTGAATCATAAGCTGGAGTTTGTGCGCAAGGATCTGGGCATCGGCGAGGAAGCCCATGATTTGGTGCTGCCCAGCCCCTTCCGGTACGAGGATCAGTGTGTGCTGTACCTGCCCAGCTCGTTGCCCGACCCCAACAGTGACCAATACAATATCGCCATTACCGAGGAAATTGCGGACATTCTGCATGTCTCGCAAGGGCGGGCGTTTGTGCTGTTCACCAGCAATTCCGCCATGCACCGGGTCAGCCACGCCCTGATTCCCCGGCTGCCCTTCCCCTGCAAAGTGCAGGGCGATATGCCCCGGAACCGGCTAATTGAGTGGTTCAAGGAAACGCCCAACAGCGTTATTTTCGCCACGGCCACCTTTTGGGAGGGCATTGACGTGCCCGGTGATTCTCTGAGCTGTGTAATTATGGACAAGATTCCCTTTTCCCCGCCCAACGATCCGGTGAATCAGGCGGTGGTGGACTACATCAAAGCCAGGGGGGAAGACTGGTTCGGGCAGTACGTACTGCCTCAGGCGGTGATTAAGCTGAAGCAGGGCTTTGGCCGGTTAATTCGCGCCGGAGACGACAAAGGACTGGTAGCCATTCTGGACCCGCGCATCCGCCAGAAAGGCTACGGTAAAATTATTCAGCGCAGCCTGCCCGCCGTGCAAACCGTGTACCGACTGGACGATGTGCCCTTCTGGCTGTTTGGCCTTGCCGGGCAAGTCAACGAGGACGATGCGGCCCTTATTACGTCCGATTTACCGCAGGCTATCTAACTTACGGCCTCAGTACAGGCGGGCCTTTATCCCAGGCGGACGGCAGACGCCCGTTACGCTGCTCCAGTTGCTCCACCTGCGCTTTGGCAAACTCCATGACGTTGGGGAACATCCCCGTGAAATGCCTGGTATCGTTGCAGCCACCGCCCCACAGGCTGGCGAAGGCTTCCGCGATTGCTTCCCGGCGGCCGCCCTGGGTCGGTTTTCCATTGGCGTCGGGTTGAAGGAAGTAGTAGACTTCCTGCCGCTCTTGCGGGCTCATGGTTTCCAGGTCGCGCTCATAGGCTTCTATAAATTCCGGAGTATCCGCAATGCGTCTCAGCAAAATTTCCAACGCATGCCCCAGCTCATGACGCAGGGTTCTGTCCGGCGCGACTTTGCGACATAAATACCCGAAAGGTGACTCTACCGGAGGCTTCACCTTTCTAAGCGCCGGAAACAGCTTAGAATTTGTCAGTTTCGACGGCTCTTTCGGGGGCATACACCACTGATATTCCGATAAATAAATTATGGGCGCTATGGTCACCCCACTTCGATGCTCCGCCGTAATCCACTCATCCCCACCGCGAGGGCGCATGCCTTTCATGTCGGGCAAGGCATCCGTCAGGAATTTGGAAACCTGCACGTTCCAATTGGCAGCATTTAAAGATTTCAAAACCACCTCAGGCACTGATTTTAGCCCTTCATTGATTTTTGTCAGGAAGGTATTCGACACTTCGGAATCCGGCGTCGCTTTCACCCTCAGGCTCAACGTATCCGAATTCCCATCGCCGAAGCGGGGTACGAGAGACAAATTAGCAGTTGGGGCTGGCTTTACCGGATGTTTTTGACGGTGTTTTGGGGACTGGGCCGTTAGCTTGGCGGAGGCAGGCTGTAACATCATGAATGATACTTTGTTGTTTCAGGGATGAACAGGGTTGGTTCAGAATGCTCACAGAAAAGAACACCCGTCAATCGGCATGTTTGCTTTCGATATGAAAAAAGGATATACAAAATAGCAATTTTATATTTTAATTTGTTTTAATTAATATATAAATCACACTTCCCTTCCCCACGATTTGAATTTGTGCCCGAATTGCTATCGATTCTAGGGCTGCCTGGACAGCGCAACAGTCAAAGCGCGTCAATAAAGGCAAATCAGGTTTTACTCTCACTTTACCCTTCAGGAGAGATTTCCCTATGATGATTAACGGCTTTAACCCTGCCATGGGCAGGATGATTTCCCCAATGCCCAGCCCGCAGGTCAACGCATCCCAGCAGCAAACCGGCTGGGGATTCAACCAGCCGGTGCTGACCCTGCCAAATCCCAGCGACGCCTTGCGCGCAAACCCGATTAATGCGCCCATGACCGGCTTTAACGTGGGCGCCATGTTCTCGCCGATCATTACGAACGTGAACAATTTCGGCAGCCAGATGATGAACGGCCTGAGCGGCTTCGGCAATCAATTGGCGGGAGGCTTCATGAATACGCTGAGCGGCTTTGGGCGGCCTGCCATCAATAGGCCCACCAGCATGGGCGTTGGCTCCGGCTTCCCCGTGCAGCAGATGATGCCGCCTCAGAACTTGCAGGCTGTCTCCGGGATTCGTCGGACTCCGCAGCAGATTTTTCAGAACATTGGCCAGGGAGCGCGACTGGCGTTTCAGGATCTGGGCAATATGGTCACCCAAAACAGCTCCGGCATTATGGGTTTCGGAGGAGGCATGACATTGGCCAGCGCCATCTGTCCGTTCGCGGGCGGCGCTGTCGCAGCGACCGGAGCATCGGCGCTGGCCAATCAAATGACGAATCACTCCTCCATTCCGGCATAACGGCAGGTTATTCCGGAGCCTTAACAAAGAAAAAAGAGCCTTCCGGCTCTTTTTTGCTTAGTCAGCGGATGGAATTGCCGGTAACGCGCCCCAAAATGCCGAATCGGGCAATTCGTCACGCAATTGTCCGCTGCCAACTCTGCCTTTAGGGGGAGAAACGCCTCTTTTCGGCGGCTTTTATGTTAAACTTCCCTGTGTTCAAAATTGCCACAAGGATTAGCACCAATGATGGAAAACGGGCGTAGCGATAACGGCTACTACAATGAAACCGATATCATCGAAACCACCGATGAAGAGGGACAGGTCCATATTTTCGAAAAAGTCAGCGAACTGGAAGTGGAAGGCCAGGAATACGCATTGCTGATCTACAAGGGCAGCGGCGAACAGGAAGAATCCGAAGCATCCAAAGAATCGGATGAAGAGGAAGAAGTGGTCGTCATGAAAATTTCCTACGAAGACGGCCAGGAAGTATATGAAGCGATTGAAGACGAGGAAGAGTTCGAGCGCGTAGTGGCGTTTATCGAGAACATGGACGACGACGATTCCGAAGTCAGTATCGATCTCGGCGATTTCATCGGCCAAATGAAAGATGATGATTCCGAAGAGGAATCCAAAAACTAAACCGGTCATCTCTCCCCAATCGCAGCGGCGGCACGGATAAAACCGCCGCTCAGCCAGACTTTTCATTAGTTATAGATAGAGGTTTCTCAGCGATGAAAATCCACGAGTATCAAGCCAAAGAACTGTTTCGCAAGTACGGTATCCCGGTTCCGCACGGGCAGGTTGCCTTCACCCCGGAAGAAGCGGTGCAGGCCGCCCAAATCCTGAAGACCCCGGACAACCGCTATGTGGTGAAAGCCCAAATCCATGCGGGCGGTCGCGGCAAGGGCGGCGGCGTCAAAGTGGTGGATTCGCTGGATGGCGTGCGCGAAGCCGCCAAGCAAATCATCGGCATGCAACTGGTGACCCACCAGACCGGCCCGGAAGGCAAAAAAGTCAAATCCGTGCTGGTGGAAGAGGCGTCCTCTATCGAGCGCGAGCTGTATATCAGCATCGTGCTGGACCGGGCCACCTCCCGCCCCGTCATTATGGCCAGCCAGGACGGCGGTATGGACATTGAGGAAGTCGCCGAGAAAACCCCGGAGCGCATCATCAAGGAACACGTCCACCCGGTGATTGGCCTGCAACCGTACCAGGCCCGCAAAATCGCCTACGCGCTGAACATCCCCAAAGAGGGCATGAAAGACGCGCTGCAACTGATCAGCAACCTGTACAAGTTCTTCATCGAGGCCGATTGCGCCTTGGTGGAAATCAACCCGCTGGTCGTCACCAAAGACAAACGCGTCTTTGCGCTGGACGGTAAGGTAAATTTCGATTCCAACGCCCTGTTCCGTCACCCGGAAATCGCCACCTACCGCGATTTGGACGAGGAAGACCCGCTGGAAGTGGAAGCTTCCCGCTACAACCTGAACTACATCAAGCTGGAAGGCAACGTGGGCTGCATGGTGAACGGCGCCGGTCTGGCAATGGCCACCATGGACATCATCAAGCTGTACGGCGCGGCTCCGGCCAACTTCCTGGATGTAGGCGGCAGCGCCACGGATGAAGCCCTGGAAAACGCCTTCCGCATTCTGCTCTCCGATGAGAGCGTGGAAGTGGTGTTCATCAACATTTTCGGCGGCATTCTGCGTTGCGACAAACTGGCCGAAGGCGTGGTAAAAGCGGCCCGCAAGCTGGAAATGCGCCTGCCCCTGGTCATTCGTATGAAAGGCACCAACGTGGAGCAGGGTAAGCAAATCTTAGCGGAATCCGGCATTCAATACGCCGTGGCGGAAACCATGGAAGAAGGCGCCGAAAAAGTCGCCAGCTTCCTGAAGCAAACCCAGCCCGTCGGATAAAACATGCGGCAAATAGCCATTTCAAGCGCTGTAATGGGTCTGTTATTACTTGCTAGCCAAGTTTTAGCAGACCCACAAAGCGTGCTTAAATCCGTCAATTTGCATCTAAAACCTGCGAATTGGCAGTTGTTAGCGGAAGGTTCAAACGGCCCAAGAGGAACTCAATCGACTGTATCACTGTATATTGATACGAATAATTTTCAGGAATTGGAGAATCCGTGGATTGCCGTTCATACAAAAGAGGTCTATAAGCCTGCGACTAGTCAAGTTACCAGTCACGGTAAAGTAAGCTTGGTTGACTCAGTGGATGCCTTAAATTGTGAAACCACTACGGACATTCCAGTTTCGGTGACTATGTATGGCCCAAATCATGAAATCGTTGTGCAAAAAAGGCTTTCCACTCCCCTTCCTCGAACATCTTCTCCCAATGCGCCCTCCTTCCAATTTACAAAAATAAATTGTGGCATGGCAAAACAAGCATTTGCAGCACAAAAGGCTTCAACTCAACCTAAGCCCAAAAATACTCAAAATGAAGCCCACAGCGCCAATTACGTGGGTTTTGTACATTCTAACGATAACCCCGTATGGCATGCCTTTGCCGAAAGCAAACAGGAAAATAAAACAGTCCGGATTTTTTACGACCAGGCAGGTCTTGAAAGAAAACAAAATGACTGGCTTTCCTATGCCACGCTGGAAAATTTTATTCCATTTACCATAATCAATGGTCAGAAAGTGACTTCACGTATTCAACATCAAGTCACTAATTGTAGAACCGATAAACAGTCAACCCTGGCTATATTTGCCTATGACACCGCAGGCAAACAAGTAGAAAAAACATATTTTGATACTCCCCGCTATGTAGTTCCGCAAACCGGGACCATTGAGGAAGTGCTGCGTCAGCATTTGTGCAAACAAATTGACTCAATGGCAAACACGCCAGATCCAGAGACGGAAAGAACGGTTGCGGAAAAGCAAAAGCACATTACGTGTGAAAAAGACTCTTGTATTAAAGTTGATTACACCTATAGAAAGTAGAGGAACTCATGGCTGTTCTTGTTGATAAGAATACGAAGCTCCTGGTTCAGGGGATTACGGGTAAGGAAGGGTCTTTCCATGCGGAAGGGTGCCTGAAGTACGGCACCAACGTGGTGGGCGGCGTGACCCCCGGCAAAGGCGGCACCAGCGTGGATATCGCGGGCCAGCAAATTCCGGTGTTCAACACGGTATTGGAAGCGCGTGAAAAAACCGGCGCCAACGCCACCATGATTTTCGTGCCACCGCCATTCGCCGCAGACGCGATTATGGAAGCCACCGCCGCCGGTATTGAGCTGGTCATCTGCATTACCGAAGGCGTTCCGGTGAACGACATGATGCGGGTGAAACAATTCTTGCGTGATTACCCGGAAACCCGGCTGATTGGCCCCAACTGCCCCGGCGTCATTTCCCCGGAACTGGCGAAAATCGGCATTATGCCCGGCCCCATCCACAAAAAAGGCCCGGTGGGTGTGGTATCCCGCTCCGGCACGTTGACCTATGAAGCGGTGGATCAGCTCACCCAGCGCGGCATCGGGCAATCCACCTGCATCGGCATCGGTGGCGACCCCATCAACGGCACCAACTTTATCGACGCATTGACCTTGTTCCAGGCTGACCCGGAAACCAAGGCCATCATGATGATCGGGGAAATTGGTGGTTCCGCTGAGGAAGAAGCCGCCGAGTTCGCCAAACAGCACGTAACCAAACCGATCGTGTGCTTCATCGCCGGACAAACCGCCCCTCCCGGCAAGCGGATGGGCCATGCGGGAGCGATTATCTCCGGTGGGCACGGCACCGCCGCCGAGAAAATGAAAGTGTTGGAAGCCGCCGGCATTACAGTGGTTGCCAACCCCGCCAAAATGGGTGAAACCCTGGCCAGCGTTCTGCCTAACTAGCATTCGGCGCATTCCATTAAAAAACCGGGAGGCTGCTTGGCCTCCCGGTTTTGTTTTAGAGATTTTAGAAGAGATATTCGATGGTTTTTGCCGTCCAGTGAGTTGGGGACTAATTGGTCATGGCGGTTGGTTTTCCCGTGGAAACCGAGCCGGTGGTCGGCTTGGTATTTCCATTCGTATGGGCGGCGGGTTGCGTGTTCGGGGCAGGGTTTACCGCTGTGCCCGTTGTCGAAACGGGCGGCTTACCCGGTGCTGTAAAAGCGGTGGCGGTTCCATTCACCCGATCCATCAGGTAACCCAGCAATTCGCTCATCAGCAGCATATTGTTCTGAAAATACTGCGCCCGGAAGGGATGGTCAGCCTTATCGGCCTCGCTCCATGCCTGGGTATTCAGTTGAAGCGTTTTCAACTGGGCTTGTACCTGTTGCAGTTTGAACGGCGGAATGGCCGTCAAGGTATGCACCGGTCCAATGCCTTTCAACGCCAGATCCACCTGAGCCAGGGTGGCCTCAATCGCAGCGATTTGGTCCGGGGACAACTTGGGCAGGGCATTCTTGCTCTTCAGAATCGCAAACTTCTGCTGGTAATCCGCCAGAATGGTTTCCAGGGACTTCACCACATCCTTGTGGGGCGGCATGCTGCCTTGCTCTTTATACGGCCCATTGGCCAGGGTTTCGATTTTCTCGTTATCCAGATGCGCGCCCGCAAACAGGGTAGAGCCCAGGCTGCCTTTCTGCCGGATGGCTTCCAGTTGCAGCACCAGTTGGCCACCGTCCAGGCGATGCAGGGCAATACCGGGATAAATCAGCGGATGCTTCTTGGGAGAGGACTGCACGTATTCGAACATGCCCTGCAGGCGCTCTGGATCTGAGGTATAGGACATGGGACTGAGAGTATCCACCCAGCCGTTGTCCACCCAGGTTTCCCAGTCCTGCTGAATGGTCACGATGCGGGATTCGCGGCGCATGGGGAACACAGCGGCGGAAATCTTGATATTGGGCTTGATACCGCGCAACATTTGGGACACCTGCTGCACGAACGAGCTAACCTGATACGTTTTCCAGGCAATCCACAACCGGCTGGTGTAATCGTCCAAATTGTCCAGCGATGCGCCGGTAGATCGGTAGAAATGCTCCCGCCCGACCGGCTCAAAGCCCATACGGGTGCTGGAGGTCTGGAACGGGTAGCGGATATAATCCAGTTGCAGACCGTCCACGTCGTACTTACTGACGATTTCCCGGTAAATACTCAGCAGAAGTTCACGTCCTCTGGCGCTGGCCGGGCTCAGCCAGAATTCATGCTGGCGACCGTCCACGGAAAGGCCGCCGTCCCGGTTGCGCAGGGCTTCACTCATCAGCCCGGTATCCGACAGGATGGGACCCGGATAGTCGTCCGGCTGGTTCACCAGTGGGTTATGCCGACGGTTGCCCACCGCAAAGGCCCATACCCAGGCATGTACTTCCATGCCCAGCCGGTGTCCTTCTTCAATGGCGGTTTTCAGGGGATCCCAGCCTTGCACCATCGGATTATTCTTAATGAGGGTGCTGGGGTAAATCGGGAATCCGGCGTTCAACGTCTCGAAGTAAACAATGTTAATGCCGGCCTGATGCAGCTTTTGCATGCGCTTTTTCAGCTCCGCCGGGCTACGGGAATCGATAATGGTGGAGCGATCCAGCCAAATGGCCCGGCCTTCCACCTTGGGAGACGGAGTCGCCAAGCCCAGGGCCTGCAATACGGACTTGCGGGCCAGGGCATACTCATCCAGCCCCAGTTGGGTTTGCCCGGACAAATAGAGGGACTCGAATTTCCGTTTATGAAGCTGTCCTTCTTTCAACAAAGTCTGAATCTTATCTTCCGGCACATCCATCGACAGTTGCCGGGCAGTTTCAATGGCGTCCTGAATGCGGCGTTTATAATTGTCCAGCACCCGCAGGTTCATGGAATAAACGCCGTAATCGAAATCGGGGGCCAGCACCTCTTCCGCACCGGGCTCGAGAAAACTGAAGTGCTTCTGTTTCTTTTCAGTCGTCTTTGCGTCCTGGGTCTCGCCTTCCGCCTGGATGACGGAATCCAGTTTGTCCTTCAGCAAGGGATCATCCGGGTTGGGCGCGGGAATGTCCTTCTTGTCTCCGGATGACGGAGGCGCCGGAGTGCCTAGAATGTTGTTCAATACCTCGTCTTCCGGGTCTGCCGCTGCCGTAACAGGCTTTTTCGCGGCCATTCCACTTCCTGACTTTGAGGCACCCTGCTTTGAAGCCGTGGGCACCATCACAGTCGAGCCGGGAACTGAAGCCGGTTTAGCCGTTGTCGATTGAAACGCAGCTTGAGGCCTGGATTGAGAGACTCCAGCCGCTTTCCCGGCAGATGTCTCAGCCGTTCTTTGAGAATTGGATTCTGAGTAAGCCTCGTTTACCGGCTCACCGGGGTTACCCGGACGGGCAGGCAAGGCAATTAAGGCTTTACCCGCAGCATAAATCCGGGGGTTGGGCGCATAAGACGGGTTCAGCATTCTGGCATTAGGCAAGCTGGTTGGCCGGGTATTCTCAGGCGAGGCGCTTTCCTCTTCCTTTTGTTGCAACAGAATAAAGGATTCCGGCTTGGCCAGCGGCATGACTTTAGACAGCGCAATGGTATTCAGTGTGGGTGAAAGCTGCCGTCCCCATTGCCAGTTCAGCACCGCGCCTTTGGGCGTGGTCACGATAGCCGGGCTGTCGCTACCCCAGGTCGCCAACACGGAGGTGTTTACCCCCGGCAAAACCACCAAAATACGGCTATCAGCAGGCAATTGCTCTTCCGATGGCAAGGCCAGCCCTTTCCATTTCAGATGGGCAGGCTCCTGTAAATGTCCGGTTCCCGCAACCGGCAAGCCAATCATCTGATACAACCGGTACACGGAGGCGTCCGGCGCTTCCTGGGAGGGAATCAGAATCAATTGGCCGCCCGCATTCAGGTAATGGTTTAGCATGGCCAGCGCATCATCGCTAATATGCGCGCCCAACGGCAGCAGAACGTACCGGTAGTTGGCCGGGGTCACGTTAAACAGAAAGTCGGCTTCCCGAATGGCCCGGGGGGCATAGCCGGATGCCTCAACCGATTTCAGCACGGATTGCAGAGGTTTGCCTTTCAACCCATCCAATTGCAGCACGGGCAGCTTTTGAGCGGCATTGGCAGGCGTCAAAAGCTGGGAGGAGAGTTGAAAAGAGAATAATGAAAGTATTAAAATAGAAAAACTAAATTTTTTCGGACCGAGCCTGAGCAGTGTTTTCAATTGCAAGTTTGGTTTTCGTATTAAAGTCATCGGGGTATCGCCACAGACAGAAGGTTATTTATGCGGGATGATGTTACGCCACTCGAAACAGCTATTAATATTGTAAGACAAAAAGAGTATCCCTCTTCCAGTCGACTCAGCGCAATTCTCTATATGGTGGAAAAATTCGAGCCGATTTGCCTGCCGGTACTGGAAGAAATTTTGAACGACCCGCAGGAGGAGGCGGATGTTCGAAGCGGCGCGGCCCTGGCCTTGGGCAAACTGGGCGGGGATCGGGCTTTTGATATCTTAAAGAAAATGGCGTCCAGTGAAAATGCGACCATTAAAAATTATTCGGTTCAGGCATTAGGTATTTTGGGCCGTGAAGAGAGCGTACCTGTCCTGCTGGACGCGTTGAAGGACGAGGATAACGCGGTATTCGCCAGCGCCGCCGAAGCGTTAGGACGGATTGGCAGGCCAGTGGTTCCCCACCTGATCAATCTGCTGAACACCAGCAAAGCCGAGGATGCCCGGTGCATCGCCGCCTGGCAGTTGGGAACATTGCGCTATACCGAAGCGGTTCCCAGCCTGGTACAAGTCATTCGCAACGATAAAAATACGGAACTGATCGCGCTGTCCATCTGGGCATTGGGTGAAATCGGCTTCGGCCCGGAGGATGTGCTGGACACCCTGAAATGGGCCAGAACACAGAACGATCCGGCCATTAACAAGCGTGCGGAAATGGCGATTAAAAAAATCACCCGTCACGTCAATTAATCGGTTGCCTGTTGCTCCCAGGTTCCTGTAAACGCCGTGGGCTGTGGGTTAAACGTGTCCGCAAACACCGTTCGGATATACATTCCACCGTTGCCCAACTGGGTAATTGAGCTGGACCTGTTCTCTTTGTAAGTTATAGTTGAGTTTTTCCTCTGGAGATTGAGTTGAGTTCACTTTCGCAATTTAACAATCCTGAAAGGCGCATGAATCGCCTCACTTCCCAAGTAGTCTTCCGCATAGTACATGCTGGCATGACATTGGGAATGACAGGACTGTTTCTGCTGGGCGCTGTGCCTGCTGCACAGGCTGAGTATACCGATATCCCGGCAATTAGCCCATCGGCGAAATATATTAATTATCTGGCCGAGCGGCAGGTGATCAGCGGTTATCCCGATCAGACGTTTCGCCCTTACAAGCCGGTCACTCGGGCGGAATTTGCGGTCATGCTGGCGAAAAGCCAGCATCTGTCCATAACGCCGGTTCCCAAAACGGGATTCAAGGATGTAAAAAAACGGCATTGGGCATCCGGCGCCATTGCCTCCGTGAACCGCCGAGGCTGGCTCAAAGGTTATCCCGGTAAAACCTTTCGGCCCAACCGCCGCATTACCCGCGCGGAAGTGTATACCGTCATGGCCAAACTGGGCCAGACCACTCCGCTTGAACTGTCCGAATCGGACACTTTATTGAGCCGATACCGGGATGCCTACCAGATTCCGAGTTGGGCGAAAGTGCCCTTGACCACCGCGATTCAAGCAGGGTTGGCCACGGATGACCTGCCTTCCCAAACCTTGTGGCCCACCGTATACGCCAGCCGCGCGGATGTAGCCACGGTGCTGGCCAAGTTGAACAACCCGGACTTCAGGACCCAGCCACCGGCGGAACCTGTCGCCTTGGCGCAGCCCGTGACAATAGCAGAACCTGTTGCAAAAACGGAGCCCATTCCAACAGCAAAGCCAGTTCCAAACGCTGAACCGGTTGCCGCAGAGCCTGTCGACATGGCGAAACCGGCCAGCACACCCACATTGCAGCTTAAACCGGCGCCTGAGGGTCAACTGAACTGGCTGCATGAATTATCGGAAGACATTATTTCCAACGAGCCCAAAAAGGAGCAGATGGCCCCTCCGGTTCTGGCAAAACCCGTTGCCAGACTGCGCCGCCCCTCTTCCATCCGGCGAGCCCGTTCCCAGAACCAGCAGGTGGTGGGCCTGTATTTTTCCAACCTGGATAATCTGTCCAGCGAACCCGACACCATGATCGGCAATCCGGCCATGCGGTATTTCAAGGGGCCGGACATTCCGAAAAAAGCCATACAAGCCCTGCTTTCCGGCCCAAACGAAACGGAGCGCAAACATGGCTATTTCGTGGATGACGAAGTGGGCAAGCTGAATCTGGCGCAGGTGCAAATTTCCAAGGATGGCGTGGCTTCGGTGGTAATCGACGCTCCAGAAGGCTTTGAGTTCAAAACACCGCAAGCGTCCGAGCGGTTGAAAAAACAAATCGAGCGTACGCTTCAACAGTTCAGCAACATTAAAAAAACTGAATTATCCATATCCGGCGGCACCAAGGCCGTCTCACAGACTTCACCATAAACCCAATAATCCCAATATCTTTGATTCACAGGGGCTTGCAGCAATGTAAACCCCTTTTTCTTTTGCGTACGGCGAACCCCTGGGAAAACCGCAGCCCCACATACACGGTCGGCATAGAATAGTGCTATGATTCGCAGCATGTATCTTTACGGAATAACCGCCCGATGACCCTGCCTGTCCTGATGGAAAAACTCCTCCGGCGGGAATGGGCCTGCGTAGGGCTGATACTACTGTTGGCCCTGGCGCTTCGCCTGTGCAATCTGGATGCCACCACGTTGTGGATTGACGAGATTTACTCGCTGATGGTAGCCAACGTGCATGTAACCCCGCACCATCTTCCGGCCCAGGTAATGACCGGCGGCGATTTTTACCGGCAGTATCTGGCCTGGCAACCCATGAATTGGCCTGCGCTGCTGGAAGCGTTGAAAATTAACGTGCACATGCCGTTGTATTACCTGCTGCTCAATCCATGGCTAGGGGCCTTCGGCAATAACGCCATCGGACTGCGCAGCTTTTCCGCCGTATGCTCTACGCTTATGCTGATTCCCGTATATTGGCTGGGCAAAGCGCTGGGCGGGGGGCAGCGAGCCGGACTGTTGAGCATGCTGGTGGCCGCGCTGGTCCCCTTTCAGCTTTATTACGGGCAGGAAGGCCGTATGTATGCGCTCAGCCTGTTTTGGGCCGCCTGGACCGGGCTGGCCTTCTGGAAAACCCTGTACGCCAAGCGTCCGTTGCCCTGGAGCCTGCTATACGCCGTCTGTGTTTCCGGGGGGCTGCTCAGCCATTACATGTTCGTTTTTTTCCTGGGCTTTCAGGCATTGTATGCCGGGCTATGGCTCCTTAAAAACCGGAATAAAAAGCGGTTTCTCTACCTGGGGTTTGCCCTTATCGCCGTCATCGGCATTGCCTGCTGGTGGGCGCCTGTTTATCAAATCCAACAACAAGGCGTGAACGACGAATATCACTTCGCCAAGGGGCTGATGGATTGGTCCCGTTACGCCACGGCCGTTATCTGGCAGCCACTGATTGTGGTTGCCGGCGATAATCCCTGGGAACGCGTGTTTTATTTACCTTTTACGGTGCTGCTGTTTTTGCTGTATTTGTTTAAACCCGGCAACAGCGCCGCAAAAAACAGTTCATTCCAGCGGGAAGGTTTTCTGCTGTGCTGGATCTTCACGCCGCTGCTGCTTCAAATCGGTTATGATTTCCTAAAGCATACCCATACCTCGGTCATTGACCGGTATGCAATGCTAATCTCCCCCGCCATGTGCCTGTGGGTGGGATTGTCGCTGGATTATCTCATCAAGCGACGGCCCTGGCTGGCCAATAGCAAGCATTTGCTAGCCAACATGATAAGCAAACTGCTGAATCCGGCATTGATTTTACCAATCATGGGGCTGCTGGCGGTGGCGCTGGTGGCCTATCCCTCGCCGTTCCGGGATGAACACAACAAGGACAAGGACATTCGGGGCAAATTTCAGTGGATGACCCATCAAGCCCGCCCCACGGATCTGGTCTTCGTAAACGGGCCTTGGGGCGCCGCGCTGACTGCCGGCTATTACCTGCGGCGGCAGCACCCTGAACAGCCAATGTTCTACTGGATTAACCAGCATCAGGGGCAAGCGGTGCCATTGCCTGCGCCCTCTCTGTTGTCCGCTTACCAGCGCGTCTGGCTTTTCCGCTACCGGGCCAATAACGAGCGCGGCCTGCAACAGGCGAAAGAATACCTGCAAAGTCAATTTCCACGAATGACCCGGACACACGACTGGTTTATCTACGAGCGGCATTAAGCCTTTTCAGCCGGTTGATTCCAAGGCCCCCAGCAGGAATGCAAACTTCATGCACCTATGGCATTCCATCGATATACTCTTGATTTAAGGAATTTGGATCTGACAGCGAAAATCGTTAAACTTTATAGAAAACTCTGCGTCATCTAATGTAAGTGAGTGGAAAGATGTCATGCGTTCTGCTTAAGTGGAGCCGGAAAGTGGTATTATGAAAAAAAATTCGTACCCTGAGATTTGTGTCGTCAAGTTTGTCAGCAAACAGACGGGGAAAGTTTCTTGAATTCCAAATCGACCGCATTCAAACATAAGCCGATTCCCTGGATGTATTCCACCATGGGAAGCATGCTGGCTGCCGCTCTGATCAAGCTGAATCCGATTCAACGGCGGCTGACCGAGCTGGAAATCCGGAATATCCAGGATTATTTCAACAGTGACTTCATCAGTCCGGCCCAGCGCCGCCGGATCGATAACCTAACCGCCTTTATGATGACCTATCTCAACGCCATCCGGCGCATGACCAAGGTCAGCAAGCAGGCCCGCCAGGACTATTACGCCCTCCAGCGGCAAGGATGTTTTGCGGTAACGGAACTTCCCCGCTTGCAGGAACCACTATACAAGGATACCCAGAAACTTCCCCTGTTGATTGTGCCCGGCCTGAATACGCCACCGGTCTTTTTCCGGGAAATGTACGGCTACTTCACCGAGAAAGGCTATAATGTATCGGTTATGGCGTTGCCGGACAACGGCTTGGCCGATGTAGCCACCGCCGCCGCCAAGCTGGAAGAGGAAGTCAGCTTCCTGAAGCAGCAATGCGACGTGTCCAAAATTAATGTCATCGGTCACTGCCTGGGCGGCGTGATTGCCCATTACTGGTTGGAAACCCTGGGCCAGAAAGCGGGAAACAGCCCCATTGAGAACCTGGTGTCGCTGGGAACCGGCTTTATGGGCGCGGAAGGCGTACAGCAGCTAAAAAACATCTGGATTCCCCGGAACCCGAACAAGCCCGTTCCCAAGGTATTTGACGAACTTATCAACTGGAACCTTAACGTGGTGCGCAATTCCACGGAAGTAGCTTACCATAGCCTGATTACCATTTGGGATTTCATGGTTCACTTCCGCAAAGGCATACTGGAAGCCGCAACCGATGGCTCTTGCCGGGTGAACAACCTGATTATTGACGATCCGGACATCGATCACCTGACCATTGCACTGAACCATGAGGTCTTCCAGAAAATTGACCGCATGTTAAGCGCCGGCAAGGCGCCTACCCCCCAACTTGTATAGTCTTAAACCAATCTATTTTAAAAGAGAGCGCTGAATGAACCGGCGCTCTCTTTGGTTTCAGCAGATTTCGACCCGGCAATCTAGCGAGCTTCCCATTCCTGCAAGGTGAACATGGTGGTTTCCGCCCCGTTTTCCACAATGCCGTCCTGCCCTTTCATCAGAATGGGAAATATCAGAAAGTACCCAGTCGCCAATGAAATTGCAGTTCGACTGTCTCCCTGCCGCTGGATGGTGCCGCTCAGTGGTACAATGCCCCCATCGGGCGCGGTGATTTTGAAGTTGCCCAGTTCAATAGCCCCCGGAACCCCCGCAATGGAATTGTTTTTACGGTGCGTCACCTCGCCCTTGACTAGAGTGCCGACCGGAAACACAATCCGATCCTGATATTTCACTGGAATTACCACATGAGCGGATACGGTTTGGCCGATTTTCACCCTGTCCGCGTCGATGGGCCCCTCAATAGCAACCTGCACCGGGGTGCCCGCCGGTAACAGGTCCGCAAATGCCGGCGCACCCAAAACGAGCCAGATCGCTAAAAGCGCCACAAAAGCCGGATATTTCATACATTCCTCCCTCCCGGTTTTGCCCATTCCATTTTCAGGTTTTTCTTTTTAAACGTTTTTCTTCTAAATCTTTTTCTCGATGGTCAGTCTCATCAAAACCTGTTGCCGAACCTGTTATTGGCCGGGAAATGACGCCCTTAAAAAATATTTTGAAACAGTGTTGAGATTCGGGAACAGTTTTTGCAAAATTATGTCATAATGACAACCTTATTATGTACGGTGTGGAGTGTTTGAATTTGACCATGTCTCAGAAGATGGCTCAAAGAGCATTCGACAACAGAAAACCGAAACCGACAGCCCTGCTGTCTCCTCGGGATGAGCAACGGATGCCGCCGCTACACCAGTACTACGTGCCCAATTTTAAGTCCAAAAGCAAAAGCAGGGCCGCTTCCTACAACATGGAATTTTTAAGCCGGGTTTTTGCCAGCGACGGGGCCAGCCGGTTCTTCAAGACGTTTTTACTACGCTTTTTGTTCGACAGCGGCAGCAAATCCTCCGATGACTGCTCTGCCATGCTGATGCTCTCACCTGCGCTCTAGCGGGTCAGTGGAAAGCAATCCTGTCATCCCGTTCGCCTTGTTCTCAGGCGGATAACGGGTGGCGTTGCTGATGGCCTGAGCGCACTATTGACAGTCAGATTGCTTTTCAGCGGAGGATCGTTTAATGAATAACGTTTTGGGCCAACACTTACTGGTTGAATTCTACAACTGCAACCCGGACGTCCTGGATGACGTGGCCGGGATTGAAAAACACATGAACGACGCAGCGCGGGCTTGCGGCGCTACCATCGTGCAATCCAGCTTCCACCGGTTTGAGCCGTGGGGCGTGAGCGGCGTGGTGGTTATCTCGGAATCGCATTTGGCCATTCATACCTGGCCGGAATACGGGTACGCCTCTGTGGACCTGTACACCTGCGGGGACGAAATTCAGCCGGATGCCGCCTACGAACACCTGAAACAGGTGTTGCAGGCGGAACTCTCCGAGACCCAACTGCTGAAGCGGGGCAACCTGGATTTAATCAAGGCCCGTCTGGAAAAGCGCATGGCAGTCCCTCAAGGCGCCGCCATGCCAACCGTACCGTCCGCTGAACCCGCCGCCGTGAAAGGAGGTGTACTGTGAGCAACACGCTTGAAATGATTGAAGATCAAGGCTTCGGCCCGCACCTGATGCTGGATTGTCGCAAATGCAATCTGGACAAGATTTCAGATGTGGCCTACGTCTTTGAGGTGCTCAACAGTCTGCCGGATCGGATCGGTATGACCAAAATCACCCAGCCGGATGTATTTCCCTATTCCGGGCTGGTGCCGGAAGACAAGGGCGTAACCGGCAT
The DNA here is from genome assembly GCA_021323475.1 of Vampirovibrio sp. Taxonomy (GTDB): domain Bacteria; phylum Cyanobacteriota; class Vampirovibrionia; order Vampirovibrionales; family Vampirovibrionaceae; genus Vampirovibrio. The sequence goes on from JAJQJM010000031.1 coordinate 25,895, forward strand.
TGTGGTGATTGCGGAATCCCACCTGTCCTTCCATTCCTTTATCGAAAAGGATTACTTCTTCTTTGACCTGTTTAGCTGCAAGCCCTTCGATGTGGCGAGATTCCGGTAGGCGTATAAGCCAAGGCAACCAAAACAGGGCTTTTAGCTGACACCGTTTTGATACTCAGACGGTACAGGCTGAAAGTCCTGTTTGCTTTTTGGTTGCTTTTTCTGCAACATGACCACGGCAATTCATTTGCCTGAATAAACAGGGGAAATATTCCCTATAGCGCACCGATACAAATTCATCACTCGCCACCACCCAACACCCCTCGGCTAACCGCGCGCTTACTACGACAACACGGGATATATCACCATGATTCGGACGACTTTCACGCCAGTTTATCCAAAGCAAATTTCCCAGACGCCATTGCGCAACGCCACCCGTCCGGGCAAGCCGGCGGCCCCGGCACTGACTTTCACGGGCAAACAATACAGCGCGCTGCACCTTAAACCGGAGGAGGCCAACGAGCCTGACATTGTAAAGTCTATTCTCGATCAGCAAAAAGGCACGTTA
>JAJQJM010000032.1 GCA_021323475.1 Vampirovibrio sp.
GCGGAACGGAGCGATTGATGGGAGATGAACGCTTCCGCCGGAATTTGCTGCTTTTTCATATGACGATGATCGAAAACATACAAGCCCGGCAAGGAATCCACACCGAACAACTGAGCAATTCCCTGATTGGAAGGCTCAGACACGTCTAGCATTACCAAGGTCAGTTTGTTTTTGTAAGGCCCTTCCTGAAGCTCATGAATAATTGGCGCCAGCCGCTTGCAGGTGCCGCAACTGTCACTGTAAAATTCAACCAACAAGGGCGTTTTAGAGGTCTTGAAGGCGGCATCAATACTCAGGCCCGGATCATAGGCGGACGGCAAATCCTTGGTGATCCACATTTGAGAGGCAAACGCCGAGGCAAACACCATAAGCACGATGAGGGAAACTAATAGAAAGCTGCGTTTGAACATCGTATGACCTCTTGAACGTTCCGGTAAGCGATTTCGTGCGAAGAAGCTTCAAGTCGCTTGGTCGGCCCATCAGGACGGATTTAGGGGATGGGCGGGCAGATTCATTGTAGCTGAAAAAGCCGAGGGATTCCAACTCGGGCTGGCAGGCGCGGAATACACCCCCTGAGCCAGGGCAGGCGGCCAAAATACCTGAGGAGCCTGCGCCTTCATCGAATAGCCTGCATAGATGGACTGCCGATTACTCGGTTGTCCGGGTGCGTCCGTTCCTGAGATCTGGGATACAGAGGCCGTGGAATAAACAAAAGGAGCACCGTCAGCACCTTTTGCAGCCAACCGTTCTGCCGAGCCTACCTGGCCAGCCGTCGGCGTCTGGCCTTGGCGAGCCTGATCGCGCCGCATCCGTTCCTGGGTAAGGTACCAGTTAATTAACTGAGGAAGGGTGCCCAGTAATGCAATGGAACTGAACAGGCTCAGCGCATTTTTACCCGCCCACAACTTGAGCGCCGCCGCTTTTTGCTCCGGATGGGCGTCCAGGGTCTTGGTAATCGCCTCATACCCGAAGCCAACATCTTTCAATTGAGGGAAGCGACTGTTGAATTTGCCCTTGAACAATTTATCGATTACCACGGGAGGTCCGAAGAAGCAGGCCACAAAGTTAATAAACTTCAGCCATTGTTCCTTGGTTTCATACGGGTCCCGAGAGGCATGAATCCATCCGCCATAGGCGGGAAGCCCCCAGAACAACAGCGCCGGAGTGCCGCCAAATCCGGCAAATTTGCCTCCCTTCAGCAGCAACGAATCCATCCATTTATGCTGAAACAGTTTTTCCAGCGGTTTCGCCCATATTTCCTTTTGGGCGGCCAACCGGGCAAAGCCTGCGGATGCTACTGTTCCCAGCGCCCCCAAACCCAGAATAGCCTGAGCCTGGCCTTGATAGTATGACAGGGCGTCCTTCAAGACCGCCTGCCGGTCATGAGAGTTCTCCGGATGGTGATGATTGGCCTTGATGACATCCGCAAAGCTAACGCTTCCAGTCTGCTTGGCGGTGATATAGTTCCGAACGAATGGCATGGCCCACATTAATGAAAATACGGTGCTGTAGACGCCCAACGAGCGGCCCAGGGACGCCCAACGCTGAGCGGTTTGACTGGCGCCAGCCTTTTGGACGCTTGCAAAACTTCTCTTCAACACCTGGTCTACCAGGAGCCCACCCACCCCAAAGGCCATCGTATTGCCGATTTCACTGATGGCCACATCTTTTTGCTCAGTATCGCTACGGGTCATCACGATTTTTGGAACGTTAATGCCCACTACTTCTTTGGTGACGGTATCCCACACCGGATAACGCTCCAGTGTGCCTAGTCCTCCATAAATAGTGGAACGTATCATTTTCCTAGACCCGTTTAAAAAATGATAAAAATAAATAAACTGCTTTTCAGTTTTTCCGAACCCGGTCGAAGTAAATTCCCAAGACCCCCAGATTGGATATCCTGAATATTAAGGCTGAACGATGAAAAAAGTTGTTAGCATTTTTCCACGGCTGGTCAACCATCGTCCGATAATGTCGGGTCTGTTGGCAAGCCTGCTTTTTAGCTCAGCCATGGGGCCGGTCGCGTTTGCCGATGCTTACGCCAACGCCTATAACGTGGGATTAAAACTCTACACCCAGGGCGATTACGCCATGGCCGCCCGGTATTTCATGGAAGCGGCCAATCGAAACACCGGCAACCCCAATGCCCACTATTACCTGGCGGATTCGTACCTGAAACTGAACCGCTTGGGAGAAGCCCAGGCGGAATACCAGAAAATTATCGCGCTGGCCCCAGACACCCAGGCCGCGCGCCTGTCCCGCATCGGGCTTTCCCAATTGCAGGAATACCTGAACGCCAACCCCAGTGATCGGTGGAGAAAAGCCGGTGGAACCGGCCCAGGTGAAGCCGAGGACAAATACACGGGCCCGATGGGCAGCGGGGATGATTACCTGGACGATATTACGGAAGGCGGACGACTGGTGCGCTGGTCCCTCAGCAAAATGCCCATCAAGATTTACATTGAGAGCGCACCGCAAGGCATTCGGAATTTCCAGCCGGGCTTTATCAGCCAGATTCGTCGGGCGATGGATGTTTGGACCGGTGTGTTGAACCACCAGCTTTCCTATATGCCGGTCAACGACCCGAACAAGGCCGATATCCGGGTTCGGTGGACCAATACCATTGACACCCGCGGCCACAGCGGAGACGGCGGCACGGCCTATACCGCCGGTTTGATGATACCCCATCTTCGGAATGACCAGATTGAGTACATGGAGGTCAAAATCGCGACCTTTGATATTCAGGGCAAGCCCCAGAACAGCGAAACCATTTACGCCGTCGCCATCCATGAATTGGGGCACAGCTTGGGGTTATTGGGCCACAGTGACAATCCCAACGATATTATGTTTGCTGAAAACCAGCATGTCATCAGCCCGTCCAAACGGGACCTGAATACCATTCGCAGGCTCTACAGCACCGCAGCGGATATTAATAACCTGCCGCCATCCACCCGACACGCTGACCCCAAGCGGGATGACGCGTTGGCCGCCAAAATGGACGCCGGCATCGAGAAGATGGAAAAACAGGCCAAACAGGACGGCATGGCCCTCACCTGGCTCAATTTGGGCGTGGCCTACTTCCAGAAAGGTAAACAAATCGACAAGGCCGGCTCCGGCGCGTCCAAAGAATGGTATGACAAAGCCATGAACGCGACCAACCAAGCCATTCAACTGGAGCCCAAGGACCCACGGGCCTACCATAAGCGCAGTTTGATTTACCAGGAGCTTGGCAATTATGGCCTGGCCCTGCAAAGCATTCAGCAGGCCATTACCCTGGAGCGCAAAGAGCCGGAATATTACATGCTGCAATCCTGGTTTTTCGCTAAATTAGGCCAAAGCGCCCAATCCCGCAGCTCGCTGGATACCTATTTGCTGTATAAGCCGGGAGAGGCCAACTCCACGGATGTGGTGCAAATTCGAGAGCAGCTCAGCAAAAATTCCCGGTCTGCCAACAATTAGGCGACAGAACGGGCACTAATACACGCCCGTGGTCAATCTGTCATTTGCTTTGCGCCGTCACTGCGAAACAAATTAACGCAGACTGGCTTCAGGTCAGCTTGCAGAGCCAGGATTCTGCTATTAAACCTGTTTTGAATATAGGTTATTTTTCATATTTTATTAACTTTTGTAAAAAGATAGAGCATTTTAGCAATCCTTCCGCTTGAGGAGGATTTATGAAAGTGCAAACAAACACACACCAAAACAACATAATGTCTCTCATTTAAATACTGCCTCTCTCTATCCGAATCTCTTGCATCTTTCCCCCTCAAGCAAGAGATTTTTTTTTGCCCTTTTTCCGAACCTGAAGCAGCCCTGCTCAATTGAATAACCGCTAGGTTTAGGTTAAATATGGGCAGATATCATCACCGTTTCCCTTGCAGAGTCCCCATTACCTGCACTCTTTGTTTTCAGTCACCATTATCTGCAATCAGCTCATCTCCCATTAGTATCCCTCTTCAATTTCTACTTCCAGCATTCACACTTAATTTTGAAAGAAGGCTACAACCCGCATGCCCATGTCGATCCAAAGATTACCCAATCCGCACGAGACCTATTTTTTCCGTCACGGGTATAGTCCTGAGGCCGTTTATGATTCCAGCCAGAAAGTCCGGGCCCATTACCCGGAGCAACCCGTCGTCATGGAATTTGACGGGGATGGCCGGAGGAAAGATGCCCTTTCCGAATTATGGATCCATCAAATTGCCGCATTAAAAAAGGGCATGCAGGAGCGGGACTTTTTCCCTTGGGTAAAACAATGGTTCCCCATTATCCGGCGAGATATACACCCGGATGATACGACTCCAACCAATACGGTTGAATATAATGGCCTGGATTCGGGCTATACGCTTCCCCTGCTAATTCGGGGAGAAAAGTCCGGCAGCTTGACCGGAGACGCGGCAAAGCTGGCTGAGCGTTTACTGGAGGCCGGTAACATAGAAGACTCCAGAAGGTCCAAATTACCCGATGAGTATATGCAGACCATTAGCCCTTTTGAGCAGGTTGATCTGACCCTGCCGCTACCCTCTGACAAAAAGCAAAAAAAGCCCAGCGTCCGAGAGTCTAAAAACATTCTGCATTATTTTGATCCCGAGGGGAGGGAACAGCATCTTCAAAACGTGGAAGACACGCAATCTGAGGGAAGCCGCTTTATTTTAGGCCCCAGCGAAGTCAAATTGGACGATTTACCGGATCGGTTACAGCGCCACGGGTATACTCCCGATCGGGAAGCCAACCAAAAAATCAAAGATCAAAAACTGGCCAATCCCGTTAATATGCAGCTCAATCCCAATGAGCGCCATAAACCAACCTATCAATATGTTTATATAAAAACAAGGCAATAATACCAATGCGCCTGCTCCCGTCCTCTCCAATAACAAGTTTTTTCTAATGCTAAGCCCGTCCAAACAATAGCCGCGAGTTAACTTTCCCTGCTATGATGGAAGAGGTTGAGGTCTAGGTTTAATGGGCTTCCTTTCAGTTTTGAACGTTGGAACCTTCGTGCCCAACTCAGCGTCTTGTTGACTATCCGGTGAGTGTAATTGTCAGAATGGGGAAACTGGTGAATCGCCCAACACTTTCCATGCCGATGAGCCTGCTGATGGTTTTTTCCCTGAGCCTGGGCATTTCCGCCTTGGGTGGATTGCTACAGACTTCCGCAGAAGCCCAGGCGCCTATTCAAGGAAATGTATACCAGGCCCAGCCAAATGCCTCCGTGCGGCAAGGCGCCCCTGAAAACGTGATGATCATTCTGGATGACTCGGATTCGATGTCCGAGGACATCAACGGCAGCGGAGAAAGCAAAATGTCCGCCGCCAAACGGACGGTACTGGAAGTAGTCAGAAACATTTCCCCGAATACCCGCGTGGGCTTGCGCGTTTACGGCAACTCATCCAGCCCCTTCAATGCCTGCCATGCCACCGATGTATTGGTTCCGTTGGGGCAAAACAACCGAAACCTGATTGCCAGCAAAATGATCGGCCTGCGTCCGACCGGCATGACCCCGATTAGCTATACCATTCTGAGATCGCTTGAAGAAGATTTCCAAACCGTCAGCGGTGAGCGAACGATCATCCTGATTAGCGACGGCATTGAAACCTGCGGGGAAGACCCTTGCAAGGTGGCGGTTCGGATGCAGCAAATGGGAATTAATGTCAAAATTAACGTCGTGGGCCTGGGCTTGCATGACTATGAGGCCACCAAACAACTTCGCTGTGTGGCATTGGGCACGAAAGGCCAGTTCTATAGCGCCAATACCGCGGCGGAACTGGCTCATAGCCTGAACAAGGCATTGGCCGTGGAAACCAAGGTGCAGGGAACCATTTTGACCCCAGTCACGTCAGTACCGGCAGTAAGGTCCTCGGCACCACAAGCCAGCAGTCTACCAGTACCGGAGCAAGCTCAGCCTCAGCAAATCCGGCAACAGGAGCAGGCTTTGCCGCCTGTAGTACCCATCAAGCCGAAGAAGAGGTAAAATAGGGCCAGATTCCTCGCTGGATCTGAATCAGGGATCGGGCCGAATAGTAAGAACCCTTTCCATACGCCTGACGTTTACAGGTAACCTTTTCAAACAAATCACTTTTAACCAAGTCAATTGAGCCATAGGATGGGAATTCAATGCACAGAAAACCGTTGAGCCATAGCCAGATTGCCACACGTGCTTTACCCGTTATGTTGTCATTACTGGTGGGCGTTTCCGCCGCAACCGCTTTGGCAGCCTCCCCCACAACCAAAAGTCCTGAACCGGCTCATAAGACAGCGCCCGCAAAACCAAAGGCCGCTCCAGCACCGGCTAAAAAAGATGACGCCAAGAAGGACGAAGAAAAGACTCCTGAGCAAATCGCTAAAGAAAAAGCCGCTTTGGACAAGGAAATTGAAGCCAGCCTAGCCACCGCCACCAAAGTGGACCCGCTGGCCATGCTGCAACAGCCCGGCCAGTACATGAACAAAAAAGTGACTTTCACTGGAACCTTTAACCGCTTCGCGGATATCGGCCTGGACTACAAAAAAGCGTTCCGTGATTCCAGGGATTACGTCACCTTCTTCATTCTGCGGCCCGATGTGAGCCAACATACCATTCCGCTGGCTGAAATGAAGTTATTCTTCCCCCGCAAAAAAAGCACGGAAGTGCTGGACCTGGAAACCGGCGACAAAATTCAGATTATTGGCACCGAGTTCAGCACCGCGCTGGATGAGCCCTGGATTGATGTCGAGCACATCAAGATTGTGCAAAAAACCGAAAAGCACGAAAGAAAACACCAGCCTGAATTTTAATGGGCTGTAGCAATTGATCGACAGGCGACACTCCGGGTGTTGCCTGTCGATATTTTAACATCCGCCTTTCCATTTTTTAATGTCTGCCTCTCATCCGGTCAATGGTAGGATAGTATTGGTTTTTATTGATGTACCCGCTTTCAACCAGGATTCCTCGCCGTTATGTCTCAGCAATTGTCCCAATCGGTTTCCCTGAATACCAGTCCATCCACGCCTGCCCCCCAGCAGCCAACCGAACAGGATGCCTTGCTCGCCAAGGCCCGTGGCATTGTAGATATTGAGATTCAGGCGCTGGAAGACCTGAAAAGCCAGTTGGATGAACAATTTGTGCGCGCGGTGGAAATGATTGAGTCCTGCTCCGGCCGGGTCATCATTACCGGCATGGGTAAATCCGGCCTGATTGGCAAGAAAATTGCCGCTACCCTGTCCAGCACCGGCACCCCGTCCTACTTTCTGCACCCGGCGGAAGGCAGCCACGGGGATTTGGGCACCCTGATGAAGCAGGACATCGTCATTGCCATTTCCAATAGCGGGGAAAGCCCGGAAATCCTGAATATCCTCCCGTTGCTGAAGCGCTTTGGCGTTCCGCTAATTGCCATGACCGGCAAACTGAACTCCACCCTGGCCCAGCAAAGTGATGTGGTATTGAACATTGCGGTTCGGCAGGAAGCCTGTCCGCTGGGCCTGGCCCCTACCGCCAGCACCACTTCCACGCTGGCATTGGGAGACACCCTGGCCGTCGTATTGCTGGAGCGCCGGGGCTTTTCGGAAGAGGATTTCGCCATGTTCCATCCGGCAGGCAGTCTGGGCAAGCGGCTGCTGTTGAAAGTGGAAGACCTGATGCACCGGCACGATGCCCTGCCGCTGGTTTCCCTGGATACGCCGTTTCTGGACGCGTTGATGGAAGTCAGCCTGAAAAAGCTGGGTATGGCCATTGTGGTGGATGACGCAGGCTGCATGCAAGGCATTTTAACGGACGGAGACGTGCGTCGGGCGCTCAGCAAATTTGAAAATCCCCGCACCATTCAACTGGCGGAGATCATCACGCGTTCCCCAAAGCTGATAGAGCCGGGCGATTTGGCGGTATCCGCCTTGCGCCGTATGGAAGAGCATAAAATTACGGTACTGGTCAGTTGCAATGAGGACGGTCAGCCCATCGGCGCCGTTCACCTGCATGACATCCTGAAAACCGGCATCAGCTAGGAAGCAACTGCCTTTCCACGAAATGGTATATCCGTCGGGCTGTTTCTGCTTAACCGGCCTGCTGGGTTGCTCCGGTTTCATCGCAAGGAATACAGACCCGGTTACGGCCCTTCTCCTTAGCCCGGTATAGTTGCTCATCCGCAATGGCAAGCGCTTCGGAAATTTCGGACTGCCGGGCGCTGGCCTTGGGCCGGGTATTCACTTCCGCCAGCCCAACGCTAATGGTGACCTTCAACAGCTCGCCGTTAATGCCATACAATTGAAGTTTCTCCACGCTTTGGCGAACCCGTTCCATCAGCTCCACTGCTGATTTCAACCCGGTATCCGGCAGCAGAATGGCAAATTCCTCGCCTCCAAAGCGACAAACCACGTCACTTTTCCGCAGGTTATGGCTGAACAGCTCGGCCAGGGCCTTTAAAACCAGGTCGCCACTCAGGTGGCCATAGGTATCATTGAACTTCTTGAAATGGTCTACATCAATCAAGGCCACGCACAACGAGGTCTGGTGACGGCGGGCCCGCTCCAGCTCGGATTCAAAGCGCTGGTAATACCCCCTGCGGTTAATCAAGCCGGTCAGCTCGTCGCTGGACGCCATGGCCAGCGCTTTCTCCAGCACCAACGCCCTGCTTAACGCCTGGGACGCCAATTGGACGGATTCCCTGGCAATTTCTCTGGCCTCATCGCTGATTAAGGCGTCTGTGGTATGGAACAAATTAAAGGTTCCCCGGATTTCCCCCGTGGCCACATCCGCCACCGGCAGCAACAGGGCGGATTGAATGGAACGAATTCCAAAAATCTCACTCAAGGAACGATCACCCAATTTTTTGCCGTTCAGGTGCAGGTAAAACCGGTTGCGGGCCATGGAGGACAACAATCCAACCAGATTGGAGAACTCCCGCACGGTGCGGCGCTTACCTTCCTGCCCGGCATGACTGTAGCTTTGCACTTTGGCGGTTTGCAAATTCCCGGCAGGCTTTCGAATATCATAAAGAACCTCCCCAAAGCCGTTTTCGGGGTTGAATCCCACATACTGACAGGCATCAAAGCCCAAACGGTGTACGAAGGTTTCCAGCAGGGCGGTAATAATCGCATCCTGATCCACGGCCGTGACCAAACGGGCCGCCAAATCCAGCACCGCGCCCTGCACATACGGCAAGGTCTGAGACTGACGCAACTGCACAAAACGCGCAACTTTACCGGCCAAATACGGCGCCAGCAATTCCAATAGCATCTGGTCTTTATGAGTGAACGGCTTGCCATCGTCTTTACCGGCAACGGCTACCAACCCGCACAGCCCGCCCTCCTGGCTGAAGCCCGCTTGCAGCACCTCACCGTCCGTCTCCAGCAAATCCTGAAGAAATCCGTCGGACACATTCGGCAATTCACGAACAGGCCCCTGCATGCGGGCCAAATCACCCAGGCAATTGTACAGGCCGGTCTGCTCATTGAACACCAGGATAACGCAGTGTCGGACGCCCATGACATTCCGCACGGCCAGTTCCATACGCGTTACGGCGGCAGGCAGGCCGGTCGGCAACTCAAAATTGAATTCGCGAGCGCACTCCAACTCTTTCAAAGTCCAGTCGCCACCCACCAATACCTTGCCGGAACTCGCATCAATCTGCCGCATCGCCAGCAGCGCGTTTAATAGCACATCCCCTTGCGTGGCGGACAGAGATGACCGCATGGCAACTTGCCCGGCCTCAGCATTCTGAGAGGTAATCCGGGTGATATCGGTTGGCTGGCTTTTCTTTGTGCTGTCCATCATGCCGACCTTTGTCACGTCCCCTTTCAAATCGATTGTCCTCTTGTACGGCGCTCCATTGGCAAGATTCTTCATATGCATGAAAACAAACAAGGCTGCTTTTGTGCCATGTCTCCGCCAGTCCCAAGCCCCTTCAGGCAAAATCAGGCTGTCGGCAGCAGGTATACCCGTCCGCCTCGGTTCAGTATTGTTATCCTATACTGGCAAAAAATCCGAATCGGCCAGCCTATATAGACCTATGGATCAGTATGTCGCCCAGCCAAGCCCGGCTTGAATTTAAGCGTATTTCTCCAATGGAAGACCTGTTAATTTTGTTACAGGAATTGTCTATTGTTTTTATCCGCAAAGCTGGGCAACACGCCTGGATGGGATTCCACAAACACCTTCTACCTGATAAAACGCCGTCAACACCCTTCAATTAAAAGCCTGAAGGAATATTTCAAACAAATTACAAAGTCCCTCTTGATTTGTGATTTTTGTTAGGCTACATTACTAGTCCTAGCCCCTTTTACCGAACCAATGCGGAAGTGGTGGAATGGTAGACACGCATGTTTCAGGAGCATGTGGCGCAAGCTGTGGGGGTTCAAGTCCCCCCTTCCGCATATTCACTAAACTTGTCGCCTGGCGATATAATGAGAGACAGAACTAATTTTTGGTTTAGTTACTTTCATTGAATTGCAACTAGTCTGGAGGGATTTTCCATTTCCAAGTATCCGCCCCAAAAACAAGTCAATAAAGGACCTCAAATCCTCACACCGGACATTCGCGCTGCGGAAGTTCGTTTAATTGACGGTGAAAACAATACGGTCATTTCCCGCAGAGACGCTGAAGCCCTTGCCCGGGAACGCGGGTTGGACTTGGTTGTGATGAGCTTTGACTCTGTGCCTTTGGTGGTTCGGCTTGTGGATTTTGGTAAATTCAAATTCGAAGCCGACAAAAAGGCTCGCGAAGCCAAGAAGAAACAGCACGTCGTCGATGTCAAAGAAATCAAGATGAGTGTGCGTATTGATGATCATGACTATGAAACCAAGTTGAACCACGCTCTCAAATTCCTGGAAGGCGGCAACAAGGTGAAGTGTTCCATTCGATTGAAGGGCCGGGAAACCCAGCACTCCAATCTCGCATTTGATCTTGCCAGAAAGTTTGTAGTAGACTTGCAGGACGCTGGTTCCCTCGAAGGGGATATCCGCATGGAAGGCCGCACGATTACCCTCCATATTGGCCCTTCCAAAAAGAAATAGCCGCCGGCTTGACCGGTACGCATGTCCAGTATTAAATCAGGCGAACCCATTAGGAGATTAATCAGCCATGCCCAAGATGAAAACGCACAAATCGGGTGCCAAGCGGTACCGGGTGACTGCTACCGGTAAAGTCATGCGGGCCCAGGCGTTTCGGGGCCACTTGAACGTTACCAAGTCCTCCCGTCGCAAGCGCCGCCTCAACCCGGACGTGGTTATCAGCACCGCCAACGAAAAGAAAATTCGTTTGGAACTGCCTTACCCGAAATACTCCCGCTAGGTTTTCTTTCCGATTCAAGGAGAGATCGGGAATGGAACAACCCGATAATCAACCTTTGTTCCTCATTCATCAGTAATCCGTAAGGAAGAACCCCATGCGCGTAAAAAGAGGAAATGTTTCCCGCCAGCGCCATAAGAAAATTCTGAAGCTGGCCAAAGGGTTCCGGGGAACCCGTCATAAACTCTTCAAGGTCGCTAACCAGGCGGTCATGAAGTCTCTGAAGTATGCTTACCGCGATCGTCGCAACAAGAAGCGTGACCTGCGCCGCTTGTGGATCGCGCGGATCAATGCCGCTGCTCGTCAACATGGCATGTCCTACAGCCGTTTCATCAACGGTGTTCAAAAGGCCGGCATTAACCTGAACCGTAAATTCCTGGCTGACATGGCCGCCCGCGACGCTCAAGCGTTCGCGCAACTGGCAGCAAAAGTCAAAGCCGCTCTGTAGTATTTACTGACGGTTTTATCCAAGCTTAAAAGCCCTCCATACCGGAGGGCTTTTTGCTATCGACCCAACTATCCATGATAAACTGACTGGCTTTCCCTGCTTCACCTTATCTGTTAGCCGCATAGGGCTGCGGATTTAAAGGGGTTCCGGGCAAAGCGCCAAACGGCGAGAATGGGCTAGGGTTTTGATTGACCCGCATGGGAAATGGATAAGCAGGCATAGGTGCAGGGACTGCAGGACTAGAGTAACCGGGAACAGGCTGATTGAAAGAGGCAGGGCTAGCAGCAACAGGCTGGGTATTTTTGACCGGTGGGTTCATAGCTTGTTGCTTTGCCTGTTTGCGCTTTTCGTTCCATTGGGTCAGCTTAATGCCCACCCAAGGCTCCACAATACCCAGCATCAGCATGGTTGCAATGGTGCTGCCAATACCGATACGCACGTTTGCCCGGTAGGTTTTATTCAGCACATCTTTTGTCAGCTCAACACCTTTATCTTCAGCTAATCGTATTCCGCCCTTCAGCAAATGTTCAATTTCCTCGCGGGTACGCAGCACGGTTTTATTCCCCACCTGTTTCAGCAGCTTGGTACCGCAATTCTGATCACTAAACCGGGCCACCATTTCCTTGATTTTAGGCGTTCCCAAAATCCAGATGCCCCAACCCAGGAAGGAGTCCACCATGCGTTCGCGGAATTCATTGTCCGTTCTGGCATTCAACAGGCGAGATGTGATGAGCAAGGCGAATACCGAGGCCATTTGCTGCTGAGCGGTAAACGGCCTGCCCTTCTGGAAGTCGAATAACTTCAGCCAGCCTTGCTTTCCCAGCTTCCAGGGCGCGGTAAATTTTTGCTTTACCGTGTCAAAGCAGCCTACTGCAAAGGGAACCGGCAACAGGGTCAGCAAAAATGGCAGCGGGTTGCCGTTCTTCAGGGTTTCCGTCATATACGGAAAATGTCTTTCAAAAAAGCCCTGCGGCTGGGCTGCGCTGGCATTTTGCAGCGATTCTTTTTGCTTCAGCCCCAATTCGCCGGGATAGTAGTTGATACCCCACACTTTGCGGGTCAATTCCGTAATCACGAACGGCACGGCAAACGTAGCGCCCATTGCCGCCAGAATCGCCACCGGGATACGGCGACTCTTGGTTTTTAAAGTGTGCTCAATGGTGTTTGTGGCAAGCTCTTTCCAGCATGGCTTGGCGCCCGCCTGGGCTTTAGCGGCCCAACTGCCGTTCATGTGCCGTGAGAACCGGCTCAAGTCATCCAGTAAGCCATCCAATTTCAGGCTAATCGCTTTGCCGTCACTGAGTTTGGTATGCCATTGGAAGCTCTGAGCTTCGCTTTTAATAGCATTGGCTAGGCTTGCCGCATCTTTCAGCGTCCCAACCTCTTTTTTCCCCTGAACCCAATTCTGGAAACCCTGCTTGAATGTGGTCTTTGTCGGGGGCACCTTGCCCGCCTTCCAGGCTTTTTCCAATAGCTCCCGGCATTGCTGAGGGTTTGCCGCCTTCAGTCGCTTGGTTAAGTCATCCAGAAACGCCTTTTCCGCCTGGGGTTGGATAGCTGAAGTCTTCCCATCAATCCTGCCCGCAATCTCCTTGAACAGGTTCAGGGTATCAAAATCGATGAACTGATTGCTGAAGCCCTTAAACCCTGAGTCCATGCCCTTTGCCATGACATAAGCAACCCCACCCGCCAGCACGTTATCCGTCAGGATAGACAAGGTTTCTCTCGCCATGCGCTCGCTGGCGGCAGGCCAATTGCTTTGGTCATCGCCATAGGTTTTTCCCCGGCGCAAATCCATCCAAGTGCGCAGCAGGCCAAAACCCACAAAGTCTTCCAGCAACATTTCCGTGGTGCGGTCGTGGGTGACTCTCTTAAAAATCTGATCGGCCGCACCGATAAAGCCTTTCAACTCCGCCACATGACCTGCCGCGCCAAAGCGAGGAGCTGTAGGCGGCTTTTTAGGTTGTGGGCTATATGACGAAAGTTGCATGGTAGTGGTTAAAACCTCTTGAACGAAAAATGGTGCCAGTAAAAAAGAACCGTAAGCGGCGGGGCTTACGGTTCTTGGGAAATCTGGGAAAGGAGTGAAATCTTTATTTCAGCGTATCGGCTCCTGCCATCACCAATATCCATAAGCCATCATCGTGGTGATGATGGTGGGCGTGGTGTTGGTGGTGCAGCGATTGATTTTGCATGATGCATTATAAAAAACACAAAGTCGCCCGAATTGCCAACGCATTTTTAGCCGTCCCGCCTATTCACATAGAAAACGGTTGGAGAGCTTCCGCAGAGAACTTTCCGCATCGCTAAAACGTCTGTGTGAATAGCCGGGCTATGGTTAGAATAGAAGTATACAAACGGGCCAGGGAGTTTGAGCTTGTCTCCGATTACCGCAAAAACCTATACCACCGACGTGATCTGCCTGCGCGCCTATGACTTTGGCGAAGCGGACAAGGTATTGCACCTGTATTCCAAAGAACACGGGCGGCTTTCCGCCATTGCCAAGGGCGTCAAAAAAGCCAAAAGCAAGCTAGCTGGGGCCTGCGAATTGCTGAATTTGAGTGAGGTACAGCTTTCCAAGGGTAAAAACCTGGATTTGCTCTGCCAGTACCAGCCCAAGGAAACGTTTGTCGGCGTTCGCTCCGATTTATTGAAGCTGGCTTACGGCCTGTTGTTTTCCGATATCGTGCACCAAACCGCCGTGGATATGGACAGCGAGGAGATTTTCAACACGCTAAAACAAGCTCTACATGTGCTGGATCAGGCCACGGAAGCCGAAACCACCCCCATCGGCCTGGAGTTTCAACTGGCAATGCTGCATGCCGCCGGGTTCCATCCCATGCTGAACGAGTGTATTTTCACCAACCAGCCGTTGGAACCGGATGCGTTATACTACTGCTTCTCAGCGCAACTGGGCGGCATGACCAGCCCGGAGCAAAAACGACGCCACCTGATTGAAACCGGCGGCTTCGGCGAGCATTGGGTCAATGTATCCGCCAGCACGTTAAAGATTCTGGGCAATCCTTACCAACCGGAATGGACCATCGGTCAACTTTTCAAGGCGCAGAAATTCCTGAAGTATTACTTTAAACAAGTGTTTGAAAAGCAATTTCATGCGTATGATTTGGTTTTTAATCTATTGGAATCCTCCTCTCTAGAACCCACTGGTCTGGCAAGCCCGACTTAGCCGAATTCATTGATTTACCGGGCATTATAGACCCCGATGGAGTTTTCATTTGCCAGCGGTACGGGTTACAGTACAATAGTAAAACTCAAATCGGACCTCTCAAAAGGCCGCTCACAGGAAGATTTGCATGTCGCTTCAGACACCACTGACGGAAAACGCCCAGGATGACTTCGCTGGCGCCAGGATAGAGCGCCAAGGCTACCGGGCTGTGCTTCAAAATAGCAATTTCCTGGCTTTATGGATCGGCCAGATTTTTTCGCAAATCGCGGACCGCATCATCTTTGTGGTCTTTATCAGCCTGATTGTCCAGCATTTCGGCGCAAGCGACCGATATAGCAGCTTTCTTTATATTGCCTTCACCATTCCGGCAGTTATGCTAACCGCTATCGCGGGCGTTTTCGTGGATCGCTGGCCACGCCGCGCCGTTCTGGTAAGCACCAACCTGATGCGGGCCGCTTTGGTAGCCCTGATTCCGTGGGCCGCACAAGCAACCGGTGGTTGGGCCATCTATCTGGTGGCTTTTTTAATCTCTGCGGCTACTCAGTTTTTCGTACCGGCCGAAGCCGCCACCATTCCCATGATTGTGAACCGATCCTGCCTGCTGACCGCCAATTCCCTGTTTACCACCACCATGATGGCCGCTGTTATCTTCGGTTTCGCGTTGGGCGATCCGCTGATCAACCTGTTCTCGCTCAGCCAGGTGCATTGGGCCATTACCGGGCTGTTCCTGATGGCGAGCCTGTCGCTGGCGCTGGTCAAAACGCCGCCCATCTGCCCGTTGGATGATGGTGCCCGTCCGGCCGCAAACCTGAAAGAGGCATTCGCCCGCTTTTGGGATGAGATTCAGGACGGGGTGCGTTATATTCAGGCCAACCCGATAGTACGCAACGCCATGTTCAAGCTGGCATTGCTTTTTTCCGCGATGGTAGCGCTATGCATCCTGTTTATCAGCTTCGCAAAAACCTACTTGTTTGACGATCCCCAGGTGGCGGCCCGCAAATTTGCCTATATCATTGCCTTCAGCGGCATCGGTATGGCACTCGGGGCATTCTGGGTCGGTCACTCGTTCCATCATGCCCGGCGCGGCCTTATGGTTTTCAGCGGCTTTCTGTCCGTAGGGCTGGGTTTGGTGCTGCTGGCCATGACCGGCATGATTCCCGAGCACGACTATGCATTTCAGATTCCGCACGTAGCCAGCGGCTTTATCAACCTGGATGAAGTCCGCTTTACCATGCGCATGTTATACACTTACACGTTGTCCGTCATGATGGGTGTAGGGGCGGCGTTCATCGCCATTCCGCTGCAGGCCCTGCTGCAGGAGTTGATTCCTGAAGACAAGCGGGGTAAGGTATTTGGGGTCCAATTCACGATTTTAAGCACCTCGTCCACGCTACCGGTTCTGATTGCCGGCCTGGCGGTGGAACAGGTGGGAGTGCAAACCATGTTCCTGCTGATCGGAGTGCCCATTCTGATATTTGGGATAATCGGTCTATACAAGCGACTGAAAGCCGGCACGAATTATGTCTCTGTTGCAAATTGGTAAACGGAAAAAGAATGCCCCGCAGTTACGGGATAAAATCTATTTTTCGGTCAGCAGCGAAGGCTACGGTCATTCCAGCCGTGCATTAGCCATTGCCCGGCAGTTCAAGCCCGGCGAAATTCTGCTGGCCTCCTACAGCTACGCGCTGGAGCGCATTCGCTCCTACGATTACCCCAGTGTGGAAGTCAGTCAGGAAGTCAAATTCGTGGGCTCCGAAGGCCATTTTGACGTCGGCAAGACCATCCTCAACAATCCCGCCCGCGCCTTGGGCCTGAACCAGATTGTGCAGGAGGAAATGGACATCATCAAGCGCCACGGCATTACGCTGGTGGTAGCGGATGGCCGCATTGCCCCGGTACTGGCGGCGGAACGGCTGGACATTCCCTGTATTGTATTAACCAACCAAAGCGCGTTCTACCCGTTCTTTGAGCGGGATTCCGCCCTGGTCAAGCTGTTCGGGCGCTCATTCGAGTGGGTCATGAAGCTGTGGCTCTCCAGCGCGGAGGAAATCCTGATTCCAGACTTTTCCCCGCCATATACCGTATGCCTGCCCAACTTATCCGATAATTACCAGGTGAAAAAGCGCACCCGCTTTGTCGGCCCACTAGTAGCCTGGACCGCCGAGGAAATCATCCCCATTGAGCGCGATAACCAAACACCCTTAGTCGTTGCCTCGCTAGGCGGCCATGAATACCGTCGCCCACTGTTTGACGCGGTGGTGGACGCCGCCCGGCAGATGGGGCATGTCAATTTCATCATTATCTCCAGCTTTACCACGCAAAACGCCCCGCACAACGTGCAGATTCACCCCTTCGTCAAAGAGGCGGCGCCGTACTTCAAGGCGGCGGATCTGGTCATCACGCAGGCCGGGCATAGTACCGCCATGGAATTGCTGACGCTGGGCAAGCCCTCGCTGATCATTCCAGACAGCCAGCAAATTGAGCAGGAAAACAACGCCCGCCGCATGGCCGAATTGGGTGTTTCACTGACCATGTCATACAATGAACTGCTGCATCAAAACCAGGCAACATTGAAGGACAATATTCAGCACCTGCTGGATTCGCCTGAGTATGGGCGGCAAAGCCAGGAATTTGCCAAAATGGCCGCCCAAATGCACGGCGCGCTTCAGGCCGCAGAACACTTGCGCGAGTTCGCGCACCGTTTATCCGCATATTAGTGAGGACATGAACCTTGCCACAAAAAATTCTGCTCGCAAGCATGATTGGTGTCATTTGGCTGATAGTGGTCCTGACCGGCAAGGTGATGGAAAGCTATTCCTCCGTGATTCTGCTGTTGGTGTTCATGCTGCTGTACACTTGGCTGATTACGCTGGCCATGGTACACCAGAAACGGATGGAAACCCGTCGCCCCAAGCAGGTGAACGAGCAGTACCTGCCGAAGGTCTCGGTGGTCATTTCCGCGCATAACGAGGAGGTGGTCATTGCGGACACTGTCCATCACCTGATGAAGTTGGATTATCCGAATTTCGAGCTGCTGATTATGGATGATCGCAGCCAGGACCAGACTCCGCAGATTTTAACCGAACTGGGGCAAACCCTAGGGGCGCCCTACCGGTACTACCTGCGCCCGGCAGATGCCATTCCCGGCAAGCCTGCCGTATTGAACGAGGCTTTGACCATGACGGACGGGGAAGTGATCTGCGTGTTTGACGCCGACGCTTACGTGGAGCCGGACTTCCTGCGTAAAATCGTTCCATTTCTGGCGGATGAGAATGTGGGCGCGGTACAGGCCCGCAAGGTCATTGCCAACTGGCGGGAAAACTGGCTGACCAAGTGCCAGAACTATGAGTATTCCTTGGATTCCCATTTCCAGTACGGGCGGGACAGCGTTCGTGGCGCGGTGGAGCTTCGCGGAAACGGCCAGTTGGTCAAGCGGGAAGCACTGGAAGAAGTCAACGGCTGGAACAATAACACCCTCACGGATGACCTAGATCTCTCCACCCGGCTGCATATTGAAGGTTGGGACATTCGGTTTGCCCATAAAGTACCGGTGTTTGAAGAAGGTATTACCCGGTTCGGCTCGCTGCTCAAGCAACGCCGCCGCTGGACGGAAGGCACCCTGTTCCGCTACCTGGAATACGCCGGACCGTTGCTGAAATCCCGCAAGGCATCGCTACGCACCACACTGGATATGATTGCCTACTTTCTGGAATTTTTGCTGCCGCTGTGGCTGGTGCTGGACTTTATACAGCTTGGCTGGGGACTGCTCACTAGCAGCGATCCCTCTTCCACCCGGATTATCTCGTCCTTCCTGGTGGTTCCGGTGTTCTGCATTTCCATGAGCGTGGCTCTGGTAGTTGCCATCATTCGGTTTAACCGCCCCCGTTTCCCGGAGGCGCTCGGCTGGGGCATTATTACCGGCCTCTATATGACCATCATCTGGTTCCCGATGGTATTTGGCATTATGGTGAAGGTGCTCTTCCAGAAAAAACGTCGCACCCGCTGGGATAAAACCGAACACACCGGCTCCGCCCACCGCCACGGGGATAAATTGACGCCTTCCGTCTGAGCCCTACGTAAAAAGGATCTATCCAGAACCGCCAAAGCGCCTGCTTTCGCTATTTTGTATCCCGATGCTCAAACCAGAGGAACAGCCATACAAACTGTTTTTGCAGTAGTTTGACCTTCTCCGTGTCACCATGATCAAGATTAGTCTGGATATCTTGCTTCAGGAATCTATAGAAGGCAGCCAGCCATAGGCTCACTCCGCTAATAAACAAGACGATAGCAAGAGGTAGTAAAGTCAGATTGAACATCAGGACGAAAAAGCCTAGCATCACTGCAAACAAACCAGAAAACATGAGGCCATACGGGTACTGTTGAATTTGACTAAAACCAAGGCTTGCAAAGTTGTTACCGGTAGTGACAGGCTTTAAAAGAATGATCCCCATAGCTACCGTTAAACAGATAATGGGCCATACCTGAAAAAGCGCCATTGCGAGTAATAAGTACACAAAAGGCATTGCGGCCTTAGAGAATAGCAACCCCTGAGAGGTGAACTGAAGCGCATTGAACCCCAGAATAACGGTTTCATTGTGGGATGGGACTGAGGAGACTGTTATTAGTCCAAATGCCGCCATAACAATTAAAGATGCTACCAGTTCCAGTCCAAGCATGAGAACCATTGCTTTTAAACCGGCAGCACTCTTTTTACCGTTCGAATCATTGGGATCAAACAAATCAGAGTAACATTTTCGGCTGATCAATAGCACGCCAAGCACAGAACAAAAGCCAGCATTATCATAGAAATACTGAACAGGGCAGCATCCAGGTAATTGTGGACATCTACAAACTGCAAAATGCCTATTTGCATAGCCTTCACAAAGTTCTCAGCATCAGACCCCATGCTCAACTTATGCTGAAGCACGAGTTGTCCGAACTTAATACCTAAAATCATACGGTTGAAAGATGAGCAAAAAATCAGGACCGGTAGAGCCGAAAAGCTTGAGACGTTCTGCACATAGGGACTAATGGTCAAAACAGTTATTGAGAACACCCAATTTAAGACAACTATTATGTCTAAAAAGAACACGGATGTAGGAAGAACCAAAGTTGCAATCGTAAAAAACAACAGGTATAGGAACAAAAGGTCGCTAAATGGCGGGAGAATGAACTGTTTATTGTTGTTTTCCACAATAAAGGCCTTTATGCGCTCAATATCCCTATTTTCGGCAGAGCAAGCCAGTTCTTGAAAGCATCCTTTTTATCGTCCCCTCCCATACCGGAACCATAGGGAAATTTGCCTCAAAATACTCTCTGCACAGCGGGATACAGCCTACACAAGCAAGATTTAAAGAGCCAGAGTGTTAAGCCCCAGGGTTTGCGCGAGTCCACAGCGGCCATCAATGTAGCCTACAATACAAATTTTTTGAGCTCACCGTAATTAACAATCAAGAATCCTCGAACAAAGCTTGAAAAGTAATTCTGCAGAATACTAGGTACAGATACTCTGTTCCTCAAAAATTCTAAAGCTTTACTGCAATTTGTCGACAAGAAATAACGCGACTCTGGAGATTAAAGTATTAGATGGACAACTCCATAAAATCCGCTCAAGGATTCACGCTAGCCGAGCTATTGATTGCATTGGCTATTCTTGGAGTCATCGCCACGTTTACAATTCCTAAAATCCTTACAACACAACAGAATTCAAAATATAACGCAATGGCAAAAGAGGTTGCCAGCTCTTTTGCAGAGGCATATAGGCTATACTCCAAATCCAACACGGTCACTACAGCGACCAAGGTTACCGATTTACCCCCCTACTTAAACTACGTTTCAGTAGATACGAGCTCTACAGCGGATGATCACTATACTTGGCCAAGTCAGCCTTGCGGCAATGGCACTTTTACATGCTTAAAACTCCACAATGGCGGCATAATTTGGTGGTAAACCAGCGATAATTTTGGAGGTACTAACTCTGCCTCTGATCATATATACATTAATTTTGATCCTGACTCTGGGATTCAATCTGCAGGAAGTGGTGTTCAATTGAGACTTTATTGGGGAGGAAGGTTAACCAGCGCTCAACAAGCTGGTGAGGCAGCTACCGCAGACCCAAGCTGGTTTCAATGGTAGTGGCTGAACCCCAGAGCGGTATACTACCGCGAGTTAAATACCCAGCGTTTGCGCCAGCAAATCCGGTAGGCGGCGCTGGAGTTTCCAGTCGGCATCCACTACCACCACGGTGGTTACGGCTTCCACAGTAATCTTATCCGTGTTGTGGCTTCTAAAGGTCTGGTAAAACAGCAGTTTATAGCCCTCAATCGCCAACCGGGTGGTCATGGTCAGCTTATCGCCATAAGGAGCGGCGCTTTTATACTTGAAATTCTGCTCGACCACCGGATAGATATAGCCCTCCCGATCGCCCGGCTTGGACAGGAATATGCCTTGGGATTCAAACAACTGAACCCGGCCCATCTCCATCCATTTGGTATAAGCCCCATGCCACATCACCCCAAAGCAATCGGTGTCGAAAATATTCACGTCCAGATCCATAGTGTGCAGCCACTGGAGCATGTTTTCAGAGGTGGAAGAGGGCATCGTTCAGCTCAAATCTTATTTTTTTATGAAACCATCTTTATATTCCCATAATAAGGTCTATAATCAATAGACAACTTGCCTCGTTCCATCCAATTGAAGAATGTGAGGTGCTTATGGACGCCTTCAGTCTGATCCAGAATTTTTTCACCCGAATGCGCTGCAATTTCTGCTCGCATAGCTTTTCGCCGGAGGATATCCAGCTAATCCGTCAGGATGAAGGCATCTACATTGTGAACGTTTATTGTAACCATTGCCGCACCCAGAACGGCGTGGCCATGGTTGGGGTGGAAGTCCCTGGACAAGCCGGCGTCTTCCCGGATCCGGAACTGACCGATGACGAATTAATCCGTCTGGCAGAGTTCCCACCGATTAACGAGAACGATGTGCTGGATGCCCATGAATTTTTCAACAACCTGGACAGCGACTGGATGAAGTTTATTCCGTCAGAAATGCTTGAACATCAAACAGAGCTTGAAACGGAATCCCAAGACGAGTAAAGGCTTCTTTTCCGCCCGCGTTCCGGTCAATAATCGCCAAAACCTGCTCAATCTTCACGGTTGGGTAGGTTTTTTGGATGGCTTCAATGGCTTTCAGGGTAGAGCCTCCGGTGGTCACCACATCCTCAACCAATACCACCCGCATCCAGGGTTCCAGATGCCCGGCAAATTGGCCGCCAGCCCCGTGCCCTTTGGATTCTTTTCGAACTATGAAGCCGGATAGAGGCTTTTGACCCACTTCCGCGCTGCGATACAATACGCTACTGACAATCGGGTCGGCTCCCAGGGTCATTCCGCCCACGGCATCGACATGCAGCGGTTCAATCATCTCGTACAGCAACTGCCCGATGAGAAAAGAGCCGCGACCGTCCAGCGTCGTCAGGCGGCAGTCCACGTAATAGTTGGAGCGCTGCCCGGAGGCCAGGACAAAATCGCCTTTTTTGAACGAGAGGCGCTGAATAATCTGAAACAGCTCATCTTTAATGGTTTGGTTCTGTACGGCGGTAGACATGGGTAATACTTCCTTTCCGCCCCTATTGTACTTGGGCTTTGGCTTGCGCACAAATGGAAGCGCACAGGGCCTAAATACGCCAGTTTGAAGCATTACTCCCTTTGGCAGCCTGAAAAAGCTTACCCCTCTACGATAAATGCCTTCGCCTCGGCGATTTTTTCCTCAATCCAGCGCAGGCTTTGCTGGGATAATTCCATGGTCCCCGTGGAATAAGCTAGTTGAAAGTGGCTTAACGCCTTCTGCCAATCCTGCTGAAGCTCCGCAATCTGCCCCAACTTCATATAAAACGATGCTTTCCATAATTCCGATCCGCTTTGCAGCGCCTGGGCCAAACCTTGTCGAGCCACGGATTCCGCCTTGGGTAAAGCGTCATGCAGCATGAATGTAGTTGCCAAGGTGTCCAGCGTGGTCAACTGGCCTTCCGTATTACCAACTTCCCGGTCATGCTGGAAGGAACGCTGAAAACAGTCAATCGCATTGGCCCACTGGCCCTGTTCGCGGTACAAAGTCCCCAGGTTTGCCAGCGTAGAAGCCGCCGAAAGACGATTCCCACTTGCCTCATCCAGTTTCAGGGATTTTTGGTAATGCTCTATCGCCTGCTCCGTGTCCTGCAAGTCATCGTAGACGCCCGCCAGTTGAAAATGCACTTCCGCCGTATGGGCATCGTCATCTGCGGAGAAATACCAGCGTAACGCCAGATTAAACGACTCCACCGCCTCTGTATATTGCTTGCGGTAGGCGTAGATTTCACCCAAATCCTGATATACCTTCCCCAGATAGCCCATCCAGGCCGCATCCACCGTGTCATCCTCGTACATCAGCTTCCGGATTTCCACCGCCGCCTTGGATAACGAGGCCAGCGCCGCGTTGTGCTGATACGTCTCCTTATGGACAGACCCGCTCAGGCGGTAGATTTCAGCCAGTGTTTCCTTGCCCACCTCGGCCTTCAGGCTCAACGCCTTTTCCAGGCATTGCCCGGCGCTGCCGTAGCTACCATGATCCGCCCGGTAACGCGCCAATTCCAGCAATTCCCTAACCATCGCGGGTTTGTCCTGGGCGGCTACCGCTGCCGTCAGGCGTTTTTGAATTTGCTTCTCCCGCTCGTCCTCATGGCTATCCTGCATTAAATAGTGCAGATCATCCGATTGGCTTTCCGATGGCGGGCTCTTGTCAGGCAACAATTCCACCGGCTTGGTGGCGTCTGGCTTTTCCACAGCGATGGGTTGCTCACTGCGCTGATGATACGCCTCGATTTCCGCCTCTTTTTGGAAAAGCAGTTCCTTTTCCTCATCGGTCAGTTCAATCTCGGCCAATTGCTCTTGCAAGGTCAGCTTTCCGGCGGAATCTTCCATCGCCTGCCCGAACGAAGTCGGTAACTGAACAACCGTCTCGCTCTCCGCATCCGGCTCCGGCAGGCGGATGCTGCGGTAGTCCTCCAAGGTCATCCGCTGGGGATTGGGCACCGGGCGAGCCGTTTTGGAGAGGTATGTTTTGGACGCAATCGAAGCATTTTCAACGGGCTCTACCGCCAGTTGAACGGTGGGCAGGCCGGCCTTCCGCTCACGGGAGGCGCTGCCATGATGCTTGGCTTCAGCGATAATAGCCCGGTTTTTAATCCGCAGAATACGGCTGGTAGGCTCTTGGGCCTTTTCCCGCATGTAAAAGTCCTGCAGTACGCCGTGGATACGGTCCCGTTCCTCTTGCGGCAAGCTGCTATAGAGAATGAGTTTGACCGTATGATACAGCTCGTACCACGCTTTGAATTTTTTCTCCCGCCCTTCCGCACCACTGTTTTGCTTGCGATTACGGATATGCGCCAAAACATCCTGCGGCGGATAGCTGATTTTCAGCAATCCCTTCAGCAAGGAATGCTCCAGCATATTTTCCACCGCATCGCGGTCCAGTTGAGACGGCCCCAGCACCGGGTAGCAGACATTCACCATCGACAGCAAGGTATTGGCGTTAATGGGGTGGCGAATGAACGACAGCACCTGAAACAGTCGCCGATGCTGATCCGGCAGGCGCTGGTAGATATATCCCATCAGGTCCGCCACCGGCAGCGCCTGGGCTGGAGACTCCAACTCATGGCTTTGCAGCATGCGGTTTAGGGTGTAAAAGTCCAGGTTCGCCTGATGGTTCAGGTGAAATAGAATTTTGAGCAGCCAGGGATAGCCGACCGTTTTATGATAAAGCTGCTTTAATGCCTCCCGCTCCGCTTCCGGCGCGGCAGCCAGCTCCAGTACCGCCGGATCCGGCGCCGTTTCCCGATTCGGCTTGCGCTTTGATTGCAGATATTGGGTGGCGGCCTGTTCCGGCAAGCCCTCCAGCCGGATGTCCTCCACACCCTCCTGATTGGGACTCATGTCCGCATAGGGCAAGCGTTCACCAATCAACACCATTTTGATGTTGGGAAAGGCCAACAGGAAGTTCAACATTTCTTTAAACGGGTAGGAATTGAACCGCAACTCCGCATCCACAATAAATTCCACGTTGTCCAGTACGATCAGCAGCGGCATATCGGCCACGCGGTTAATCAAGGCCTCCAATCGACGGATGGGGTCCTCGGTTGCAACCTGAACATCGGACGCGCGCCGGAACGAAGTGCCGGTATCATCCCCCGCCGCAGAGCATACATAGGTAATGTACTGGATTAAAAACTGGATGATTTCCTCGAAGTCCGTATGGCGGTTCACATCGAACCACAGCAACTGCTCGTTCCGGCTACCCATCAGCTCAATAACGCCCCGTACCAGGCTGGTTTTGCCGCAGCCCTGCAAGCCACCCACCAGCAGAATCTTGCGTTCCGGCAGGTTCAGCGCTTTGGCCATGCGCAACACAGTGGCTTGCCTGTGATGAAACACTTTCGGCTCATACCGAATACAGCGCTTGGTGACAGCCAAGGGAGACAATACATCCCGCCGGTCGCTCATCTGCAGGTTCGGATTCGAACGACGCGCCGGCACGAACGAGCCGTTTTCAATCCGCTCGATGATTGCGGGGCTGATGAACGTTAGTTGCTCCGACATTTGGTTCCCTAGGGTTAGTATCTGAAACCCATGCTCACTCAGCTTTTATTGTACACTTAGCCCATGAATCAAGGGAATGATAGCTACACCATCCAGTGGAGACAATGGCAAGACGATTGCCAGGCACTAGGCGTATCCGTTAGCGAGGTGCAACGCACCCAGTTTGAACGGGTTTATGAGCATGTAATCGAGGCGAACCGCACCGTTAATCTCACACGCATTACCGCCCCGGAAGAGTTT
>JAJQJM010000033.1 GCA_021323475.1 Vampirovibrio sp.
GCCGAGAAGATTGAAACACTGAATCAGGAAAAAGAAACGCTGAACGTAAAAATCGCCAGCTTCCACGAGTTGAAGCGGGTGACCTTTATGAAGGCGTACGAAAGTGTGGATAACAACTTCCGCACCATTTTCGCCGAACTGTCCGATGGTAGCGGCGAGCTGATGCTCACCAACCCGGATTCCCCGTTTGAAGGCGGCTTGACCATCCATGCCCAGCCGCGCGGCAAGAAGATGCTCCGCATTGAAGGCTTGAGCGGTGGTGAGAAATCGCTGACCTCGCTGGCATTCGTGTTCGCCATTCAGCGCTACATGCCGGCCCCGTTCTACGCGTTGGATGAGGTGGACCAGAACCTGGACGGTATCAACGCCGAGAAGCTGGCGAATATGGTGTATCGGGAGGCCAAGCGGGCCCAGTTCATTGTGGTATCGCTGCGTAAGCCCATGATTGAATGCTCCGAGCGAACCATTGGCGTGACTCAGCGTCAGAATGGAATAACCAAGGTCACCGGCATCAAACACCGGGAAGAAGGCGAACCGTTGCCCGAGCATCTGCAAAACGGCCCGGCCGCCAAGAAATCCGGCAAGAAAAAATCCGCCGAGGTGAAGAGCATTGCAGCCGCTTCCTAAGCACAACGAGTCTTTTAATCCGAACCCACCTGCACCGGAGTTATCCATGACGGAGCAACCGATGGATGGGGTGGAATTGCTGGTACACATGGCCAAGACCGGGGAAATTGATCCCTGGAACATTGATATCGTGAAGGTGGCGGATCAATACCTTCAAGCCGTGGCCGAACTAAAGGAATCCGATCTTAAAATTACCGGCAAAACGCTGCTGTACTTGGCGATTTTGCTGCGCATGAAGTCGGATCAGTTGGCGGGCATCAATTACCTGTACCCGCCGGAAGACGAGTTTTTGGATGAACTGCTGGAGCCGGACTTTATGGATGGCGGCAAGCTGATTCAGCCCAAGTTCAGCTTCCGTTCGCTGGATGAGGTGATTAAGCGCCGCACCAGCACCAAGCAGCCCCGTATTCGTACCGTTACGCTGGAAGACCTACTGATTGAGCTGCAAAAATACGAGGAAATGGAAAAGCGCCGCAACCTGAAAGAAAAGGTGGAAAAGGCCAGTAGCCGGCGCATGATGGATTATGCGGACTTTACCGCCGATGACATTGAGGAAATGGCGCACGAGGAGTTCCATGAGGACACCGTGCTGCAGCTCAAGCATATTCTGGAGCGCCTGCTGATTCATCAGGAAGAGGTTTCGCTGACGGAAATCATGGACATCGGGCGGCTGGATAAAATTTCCGCATTTCTGGCGCTGCTGTTTTTAACGGCACGGGGCGGCTATGATATGCATCAGGAAGAATTTTACGCGGAAGTCTACATTAAGCCCGACGCGACATTGAAAGCGGACGAACAAGCACCGGCTCAACATGAACGTAATGAAAATGAGGAGCCGGCTCCCGCTTCGGAACCAGAGGAAGTTGTTGAATGACCGTACATTATGGATATCCGGATCCGGAAGCCGAGGCGCAAGAGACACCTCAGGCTTCCAGCGTCGTAGAATTGCCGCCGGGTCAAACGCTGAAAGGCCGCATTGAGGCCGTATTGTTTATGACCGGCAAGGCGCTTTCCGTGCAGGATATTGCCGAAATGATTGAAGCGCCTTACGAAGAAACCGAATTCGCCTTGATGGAGCTGATGGGCGATTATAATTTCCGCGAGGAATCATCGCTGGAAATTGATGATACGGACGGCTACATTCTGCAAGTAAAAGAAGAATACGGCGACATGGTGAATAAGATGATGCCGCTGGAAATGTCCGCCGCGGAATTAAGAACCTTGTCTGCCATCGCCATTAAAGCGCCGGTGCTGCAATCGGATTTAATTGAATGGCGGGGGGCCACAGCCTACGATCACATTGCCAACCTGCTGAAGCGCAAGCTGATTACCAAGCGGCGGGAAGGCCGTTCCTATATTCTGAACGTCACGCGGAACTTTCATGAGTATTTCAAGTTAACCGCCGATAAAAAAGATTTGGCGCACCTGGTCAAACTGATTGGCAAGGAAAACCGCACCGAGCCGGATGTTCCCGAAATCAAGCAGCATGAGGGCAACTACGAGGACGCCCGGTTCGATGAGTTCGGCAATCCTTTATAAAGGCTAACGTAATTTGTCCAGACGATTACCCGCTTCTTTCGGGTTGACGCTGGCAATGTTTTTCTCCACCTTGGCCACCTGCTGCTGAAGCTGCTCAATTCGACTTTGCGCGAGTTTACGGTTTTTCCCCAGATTTGCCACCACGTTCAACATATGCGCCACATCGCCCACCAGGACCTGAATCGGGTTGCGGTCGGTAATAAACGCATTGACGATGCTAGCCACCATAAACGGATCCTGACCAGTGGCCTCCTGGTGCTTACCTGCGGGTTTACGCCGATCCATATCTTTTCTCCTGAGTGGGGACATGAAATGCCGGTAATCCAGCGAATTTAATCCTTAAACTTAGATGTTATCCAGGGCTTTCTTGTCGCCTTCGACCGATTCCTTCAGCAATTTACGCAGGATGTCCCCCTGGGCGTCCAACTGCTTGACGGTAGTTTCGAGGTTCTTGATTTTGTTGGATAGAATGGTATCCGCGTTGGACAAAATACGGCTAGAGATATGCTGGAACGAGGACAGCACCGCACCGGACAAGCCGTTCAAAACCGCGCCGCCCGCTGCAGCCGCAATACCGAACGGGCCGAAGAATGGGCCCAGCGTGGTCAGCAATCCGCCAATTCCGCTGACGATACCTGCGGCAGGCATCACCCAGTTTCTGCCAAACCCTGCGCCTGCGGCCGCGCCTGTTGCCAAGCCGCCAGCCGTGGCTGCGGCAGCAACTCCACTGGCTCCGCCCGCAATCATGCCATTGCCGAGCAGCCCCATGGCGCTGCCGTCTACCGGGCTTGCGCCTCCGGCAAACACGCCTCCAATCATGCCGCTGGCCGGAAAGCCAGGCGAGCCGATACCGGAAAATCCGAACTGGCTGCTGCCCAGGGAACCAATTCCCATGGAAGAAAACATGCTCAACGGGCCGACCGATGAATTATCGATAGGCGCCGCACCACCACTGGGGAAACCGGTAATCTGCGAAAACGGCGCCAAACCGAAGGCAGCCTGCCCGCCCGGTAAAATACCCGTACCGCCTGAAAACGGCGTGTAATAGGAAGTACCCGGAATCGCAATGGCTTCGCTGCCGAATGTCGGCAAAAACGGAGCCGCCCCAAACATACGGGCCACGTTCATCAATAAGCTGCCGAATTTACCCACCCCGCTGCCGCCCAACGCCGGGCCGGAAACGGTCAAATCCCGCAGGCGGTCATATGTTTCAAACAGTTCCGCCTTGGCGGCATCGCCCGCCTTGTCGTAGGCAATCATCGTCACCAGATAAGAATCGTGTTTATAACTCATCTTTTCATCTCACCTCGGCCGGTTTCGGCATGCTTGCACAGGTGGCCCATTCCCTGTTTCGGCAGTTAAGCGAAAGTCTTGAATACAATTTCAACATTCTTATCAATTACTTTTTTCACGGCGTCCAGCTCGGTCTGGACGGCCTGTTGCTGGGTATCAACCCGCCGAAGTTGCAACTCCAGGCTTTTATCCAGGCTTTGCAGGGCATTGATGCGGAGCTGTATTTTAATCGCCTCGGCGGAATCCGGATCCAGCGTGGTGCTGGTGTTGAACAAATCGTTCGCCACGTTGGCAAGTTCCAGACGAGACTGGTTAATTTGCTGCCCGGTAAATTCCAAATCGGTCTTTCGGGAAGTCAACGAAAGATACCTGGCCTGGCTGGCGGCAAGTCCCATGGCTATTCATCCTCAACACGTTTAGGGCTTCAAGTCGTATCTCCCATATCGGTGCTGAACAGGTCAATCTTTAACCAACGAGCGGAAAAACCGGATAATTTCCTCCATATGGGGGAATATCAATACGCGGGTTCCGTGTCATTCTCAGTGTTGGGTCAATCCGAGGCAACGGTGATAAACCGGACGCAGCCCGGCTATCTGGAGACGTCCGGTATGGCTCGGATATTAGAAAGTATAGGCAGGTTTTAAATTAAGTCAGGTGGGCACCGAATTTAATTCAAAAAAATTTTTTCAAAGTTTTTGGATTGATTGCCGATAAGGCGATGAACCTTTGAACTAGCCTGAAGGTTTATAAAAGACAGAATGTCCGTATGAAATTTAAAAGCAATGTTACAATAACAACTGATAAAGCCCGGCATTTCGGATACTGAGAGGAGTTTTTAAATTGAAAACCAAAAAGGCGGCGGCCAAAAAAAGCAGCGCAGGCAAAAGCAATGGCAAGGCATCCAAAAAAATGGTAGCCAAAGCCAGCACGAATAATAGAACCAGCTCCAGTGGCAAAGCCCAAGCCAAAGGGCAGGATTCGTTGGAAACGCTGAAACGGGTATTTTTAATTGGACTCGGCGCTACCGTCATGACCACTGAAAAACTGCGTGACGCAGTTAAAGACGTAGTGGATGACATGGTAGAGCGTGGCGATATTAATCCTGCGGAAGCCAAGAAAGTGGCTGAAGATTTGAAAAAGCGCTTTCAGGACGGTAAAACCGAATTTGAAGAAGGCGTTCGCAAGGTCGTAGAAGTGGCCCGCGAAAAAACCATGGAAACCTTGGGCAAGGTAGAAGAAGCCCTCTCCAAAAAACCGGCAGCCAAAAAAGCAACCGCCAAGAAAGCGGCTCCCAAAAAACCGGCTGCTAAAAAGCCCGCCGCAAAGAAACCCGCCGCTAAAAAAGCGGTAGCCAAGAAATCAGCAGCCAAAAAACCCGCTGCTAAAAAAGCAGTAGCAAAAAAACCGTCCGCAAAAGTAGCCGCTAAAAAGGCTTCCAAACCGGCTGCTAAAAAAGCATCCGCTGCAAAACCCGCCGCTAAGAAAGCGGTAGCCAAAAAGCCGGCAGCTAAAAAAGCAACCGCCAGCAAACCAGTAGCAAAAGCCAAGCCCTCGGCAAAAGCAAAACCGACAGCCGCTAAAAAACCGGCAGCCAAAAAAACGGCTACCGTAAAAGCGTCCGCCAAAAAACCGGCCGTGGCAAAACCCAAGGCCGCTCCTAAAGTTGCCGCACCGGCCGCAACCGCGTAACGCTATCGTAGGGCGATAACGGTCGCCATGGCATAATCCCCGTCGTGAGACAGGCTGAGCCGCCAGGACCGAATCCCCAGCTCGTTTGAAAGCTCCAAAGCCCTTCCGGTTAATCGCAGATCGGGAGGGCTTTGGCTTTGGGAAAGCACTTCAATCTGTTTCCACTGCACGCCCTGAGTCCAACCCAACCCGTTAATGCCGCACCCTAATGCTTTGGATACCGCTTCTTTCACCGCAATGCGGCCTGCCGCCTTTTTCATGAAAACGGATTCCCGACCCGACCGCTCACCCTGGCAGTAGCGCAATTCCGTATCCGTCAGCAAACGGACGAAAAACTGTTGCCCGTGACGCCGGTAATTCGCAACCAGGCGGGGCACAAACACCAGATCGGTTCCCAGCAGCATATCGGCGGGTAAGCCCGATGCATCAGCAAAAGAGGATGGCGGTTCAGAAATTGTCATGGGCTCCATTATAAAGGCAAAACAGGGCTAGCCAACCCGGTATCCGGAGCAAAAGGCGATTCGCTATGGAGCAAAAGCCGTTAAACCTGCAACGGAGCGAATGTGGACCGGAACGGTTGCACCGGCGAATTCAAAGTCCGCCGTCCTGCAAATTGGGAAGCAATGGGCTGGGGCATAACCGGCATCGGAGACAAAGACAGTTGATTCAACTGGCCCGCCTGAGGAACCGTGGTAGCCGCCGCAGCCATTTGTGAAGCCGGGGCAGCGGGAACGGTATTAGCCCCGCCCCCTTTGGGTTTGTTAAATGTTTTGCTGACCAGATCCACCACCTGATCCGAATAATCACGGGTGAAACGCTCCAGCGCATAGCCGGCCAAAAAGACCGCCGGAATTGAACCCAGCGCAATGGGTACGGCTTTATACAGGCTCAACATGCGCTCGGCCTCCGTCTTGCCCAGCTTTTGGAAGACCTTGTGCTTGTTCAGAAAATTCAGCAATTTTTTGGAAGCCTGCCCGGCGTTATACTCCAGGCGTTCTATGGTAGACAAATCCAGCTTCACCGTGTCCGGTTTATTACCGGCCAGCGCGGTCTTCAGGTTCTGCCACAGAGGATATTTCACCGGCTCGCCCACCTTGGTAATCCCCATGGGCTTTGCCAGACCTTTACGAATCCAGTTCTGCACCTGCCGAAGCACGACAAAGCCCAGGGTCCATCCCAGAATCTCGCGCAAGTCGGTACGAATGGATTCCCGGTAGCGGTACGGGCCTTCCGGGGTTCCCATGGCCCGCATGGCGGATAAATTCGCCACGACGATCCGGGAAATAACCAACACCAGCGAGGCCAGAATGAGCGAATCCGTTTTTAATGTTTCCGGATCCTGAAACATGCTGACTACTTTATTCTTGAATACCGTCCCCACATTCCGCAACGCGCTCATAGGGTGACTCCCGGCTTAGGCATCAGATGGGCCTGATAGGGAAACGCCAGTGTATTGGCCGCAAATGGGGTGGCCGTTGGCTGTTTTGGATTGGGCAAATAAACCGGGGCCATCGCGGGCGGTACAGGCGCCTGGGTTTGCATTTGAACCGGAGGCACTAACGGAGGCGCTTCCGAAACCAGGGAAAGTGGCTTGGGAGCCGCTGCCGTCTCTTTGTTCTCAGCCGGCTTGTCAGCGCCATGAGAATCTTTTGGAAAGTAGTTGTTCAACCATTTTTTAGTGCTGGAAGCGACCGGCCCGTCGCACATTTTTTGAATAAACGTACCGCCAATCCAGGCACTTAACGCTACACCGCCCAATATAGCCAGCGAGCCCCAGGTGTTGTTTTTCATGGCGAATTGTTTAATGGGCTCCACTTCCTTCACAATATTTCCGAACGCTTCATCCAGCTTGTGCCCTTGCCCCTGAAATCCGGGTAAATGCTGAAATTCGGCTTTAAAACGTTCCTTCAAAGTGGCTAAATTCGCCTTGGCGTTATAAAACGTCTTTTTCTGTCCGTTACCCAGCGTAAAGGTAATATCGTCCCCGTACAGCACCCGGTACAGCATATCCTGGGTCTCTCTCCCCTTGCCCAGTTTAGCCTGGGGAGAACGATACACATCTTTCATCATCTGATTGAGATGCTCATTCAGGGTTTCGATTCTTTCAATCCCCAAATGGAAATCATGCAGGACCTGCTGTAATTTTTCCCGGTTCTGCTGGGTCAACTTGGAAAAATCAATATTAGGAATCGATTTGGTGATCATGCGGGAATACAACTTATCCACCAGATCCTGCCCGATGTGCAGGAAACCCATATAACCAGCCGTCCCGATGATCTCCACAAAAAAGCGCTCCACCAAGGCCTGGCGTTTCTCATTCTGGCTGAGCCTGGGGTCCTTCTGTTTGGAAGGACGATTTTCCATCACCCGCATAATGCCCGTGGCAATACGCGTCAGCACGGCAACTTCCGCCATATACATCAGGTTGCGGGAGCTGGGCCAAAGTTTACTGGTGATCGGGAAGTTGGGCAGGGTTAAACCCACTCTGTAGTCCCTCGTGACTATTACATCTGTAACGTAGAAACCGAAAGAATAATCCCAAAACGATTGGCAAATTCTATTATAAGAAAACCACTCAACCCAAATTGGTGCTATTCAACCCGAAAACACCCATATAGTCTTACTTTCACGGGAAAAATAAGCATGAGTTTACCATGCTTAACAAAGCCGATACAATGGAACATCGACAGCTTGGGAGCATTAAGTTACCATACCGTTACTCCCGCCAATATGAGGATAAGCACTTTAACTATGCGCAACCCGAAGACCTTTCTTCCGCAAAACCCGCTCCGGGTCATGATGCTTTCCTTTTTAACCCTGGGCCTCTTCGGCGCGTTGTCCGTTACCCTCAACATCATTCCGGCAGTGGCCGGAGAGCGCATTGCCAACACGACGGCCTCTGAAAAGCCCGCTGAACCTGCCACGCTACCGATGGAGCAAAAAAAGTTTCCTCAGGGCACTTTGTATGTGCTAAAAGTACCCGCCAATGCCAGATACAAAGTATCCCCCATGATCTCCAAAACATTGGCCAGCATAGATTCCCAACTCTGGAAAACGCCCAAACCGCTTTTTATCATCAACGGCGGTTTTTTTGATCCCAACAACAGCCTGACCACCTCGTTTGTGTTCAAGGATGGCATCATGAGCGGCGACCCCCGCATCAATCCGCAATTGGTCAACAATCCCAAACTGGTGCCATATTTGCCGAAAATCTTCAACAGAACCGAGTTTCGGGTTTACCTGTGCCAGAGCGAGCCCGGCAAATTTCAAACCCGTTATGATATTGCCCTGCACAATGCCCCCATTCCCGACAAATGCCTTTTACAGGACTCTCTGGGGGCTGGCCCGGCCTTACTGCCTCAGTTATCGGACTTTAATGAAGGCTTTGTGGACTACAACGCCGCCGGTAAGCTAACCCGCGACCCCATTGGGGTCTGCGCCAAAAATGCCCGCAGTGTGGTCGGCATCACATCGGACGGCAGCGTCATTTTAATGATGGGCGCCCAAGATCCGGCTCATCCCAAAAGCTCCGGCTTCACCCTGGAGGATATGGGAGCCCTGCTGAAAGCCCGTGGCGCGGTAAAAGCAATGGCGCTGGATGGAGGAAGCTCTTCCAGTTTGCTTTACAAAGGCAAAGCCATATTCGGCAGAGTCAATCAGGGTGGCAATTATATTAAGCGGCCCGTTAAGTCCGTACTCATGGTGACCCCGCTATAACCCCGGCTGCACGCCGCTCCGCGCAAATTACCTAGCGATGGGGTTCCACCGCTTGAACATCAACAAGCGTTAAGCACTACTGGAGCCTCAATGTCAATTTGAGGACTTTTCCAGTACAATGTCCAAGTTGCAACACGCCCCTGAGAGATTGACATGTTCAAGAATCCTAAAATAAACCTGCTAATCATCGTGGTTCTGGTGATGGCGTCCATCTGGATGGTTGTCAAAGATCACGACAGAATTCACCTCGGTCTGGACTTGAAAGGCGGCACCCGCCTGACCCTGCAAGCCGAGCCCACCCCGGATGTTCCCAAAATCACGGTGGGCATTATGGAAAGCCTGCAATCCGTTATCGAGAAACGGGTAAATAGCCTGGGCGTCGGGGAATCCGTCGTACAGCGCGCCGGGGAAAACCGTTTAATCGTTGAAATTCCAGGGGTGAAAGACCCCGATGAGGCCAAACAACGTTTGGGCCGGGTCGGAAAACTGGAATTCAAAAAACTGGATGCCCAGGGCCAGTGGGTCAACTCGGGTGTTTCCGGAAAAGACTTTCGCAAGGCCGATGTGTCCACCAAGCAAAGCGGTGAGTGGGTCGTTCAGTTTGAGTTGAACGACACCGGCCGGGATAAATTCGGTAAATTGACGACTGAATTGGCGCCCACCCATGCCCCCTTGGGCATTTTCTTCGATGATCAGCAAGTGTCCGCCCCTGTAGTGAATGAGCCCATTGTGGACGGGGCCGGGATTATTGAAGGCAAATTCACCCATGAAAGCGCCAAGGACCTGGTGGATACCCTGAACGCAGGTGCATTGCCGGTTGATATCCACGTGGTTGAGGAAAACACGGTCGGCCCGTTGCTGGGTCAATCCTCCATCAAGCAAAGTTTATTTGCCGGTCTGGTGGGTCTGGGTCTGGTTCTGGCGTTTATGATTGGCTATTACCGCAGTATGGGGGTAATTGCCAGTATAGCGTTGCTTGTATACACCCTGCTGACCTTCGCCCTCTTCATGATAGTCGGCGTCACGTTTACGTTGGCCGGTATTGCCGGTTTCATCTTGAGTATCGGGATGGCGGTGGACGCGAATATCCTCATTTTCGAGCGCACCAGGGAAGAGCTGAAAGCGGGCCGTTCCAAATGGAAAGCCATTGAGGTCGGTTTTGATCGGGCGTTTCCGTCCATCTTCGACAGCAATACAACCACACTGATTACCTGCTTGCTGCTATGGGTCATGGGAACCGGTTCCGTTAAAGGCTTTGCACTGACCCTGGCGCTTGGTGTCGCAGTCAGTATGTTCTCCGCCATTACCGTTACCCGCACCTTCCTCTACCTGCTGAACAATTCCAGCGGGCAGCCGACCGGCGGCTCCATCGGCATGCGCGGCGGCGAAACGGCCAAAGTTTAAACAGAACGCATCTGGAAAGAGAATTACGCTATGTCCAAAACTGCTTCAGTTGAAAATGCAACGGCCCTTAAAGAAGGTCCTCTGAACGTATTTAAATACCGTTGGCTGTTCCTCGGCCTGTCCATTCTGTTCCTGGTACCGGGCATCTACTTCATTATCGCCAATACCATGGATCCCGAGATCAAGGCACCGCTCCGGCTCGGCATTGATTTCCGTGGCGGTACGATGCTCGAATACGGCTTCTCCAAGCCCATCAACCAATCCGATGTTGCTACCATACATACCGTATTTGAAGATCATGGATACACGGGCTCCGTAATCCAGATCCAGCAGCCTCGTCTCGGCATCAACAAGCATGCGGTTGAAATCGGTGGGGCAACGCAAGAGACTGCAAGCCAAGAATCCGCACAAAAAGAGCCTGCTGCGCCTGCCAGCCTGCCAAGTGCACAAGGTAGCAAGCAAACACCGGCTCCAGCCAGCCCAAAACCGGCAGAAACAAAGCCTGCTACCGAAGCGGTAACCCCCGCTGACCACACAGGCGAGCACAAGATTGTCACCATTGTGTCCATTCGCAGCAAACAGTTACAAGGGCAGGATGAAACGTCGATTCGGCAAGAATTGGCTTCCAAATACGGTCCTATTACCGTGTTGCAAAAAAACTCCATTGGTCCGGCATTGGCAAAGGAACTGCTTTCCAATGGCATGCTGGCTCTGGTGATGGCTTATATCCTGATTGTGGGCTACCTAACCTTCCGTTTTCAATTTGATTACGCGGTTTGCGCCATGGCGGCCCTCGTTCATGACACCATTTTCCTGATTGGTTTATTTGCCATGTTCGGCAAGCTATTCCATACGGAAGTAGACAGTCTGTTTATTACCGCCATTTTGACCGTGGTCGGCTTCAGCGTCCACGATACAATTGTGGTATTCGACCGCATACGGGAAAATAGCCGTCTGTACTTCACCAAGAAGGTTCCCTTCGTGACCATTGTGAATATGAGCGTGAACCAGACGATGGCCCGCAGTATCAACACGTCTCTGACGGCGCTTTTGACCATGCTGGCCCTGTACTTCTTTGGTGGAGATACCACCAAAGATTTCGTACTGGCCATTATTATCGGTATTGCGGCCGGTACATACTCCAGTATCTTCAACGCCAGCGTATTACTGGCCATGTGGCGGAACCGGACCGTGGACCAACAGGCCGGCGGGATGCCTGCTACCGCATAGAAAACTCTCACGCCAAGTACAAAACAGGGATGCTGCAATCAGCATCCCTGTTTTATGTTGAGCCTTGGTTTTAATTTAAGCCCCGAGGTTGCCGTCAAGCCAGTCAAGCAGATTAACGCGACGCAAGGAGGTTTGCGGAGACTGAAATTCAAGATTCGGCATTGGCCCGTTTGTTTCCTGTGCCAACACACGACTACCGAGCAATCCCATCGCTGCGGATTCCGACAAAACAACCTCATGTGCAACGGCAGAGAGCGCCATTGCCATTCCCCCATACAGCCAGCCGTCAGATATCGCGGTGATATGGATGCCCCGCTCTCTGAACTGCCACAGCGCTTCCAGAAAGGCGTTCAAGTAGAACAGCCCTTCCATTGGCTCCTGGAAATGCGCACCCGATGAATTGAGAGATAACCTCAGTGTTTTAACGGAAGCCTGTGAAACCACTTCCAAGGCCTTAAGCAGCGACTCGCCTTGCGCTTTGCCGATGGCGCCGGCTGCCTGAGCGACATGATACGCCAACCAGCCGGTTTGAGCTTGCACAGCCGCAAACACCTGGGCATCCCGATACACAACCTGCCTTGAAAGGCGTTCTTGCAAGAGGGCGAAAACGTCGTTATTCGCAGCTTGGTGGCGGGGCATTATTGCCCGTTTCCGGCAACAGACTGCCTAATACCCGGCGGCGGGCAGCGAACAACTGGCGCTGCTTATACAACGCATGCGCCCCATGCCCCACTTTGCTGTCCAGGTAGCTTTCCTTATCCAGAATCTGCACTTCATAGGGGAAGGCAAAACGGGTTTCTGCCAGGCTATTGCCCGCTTTTACCCGCAGCAACTGGCGGCAGGTAATATGCAGGGAACGGTATTGAGGCGAACTCAGTGGGTTCTGGCTGGAATGCGTTTCATTCGGGGTGACAAACGCTTCGGTCTCAAACAGTTTCTGGATGTCGTCCAGGCTGAGCTTGCCTTGCTTATACTGTTCCCACTGGCTCTCATACATCTCATGAAAGTGGGCAAAATCAATCAGGGTGTTTCGAGAACGGCTGGGAATGACATTGGGGAAGAGAATCACCTTTTGTTCCCTCAGAATGTCAACCGCCAGAATGGCTTGAGCCGGATGAAAAGTTACCAGCCGCACACCCACCAGATCCCAAACGTTTTCCGCCACGTTTTCCTTTTTGCAGAGGAGTTTGATGAGAATGCTCTCCCTTGGCTTGTGATGCTTGGCTTCGAAGGCATAAAGCTTGAGTTTCCGGCCATATTTACCTTGCAGGATAACCGTACCGTCGTTTTCGGGCAGCAGAACTTGCCGAAAACGGGATAAAATGGTCTCACTGGCCTGGGCATGGTACTTATACAGCGGGCTGTTCTGGATATAGACCAAAGTATGGATGACTTTCAGCAATGCGCAAGCCCAGGGGCGGTGAGGATGATCCTTTTGCGCGGCTATCAGGATCAGGTTAATGACATCGCGGGAACCGGTCAGGGCCACAGGCACCTTATCTGCCGGAGGCAGGGGTTCCCTGTGGGCCGCCCAGTCAATTGAACGGCTCAAAAAGCGATGCTCAATGAAGTTCACCGCTTCCACAAAGTATCCTTCAATCTCGGCGACATCTTCCGGCAGGGATAAGTCAAAACCGTAATTATAGATAAGCTCTATCGCCTCTTCCCGGCTATAGACCGGCATAGAGATCAAATCGATGGGGGATTTTCCCTGAATCATGGCGCCCAGCACTTCCCACGGAAGCTCGCCGGCCAAAGGCTCCGGCGCCAGAGGTTCCACCGGCAACATAGCGGTTACGGTGATTTCCGGATTATCGGTATCTTTGGATAAAAAGGATTCGGCCACTTGCACAACTCACTATGGGCTCGACTTACATTATACTCTC
This sequence comes from Vampirovibrio sp., assembly GCA_021323475.1. Lineage (GTDB taxonomy): Bacteria > Cyanobacteriota > Vampirovibrionia > Vampirovibrionales > Vampirovibrionaceae > Vampirovibrio. The sequence continues at coordinate 13,386 of JAJQJM010000033.1, forward strand.
GACGGCTCCTGCAAAAAGTTTAGACCAAGCAGAACCCAAATAACAAATGATGCTCAAACATCCTCCATCATCAGGAGTTAGAGAAACCGTAAGCCTTCTACACTGAATATGGGTAATACATGGTCCAGTCCTGATGAGTGGCCGGGCGCTAACAAAGGCCGAAAGCCGGGCAATCCGCATGACGGATTAAAGGTTGGCCGATTCGTGCCGATACCGGGATAAAGCCCCATTCATCAACCAATACTGAGGAGCATAAGGCCAGAGATGTCAATGAAAGAGCATTTCCCAAAGATTACATTCGCGATTGCGGCAGGCGCAATACTGTTCGGCGCAAGCCTGGCCGGGAGCCAAGCTCTGGCCTATGCACCGGAAGGCGACTTAATGAAGATCAAAGGCTATTCCCCGGAAGTGATTGATACGGCCAACAGCCAACGCAGCCGCCAGGAGTGGAAAGAGCCTTCCGCACCCAAGCAAACGCCGATGGAAAAGTTTTTCCACAACATCTATTATGGCAACTGGACCGGTGGAGTCGATGACTTCGGCGCCCAGGTCATTCGCGAGCACTAGCACGCATCCAAATTTCATCAAAAATGGCGACCCGATTGGGGTCGCCATTTTTGTTATGTCTTAAAAGCTAGCTAAATGCAGCTATCTATATCAAGCCATGAAGTAACAGAATGCCTTGAGCGCCCAGGAAGGCCTCTTCCGTTTGTTCATCCTTTTGCAGCAATTCTTTTGCCTGTTTCAGAGCGTCTTCACTGCAGTATTTTTCGCGCAGAACATCCCGTTTCTTCGTCCATTGACTCATGAATCAACTACCTCCCGAAATCCTATTTTCTTTATTCCCAACCAAGCCGTTGTTTGGAGCCTATGTCCAACCTTGTATTTATATAAAATCAATCAATTTAGATTCTGTGTCAGGATGTGAATAAACGTTAACATCAATCTGAAAAGCGGCTACAATAGGAAGCATGGAACTACGCATCGCTTACCTTTATCCGGATCAGCTCAATATTTATGGCGATCGGGGCAATATTCTGACCCTGTACCAGCGCTGCCAATGGCGGGGTATTGCGGTCAAAATCCTCACACTGGGCCTGGGTGACAGCATCGACCCGGATGAGGGCGATTTGTATTTTATGGGCGGCGGTCAGGATGCCCAGCAAATCCAGGTTTGCGAAGACATGCACCGCCTAAAGGCCGACAGCTTAAAACAAGCCGCTGCCAACGGGGCGGTATTCCTGACGATTTGCGGCGGTTACCAACTGCTGGGCCATTATTACAAGCCCCATAACGGGGATGAACTCCGTGGGCTGAGCCTGCTGGACGCTTATACAGTGGCCGGCAATACCCGCTACATTGGCAACGTGGCCATTGAGCGCCCGGACGGCAGCCGGGTAGTGGGCTTTGAAAACCACAGCGGCCGTACTTATTTGGGGAAAGATGTAACGCCCCTGGGCAAAGTCATCCACGGCAACGGCAACAACGGGGAAGACGGCATGGAAGGCGCGGCGGTCGGCAATTTGTACGGCACCTATCTGCATGGGTCCCTGCTGCCTAAAAACCCGGCCCTGGCGGATGAACTGATTACCAGGGCGCTGGCCCGCCGCTACGGTTCGGTAACACTGACACCCTTGACCGACCAGTTTGAACAGCAGGCTCATGATCGAGCGCTGGCGCTGAAAAGTTAAGCCTGCAATTGCTAGTATTTCATCCATTTAAACTTCGGATTTGAGCCGATTAAATGGATTTTTGCAGTATTGCAAGGATTAAAATTTGATAGGGGACACATTTTCAGGGAATTCTTGAAGCCTCGGCGCGCTTGTAAGAGAATGGGAGGCGTAATAAAGCGTGTCTTAATTGACGAGGCTGGCAAGGATTTAGTTTATGAACGCACCCAAAGGGAACCATTACCTGCTTGAAATCGGCACCGAGGAGCTTCCGCTGGAATTTCTGCTGTCGGCGCCCACGGAACTGATTGATAAAGTCAAGGCTGCTTTGGACGAGCAGGCGTTGATCTACGGAGAGGTTTCCCTGTATGCCACCCCACGTCGTCTAGCGCTGATTATTAAAGATTTGCCTGAATTACAGGAAGAGCGCACATTTAAAACCAAAGGCCCGCCGATTCGAGTGGCGCTGGATGCCAGCGGCAACCCCACCCAGGCTGGCCTAGGCTTTGCCCGCAAGCTGGGCATCGACTTCAGCCAACTGGTTCAGGAAACCATTGATGGCGAGACCTACATGGTGCTGAACCAGAAGCAGCAAGGCCGCCCCACCCGCGAGCTACTGGCCGAATTATTGCCGGAGATGGTGTTAAGCCTGAGCGGTTCCCACTTTATGGCCTGGGGCAGCAATACCGTTCGCTTCTCCCGTCCCATTCGCTGGCTGGTTTCCCTGTGGAACGAAAATCATTTGCCGCTGACCATCGGCCCGGTGCAATCCAATGTGGTTTCTTACGGCCACCGGGTATTGTCCGACGGCCCGATTCGCATTGAATCCGTAAGCGGTTATCTGCCCCTTCTGGAGAAAGAGGGTTCCGTCCTGGTGGATCAAAACCGCCGTAAGGAACTGATTTGGCAGCAATTGCAAACAGCGGCGACCCAAGCGGGCGGGCAGGTCCAGCCGAACGAAAGCCTGCTGGATACCGTGAACATGCTGGTGGAACACCCCTCCATTGTGACGGGCGGCTTTGAGAAGCGTTTTCTGGAGATCCCGGAAGAAGTGACCACCACGGTCATGACCGCCCATCAGAAGTATTTCCCGGTACGCGGCAAAAACGGCGAGCTGCTGCCCTGCTTTATGACCGTCTCTAATGGGCGGGAAGAGGCTGCCGAGATGATCCGTCACGGCAACGAGAAAGTATTGACCGCCCGCTTGGAAGACGCGCGGTTCTTCTTTACCGAAGACCAGAAACTCCCGCTGCAAGACCGACTAGAAGCCCTGAAGGGCATTACCTTCCAGAAAGGGCTGGGCAGTATGTATGAAAAAACCCGCCGACTGGAAAAACTGGCCCAGCAAGTCGCTGAAGCCTTGAATTACAGCGCGCAGGATACCCAGCACACCCAACGGGCCGCCATGTTGGCCAAAGCCGATCTGGTAACGGGCATGGTGTTTGAATTTACCGAATTGCAAGGTGCCATGGGCCGCAAATACGCCACCTTGGCAGGGGAACCCAAACCAGTGGCCGAGGCCATTTTTGAACATTACCTGCCCCGCTTCACCGGGGATATCATCGCGCAAAGCCCGGTGGGCATTGCAGTCAGTCTGGCCGATAAAATTGATACCATTGTGGCCGTGTTCAGCCAGAAAAACGCCAAATTACCCTCCGGCTCCAAGGATCCGCTGGGTCTGCGGCGGATGGCCAGCGGCATCATCCAGACCGTACTGGAAAACAAGCTGAGCATCGACCTGTTGGCCCTGATGCGTTCGGCTTATCAGTCCCTGGTCAGCAGCGCGCCCGCCACGGCCCAGTTCCAGGATGAGGACACCACGCTGGATCTGGTCAATACCTTTGTGTTGCAACGCTTGCGCGGCATGTTGCTGGAACAGGATAACCGCTACGATATCATCGATGCCGTGCTGGAATCCGCCAAGGCCCCGTTGAGTGATATTCCGGATGCGCTGGTGCGTATTGAGCAATTGAAAACGCTGACCCTGGATACCGAAGCGCTGAAGAAAATCTATGAGCCCGCCAACCGGATATATAAGATTTTGGCCAAAAACTATAACCCGACGGCCACCGCTGCCGATGTAAATACTGAACACTTCCGGGATCCGGCAGAGAATACTCTAGCCGAACAGGTTAACCAATTGGAAACCCAAGCGGGCAGCCTCAACTATGCCAGCCTGATCAGTTGCCTATCCGAGCTCAACAGCGCAATTGAGCTATTCTTCGAAAAGGTGATGGTCAATGATCCTGATGATGCGGTGCGTAAAAACCGTTATAATCTTCTCAGTGTGTTAAATCGTTTTTATTTGCAATTAGCTTGTTTCCCCAAGCTGGTTGTCTAAATCGCTTTAATCACAAATTCATCCGATTGAAACCCTGAAGAAGAGTGATGGCGTTGTATGGCTGACCGGCAATTTGAGCTTCCCGTAGATATCCGGCGTAAGAGCGAAGTGGTTCAGGACCGACTTGGGCTGATTATTATCCTGACCGTGGTGTCGGTGTTCACCTTCCTGATGTTCCTGCTGTCGGTGCTGCTTGGAAACAAGCTGGCGGAAGCCGCTGCGGCATTGCCGAACGTGAATGTCCTCTCGGAATGGCATCCGTACGAGAGCACCCGTCTTTATGACCGGAACGGCACCCTGATTGCCAATATTCACGGGGATGAAGACCGGGTAGTGGTCGGGTTAAAGGACATTTCTCCCAACATCCAGCGGGCCGTAATGGCCATTGAGGACAACCGGTTTTACGAACACAACGGCGTGGACATTCGGGGTACCATTCGGGCCGCCTCCGCTAACCTGCGCGGAGATGACGTGCAAGGCGGAAGTACCCTGACCCAGCAGCTGGTTAAAAACCTGTTTCTGTCGCCGGAGCGGGCATTGACCCGTAAAATCGCGGAAGCGCTGCTGGCTATGCGGGTGGAGCGCCACTACGACAAAAACAAGATTCTGGAAATGTACCTGAACCAGGTGTATTGGGGTAACCAGAGCTACGGCATCGAGAAAGCGGCGCGCCGTTACTTTAAAAAATCCGCCCGTGACCTGACCATTGGCGAAAGCGCCCTGCTGGCAGGCCTATTAAAAGCCCCGGAAGGGCTTTCCCCGTACAGTTACCCGGAAGCGGCTCGCCGTCGTCAGGTGGAAGTGCTGGGCGCGATGGTGACGTTCGGGTATATCACGGAGTCCCAGCGTAAAGCGGCGGAAGCGGAAAAAATCGAGCTGAGCCGTCGGGCGCCCAAACCCTCCAAACACCCGTTCTTTATTCAGTATGTGATTCAGCAATTGGAAGAGAAATTCGGGCAAAGCGCCGTCCGTCAGGGTGGCTTGAAGGTTTACACCACCATGGATCAGCCCGTACAGGAGTTGGCTGAGAAATCCTTGTACGAGGAAATGGATAAAATCAAGTATTCCGGCATTACGGAAGGCTCCTTTATGGTGGAAAACGTGTCTAATGGGCAAATTCTGGCGCTGGTTGGCGGACGAGACTTTGAAAAGAACCAGTTCAACCACTCTACCCAGCAGCACCGGGCGATTGGCTCCACGTTCAAGCCGATCGTATACCTGACCGCGTTCCGTCTGGGCCTGGTGACACCAGATAGCCCCATTTCAGATAGCCCGGTCTGCTTCAGCAACGGGTACAGCAACTGGTGCCCCCACAACTGGGATGGCAAATACATGGGCAGCATGGATATCCGCAAGGCGCTGACCCTGTCCCGTAACACGCCCACGGTTAAGCTGGGCCTAAAGATGGGTATTGATCCGGTAATCGAAACCGCTCGCCGGGCTGGTATCGAATCACCAATCGACCGAAACTTCTCCAGTCTGTTGGGTTCCGCTGGTATTTCACCACTGGAAGTCATTACCGCCTATGCGACCATCGCCCGCAGTGGGGTTTATATCCCTCCGACTGCGATTTTACGGGTAGAAGACAGTCGCGGGCGCGAAATCCATCTGGATAAACCCCAGCCGGAACGCCGCTTTGAGCCGGAACCGGTCAACAACCTGATTTCCATTCTGCAAGACGTTGTGGAAAAAGGAACCGGTAAAAACGCCATTATCCCCGGTCGCCCGGTCGCCGGAAAAACCGGCACCACGGATGAAATGCGGGATATCTGGTTCACCGGCTTCACCACCGACATGGTAGGCAGCGTGTGGATGGGCAACGATAAATACATCCCGTTGCACGGGGTGTTCAGTTCCAACTGCGCGATGGTCTGGGGCAACTTCGCCCGCGAATACTACAAAATGTACCCGCTGCCGGTCGGACAGTTCCCTAAGCCTGAAAAAATCCTGGTAGAGAAAAAATTCCTGGGCCCCAAGACGGATTCCGACAAGGCGCTGAATGATGAAAACGGCGCCGAGGCGGCCGGCGCCCCCAAACCGGAGGCAAAACCCGAAGAGGAAGATCCGGGCTTTGGCTATTCGCCGCTGCATCCGGGCGCTGGCGGAGTTCCCCTGACCACCGGCAATCGCCAAACCGACATGCGCCCCCTGGTTGACCCTTCCACAATGCAAGGATTGCCGGATCAGGCCGGTGCCACGAACAGATCCAAACCGGAAACTGGTGTACACTAGTGCTATGAAATACCATTTTATTAATGAAGAAATTCCATATACCGGCCGGGAGCTCAACAACCATTGGATTTACCGGAACTTCGGCATTTTGGGCGATGCGGTCGTGGCCTTTGCGGGTCCCTGCGAGGTCGATCAGACCAATATGGTGGACCTGGAAGACATCCTGAACAACGATTACATCTATTCCAAGAAGATGCTGAACTTTATTGTGGAAATCTTCGGCATTAACTTACAGGAAGGCGTACTGTTGCAGCGGCTGTTCTCGTCGATCATCCAGGATCGCATTAACGCCATGAGCGATAAGGCCCAAATCAAGCGCCGGGGAGACGACCTGTTTTACCAGGACACTGCCAAGCTGTCCGTATCCATTTGCACCCTCAGCCCCACATCCATTCTGATCCATACGGGACTGAACATTGACGCCCAGGGCGCCCCGGTGGAAGCCTCCGGCCTGGCCTCGGAACTGGGGATGGATGATCATATCGAGACACTGGCAATGGCCTGCATGCGTACCCTGGCCGAAGAGTGGGCCGATATCCGGCTTTCCTGCTGCAAGGTTAAAGCCGTCGTTTAACAAAGAAATCTAGCGCACACTGAAACAGAAAGAGCATTAACAGTATGGGTCCACGAAATCTGCTGATTCTATTCTTTTCGACGGTGGCTGTATCCCTGGTCATCCTGATTATCTTTTTCAGTCTGTTTTTCAAGAACGTGGATCTGAACTTCAACACCCGCCTGCCGGAATCCGCACCGGACATTGGCCGGCAATACGGCGCCGGCCCTACCATGAGCCCGGACAGCAAGGCGGATGGCCTGCTGCGTTCCACCGTGAACGTGCCGCCGGAATTCCAGGAGCCGCCGGTATCTTCCGACAGCAAAGCGGCCGACAAGGATAAAAAAGAAGATCTTCCACCGGCGGATGCGGATTTGCCGCCGATTTCCGATGACGCCATGCTGGAAAACGATTCTCCCATGCCCAGTATGGATCAACCGCCCGCTCAACAGCCGGCAGTTGAGAAACCTTCCGCTGATAAAACATCCACCCGCCCGGATCATCGGTCTATATCGCCAACCAGCCAGCCTTCATCTACATCCACCCGTGCCAACCGTCCGGTTGAGCGTCGGCCGGAGCCAACGCCTGCCCCGGTGGCAATGCCGGAACCCTTACCGGATGAGATTTCAACCCCGTCTGGCCCGCCTGTACCCGGCCAATAACCGGATAAAAGACATTTAAAAGTCGTTCGCGCCTTTGGGCAATGAAAAGAGACGGCCATAAGCCGGGTTCTGTTTTGGACGATCATCTGTCTCGACCCACCGTTTCCGGGGGGCTCTAGCGGGATACGGGAAACGGGCGAGCAGCCCTTGCAACTGAATGCGGCTTCCAAGGAGGCTTCGTGAAACGGCGCCTCCGCACCTTGCACCTGTCGGGGTTTACCTGGCCAGGACCTTCCGATCCTGCCGGTGGGCTCTTACCCCACCGTTGCACCCTTGCCTGTACTCTTGCGAGCCATCGGCGGTTCACATTTCTGTGGCACTATCCTCGCGGTTGCCCGCACCGGACGTTATCCGGCGACATGCTCTGTGGTGCCCGGACTTTCCTCAGACGCAGCTACTGCGCCCGCGATCGTCTGTCCGTCTCTTTTCATGTTCATCATAATCGGTTCCGGTCCCCCTGTATAGGGACATGTCCATATGACGGAAACCAACTTAAAAAGTGCGAATCAGCAACGATTCAATTCACTTTCGCCGCAGTCAGAGGTTTCATCATCCAATAATCGCGGCGCACAAAATCCGAGCCGACCGGAATATCCTCTGCCCGTACAATGGCAAAGCCATACCGCTGGTAAAACCCAAGTGCCGCAGGATTATCCCGCGCCACATAGAGCGACAACGTTTCACAACCTGCCTGAGTCACGTCTTCCACCACTGCATTCATGAGCCGTCCCCCGTAGCCATGCCCTTTGGCCTCCGGCAGCAGGTAAATTTTATGCAGCTTGGCCTCTAAAGCATCCCACCCATAGGATACAAAACCGACCGGCATACCGGGTTCTGCTTCGGCGATTAGAAACCGATGCCCTGCGACCATTTGCGCCTGCAAGGCCGTGTCGCTGTAATGCCGTTCCAGCTCGTGCGAGAGGAAGTCCGAGCTGATAAACGCGCTGTAGGTATCATGCCATGCGATGGTTGCAATATGCCGAATGGCGGGAATGTCCGCAGCATTCCCTTCTCTTAGGGGCTGGAAGGCAAGCGGTAAAGTATCAACGGGCGGTTGGGAAGTCATAATTATTTTTCCATGCGCTGCAAGTATCGACGACTAAATAAAGTGAGGCTTAAACAAGAGTGATGATTCTGGTGCCATTTTACCCAAAAAGAAGGTGAGGATACGCCAAAATGAATGTTTAAATATTTTTGATTCAAATTAAAGATTGCTAAAATTGATTTTACTCATAGTCTTTGACATTAGGGGATTCACAAAGCGTTGAATGCTTTGGAGCGGGAGATAAAACAATGGTAATGCCGTTAATGATGTCCATGTATGCCACTAATCTGTCTTACGACAGCGCGGCAACCATGTTCGGCGCCAATCAGGCCCGGATGGATCTGGCAGGCGGCATGACCGGCGGGGAAAGCCAGGGGCAAATCGCATCCGTAGCCGCCCAGGATAAAGCGCTGATGTTTGCCGGGAATAATGCCCGCATGCACTACGAGGTGGCCCAGGCCATGCAACAGGGCGCCGATAACCTGAGACGAAAAAATCAGGAACAAAAAGAGCGCATGCTGGCCAACGGGGCTGTTTTCTTTTAGAACCTAGCAGCTGCTCTTTGAAAACGCTTTCAACACATTATCAACGATCAAATTCCGCACCTTGGGTGTTTTTATTAAAATACAGAGATGCCTTGGCACTCTTATTTTGGTGTTTTCAAGTAGGTTAAAGAGAGAAGAGAGCAGTATCCGGGTATGAGCCTTTTTGGTGGTTTACCGCTGGCCGGTATGGCCCTGAATTTTACAGGCGGCACGTTCAACGCGCTGGATCAGCGCATGGCACTGGCAAACGGCGTTACCGGCGGTGAAAGCCCTGGACAGATTGCCGCCTTGCATGCGGCGGATAAATCGGCCATGTTGGCCGGGGCCGCCAACAATTTTGCCAGCGACGCCGTTACTACCGAGCTGGAAGCCTTCCGCAAGTTAATCAAGAAAAACATCCAGAGCGGATTTTCCACATTCGGCGTTTAACCCCGGATGTTACCGATGCCTTGGCTAATAACTGGTCGTCACCGTGGGCATGTGCTGCCCGGAAATATTGGGAAACACCATCAGATTGCCGTCATCATCGCGCCAGCGAACCCAACCGATGGGCATATTGCGCTCAAAATCCAGCACTTCCACCAAAAGCCAGTTCCCGCGCACATGGCGAACCTTCAGATCGCGGATAATCGTCACCGGAATCAGCTTGGCGTCATCCGAATCGGTGCTGCGAACGGAACGGTGGTAATCTTTCACGCCGCTCAGCCAGTAAATGCCACTGGGCTTGGCGTTCAACTTCATAAATTCCAGCCAGGTCTCATACACGCCAAAGTGGGCAGGCTCGCCGGTTTCCAAGGAAGCCAGGGTTTCCTTGCGGGGTGTAGCGGAAGCCGTTTGCTGAGGTGCATCCTTCAAGCGCACCCAGCCGGTCTTTTTACTGGCCTGATCGTAGACTATCTCTACCCAGCCCTTGTCATCATCCCCCACCACGGCCATCATGGCCACATCCCACTGAGGATAAAAGCAGAAGAACAGATGGTCCGCGTACACCGCATGGCGATCGCCGTTGGCAAGCGTGACATCCACACTGTTTCCGGCAGTCTGCCGACTCCAGCGAAAGGTGCCGACCATTGGGGCGGTCTCATCCGGCTGCGTGTATATCGTAAACTCGTAGGGGGCAAAGTATACGCCGTTCCCGTAAGTGTAACCCGCCTTATAGCGCTGGGGGGCAAAGCCGTAGCCGTTCACTTGCGCCTGGGCCGGGGCGGAAAACAGGCTGCTGGCCGCAAATCCGCCAAACAAGCTGGCCGCAACCAGCCCGAGGGAAATCAATCGTTGATGGAACATCTTCTTCATAAGCAGGCTTTCCGGTTAACGGCCTCAATCCTCGTAATCACTCATGACCCCGCGCGGGCGGAAAAGTTCAAGAATGCTTCATGCACGTATACAAGCATGCACATATCCAAGTGCGAATATTCGACTTCAGGGCGGGGGCTTGATACCATACCATTATTTCCCTCTTTGCCCCCTACTGCCACCATTAGCTGGTGGAGATACGAGTTCCCATGAAAATCTACAACGCCAACTACATTATCAGCGCTCCCAGCCTGAAAGACTGCCCGGACTTCCAGAACACGCCGGAACTGGTGCTGGTGGGCCGCTCCAATGTCGGGAAATCCTCCTTCATTAACAGCATGACCCTGCGGAAAAATCTGGCCCGCACCAGCAACACGCCCGGAAAAACCCGATATATCAATTTTTACGACATTGTTTACGCCCAGCCGGGCGCGCCGGAAGGCACCACCAGCAAGCTGCTGTTCGTGGATCTGCCCGGCTACGGCTACGCCAAAATTTCCAAGAGCGAGCAAGAAAAGTGGCGCAAGCATTTGGAAGCCTATCTATCCAAACGACAGTCCATCCGGCTGGTGATTCAACTGATTGATGCCCGTCATGGCCCGCAGGAGAATGATGTGCAGATGTACGAATGGCTGCAGTACCACGGGCGGCAGGTACAAATCATCCTGACCAAGACGGACAAGCTGTCCCGCAACGAAATTGCCAAACAGATCGCCTTAACGGCCCAGCTGTTGGACGTTACCCCGGAAGACGTGCTGCCCTATTCCTCGGAAAAAAATCAGGGCCGAGAAAAAGCCTGGAGTCTTTTGTGCTCGGTGTTGGCAAAAGGCCCATTGCCGTCCGTAACGGCGGAACCAACTTTATAAGAAGCCGCACCAACCCCTCTCATGGACTCTTCACCGGCCAAAGCCGGAAAATCGATGCCGAAAGCCACCTTCGCCATTTGAGGAAAAGGCATTTCCGGCACGTGAATCAGCCGGTTGTGAAACTCCCCAAGGGTCATCTTGGGGTAAGTATCCAGCACCAGCTTTCTCAAGCGCTCAATTTGCAGCATGCCCAGATAATACGACGCCAGGTTTGAACCATCCTGTATATGTTGTGCTTTCACGTTTTCAGGCATATCAAGCAGGTCAGTCCCGGAATGTAGCAGCAGGCTTTTACGAGCCCTGTTGGCCAGCTTCAAATGCTGCACCAATACAAAGAAGCGTTCTTCCGGTTTTTGGAAAAAGCCTTGCTCCAGCATTAATTTTTCCGCATAAGAAGCCCACCCTTCTCCAAAGAATGATAAATCCCCCACTTCTTTCTCTAGTCGTCGCTGTTCTTTTGGAGCAGAGGCCATCATAGCGGTGTAATGGCCGGGATAGACTTCATGCACGGCAATGATGGGGATTCTGGCATTAAAGTGAGCGGCCAGTACGCTGGCCTTATGCCCTTCCTTGTCGGACCAGTTTATTTCCATTTGCCGCAACGGATGATAATACGTAGCCGGACAGATGGAAAAAGGAATATCCCGAGGGGCGCCAGGGGGTGTCTGTACAACGGCAGCATCCTGTTTCGGCAGTTCTATCAGCGCATTTTTCCCCAAAAAGCGCTTTGCCCTGTCTATTTCTGCACGATAGGCAGCTAACACCTCTTCTTTGGACTGAGGATGATCCTGACTCATATCTCGTGCAATTTCCTGCCAGTGACTGGACGGGTCAATGCGTTTTGCAGCCTCTTTCACTTTGGATTCCAGGAGTTGGACTTCGCGATCCAATAATTTTTGCAAGGCATTACAGGACATATCGATGCCTTCCCGGCGCAGGATGGAATGATACGCCAATGAGCCCATCGGCTTATCCGGATTAATTTCGCCCTGGTTATCCAAGCGCAACGCATGTTCGGTCAGGATGG
>JAJQJM010000155.1 GCA_021323475.1 Vampirovibrio sp.
CAGCGCATCAGCAGGCCCAATAAGCTCAGCCCAATGAGGGCCATGCCGATGGCGACCATCATGTGAAACATCTGGAATGTGATCTGAATGGGCGGATGTTCCGCTTTGGGAATCTGATCCAGTCCTTTTACGGATCGGCTGAAGTCATTGTTGATTAAAAAGCCGAGCCCGCCCGGAATCGCCGGGCCAATGGTGCGCTTTTCCTGCTCATTGACCCAGCCCAGCAGGTGTAAATCGGCCGGGCCGTTGGAGTTAAAATGCCCTTCCATGGCGGCCAGCTTGGCGGGTTGGTGTTTGGCAACCACCAGCGCGGATTCGTGGCCGGTGACGAGTTGCAGCAACGAAGCGCCCAGTGCGACGGCCAGGCCAATGTTCATGCCGGCTTTGGCGATATCGGTATGCTTGTTTCGAATAAGATAAAACGCGCTGACGCTGAGTACCAGAAACGCTCCGGCCAGCCACGCGCCCGATATGACATGGCTTAAGCGTTCTACCGAGGACGGGTTGAACACCATCGCCCAGAAATCGGTAATTTCCGCCCGAGCGACCCCGTTATGGCTCACGATATGAAATCCTGCCGGGGTTTGCTGCCAGGAGTTGGCCACCACAATCCATACCGCGCTGAAATGTGCGCCCAGCGCTACCATGACAGTCGATAAAAAGTGCAATTGTTTGCTGACCTTATCCCAGCCGAAAACCAGAATCGCCAGAAAACCCGATTCCAGAAAGAAGGCAAAAAGCCCTTCCGCAGCCAGCGCACTTCCAAACACATCGCCCACAAAACGGGAATAATTAGACCAGTTGGTGCCGAATTGGAATTCCATGACAATGCCGGTGGCCACACCCATGCCGAAAATCAGCGCGAAAATGGATACCCAGAAATGGGTCATTTTATGGTATTTTTCTTCGCCTGTCTTTAAGTACAACCCTTCCATAATGACCAGCATTAAGCCCAGCCCGATGCTGAAAACCGGAAAGATGTAATGGAAACTAATCGTTAAGGCAAATTGCAAGCGAGAGAGAATTACCGGATCCAGGGCCATCAAATTACCTCCCGGATTGGTGGGGGTTCAATCAACGCGTTTAATATAACAGCCATGTCCAAATTCAACATTGCGTTTTCTTAAGCTTGACTCGACTTTAATGGATCGCCAACCCTTCCCCTTCCATCTCCAGATTATCTGGTCAGGTTCATGATCCCCTGGTTGTCTTTTCGGTTTATATTTAGCAATTGGGTGCGCTGGAGAATTTCCGTAAAGTAATCTTCCCCCTGTTTGGCTTGTTTCGGGCCAGCCAGTCGTTCCGCTACGGTAATGTGCATTGCTGTGCGTTCCATTGCCTGTTGAGCGGTTCGGAAGGAAGGCTCATTCACTGGCAGTTGGCTGGTGTAAACGGGAAGTGCGGAGCCGGCAATCACAGGCTGCGGAACCGCTCGTTCGCGCGGCATGCTTTGCACCAAATGCATTACCAACAGGCTGATCAGCAACAGGGCGGCGGCAATACCCAGAATCCACAATTCCATGTTGAATTTGTGCAAGTGCCGCGATGGATGTGAGAATGCCATGAGGCCCTCTTTCTGCTGCGCTGGCCGTAAGGCTGTGTGTTAAACATCATCATAAAGTATCGGCATTAAATTGAAATTGCCCAATCAGAGTAGCGGATTCAGCCATTTGGCTACCGGACAGGCCGGTAATTTCCGGCCAATAAATTCAGGAAAGTCGCCTTGTCAAAGCGCTTTGTTCACACTCTGTCAGGAGTGGGCGGGTAGGCTGGCTTCCACGGATTCCGTTTTGCCTCTCGTAGAAGTCGGTTCCACATTGCGGTAAATGGTTACCGGTTGCCGGGCATGTTCCATGACTGCAATGCTGGTGCTGCCCATTAATATTTTATTCAGGCCGGTGCGCCCATGGGAGCCGATAATAATCTGATCCGCCGCGATTTCATCGGCATACTCACAGATGCGATCGACACTGTTCCCGAAAATGTAAGTGGTTTGCCCGACCTTGCAGCCTGCGCATTCCAGTTTTGTTCTGGCCGTGCGTAATGCTTTGGAGGCATCCGTCACCTCATACTCCACCTGCATCATATCCGGTGAAACGGCGATGACCGTCAGCAGGTAAAATTCATGATCATTCCGGTTAAATGTCGTGATTGCCCAGTCCAGGGTTTTGTTTGAACAATCGGAGCCATCAATGGGTAATAGAATTTTCATGCGTTGTTCCTTTGAGTGGATAAGTCTTTCGTACTCATGCGCCAAACCAGCAATGGTTGGCTGCATTTGGAAAACTTGAAGTCGTAACCGGACGTGCGTAACTGACGCAGGGCATCATAGAGTTCCAGAACGGAGCATTTGAAAAATAGAGACAAATTGTCGATGGACGGCAGCTCCATCGAACTCTCCGGTCGGGGCAGCGTTTTGGAGGCCAGATGAATCAGGTATTTCGCAATCGGGTAAACGGGTTCGTCTGGCTTGTCGGGCAATCCGAATGCCGGTAATTGCTCCAGGCGAATGACGGTGGTTACGGATTTTGAGGCTCGCATCAGGGTTACTCCCCCTTATTCGGAAGCGCCTGACTCAATGGGTTTTCCGTCAACTTGTGCGTGCATTCCCAAGGGTACAGCCATTCGGGTAATACCTTGTCCGGTTTCATGCCCACCCTCGGGCCATACAGAATAATTTGCGAATCCAGGCCCTGCATGGCGTAATCATATTCCTGGCTTCTGAAAGCATACAGCCCGTCCAGCACATCCAGCGGCGTGCAGTGGTAGAACGTTGACAGCTCCATAGCCGAGGGCACCTTAATAGCTGTTGGTTGTCCGTTGCCGGTTTGTTTCACCAGCCGCTTTAAATGCCGGGCAATTTGTTTGGCAATCTCGTATTTTTCATTCTTCTTGAAGTGAGGAAATTGGGGAATCTCGATTAAACGGGTATCTTGAGCGTTGCAAACAAAGCAGGCGGCCATATATCCATTGCTCCACGTTTTCTGTTGTTCGGGTTCTGTATTTGCATTTTAAAGGGCTGCCAGCCTCAGCAAATTGTCCATTTTGCGAACGAGGCGATTAGCCATTGTGTTAATGCTCCAAAGGACAATTTCAATCGGATGAGCTGCAGGCATACTAAAGATGTTGGATGTGATCGTTAAGACCCAACCCACACTCTCCATACTGGTGCTTGTCTGGGTGAGTTAGCCCGGTGTCCATGACAGGGATGCCGGGATTTTTGTAGGGAGGGGTCATGAACGTTTGCCCGAAAACAAAGAATAAGGGCTTGGCATTATGCCCACATTTGGTATGCTCAAAGGGAGAGAAAGAATTAGAAGCCCGATGATAGACATTCCGGATGATCAACAGGTATTTCACCGTTCCGTAAAAGAACTGGCCGATATCAAGTATGCGTTGGACGAATCGGCGATTGTGGCAGTGACGGACGCAGGCGGTGTGATTACGTATGTGAACAATACCTTTTGCGAGATCTCCAAATTCAGCCGCGAGGAACTGCTGGGTAAAACCCATCGCATTATTAATTCCGGCTACCACCCGCCGGAGTTTTTCTGGAATCTGTGGCAGGTCATCATTCAGGGGCATATCTGGCGGGGCGAGATCTGCAATAAGGCCAAGGATGGAAGCCTGTACTGGGTGGATACCACCATTGTGCCGTTTCTGGATGAGCAGACCGGTAAACCATACCAGTATATTGCCATCCGCAAGGATATTACCTATTTAAAGCGGATTGAAAATGAATTGCGCCTGCTGAACGAGGGCTTGGAAGAGCGGGTTCAGGAGCGTACCGCTCGTCTGGAAGCGGCAAACCGGGAACTGCAAGGTGCCTTAAACCGCTTGCAGGAAAGCGAACGGATGCGGGAGACATTTATTTCGGCATTGACGCACGATTTGCGGACGCCGCTGGTGGCGGAACGCCGGGCGTTGGATTTATTGCACTCGCAGCGGGAATCATTGCCTGAAAAATTGCAACCGCTCACGGAACGCCTGATTAAGAACAATTCAGACTTGCTGGAGATGGTGAGCAAGCTGCTGGAAATTTATGAGTACGAAGCCGGGAAAGTCCGTTTGTTCATGAAGCCGGTTTGCCTGTACAGCCTGATTCAGGAATGTCTGGAAACATTGCAGCCCTTGGCGGACAGCAAGCACATCGTGTTAATCAATCGCGCGGAAAAGCTGGCGCCCAGCATAGCGGATGAAGACCAATTGCGGCGCTTGCTGATCAATTTGGCGGGCAACGCCATCCAGCATATGCAACAAGCGGGAGAAGTGATGGTGTTCCTGCGAGATACAGGCGATATGTTGGAGCTGCAGGTTAGTGATAACGGGCCCGGTATTGACGCCGATGTGTTGCCGCACTTATTCGATCGCTACTTCACGGTGCAGCAGACCCGCAAAAAAATCGGCTCCGGTTTGGGGTTGTCCATTTGCAAAATGATTACCCGCCTGCACGGCGGTAATATTCGTGTGGAGAGCGAGCCGGGCCGAGGCACGGATTTCTACGTCTCTCTGCCTAAACAGTCCCACTTGTCTCAGGCTCAAATGCCTCACGGAGAACCGACTCATGACTGATCTGCCCCCTGTTCCCCAGCCGATGCGAGTCCTGATTGTGGAGGACCATGAACTGGCGCGCTTCGGTTTGAGTATGGCCTTAGGAGAACGGGACAATATTACCGTGGTGGGAGAGGCTCAGAACGGGCAGGAAGGGCTGGATCTGGCCTTATCCCAAAAGCCGGATATTGTGCTGATGGACATTGGCATGCCGGTGATGAACGGCATTACGGCTACCCAGCTCATCAAGGAGCAGGCGCCGACCATGCGTGTGGTCATTCTGACCTCGCTCAGCAACCCGGAAGAGGTTCTGGCCTCCATTGCGGCCGGTGCCGATGCTTATTGCATGAAGGATATTAAAATCGACAGGCTGCATCAGGTGCTGGATATGGTGATGGAAGGCGCCATCTGGCTGGATCCGGCCATTGCCAGGCTGGTGATGCACTCTTTGCCGAACGGCCCGACTGGCGCCGCTGCCGTGGAGCCTGAACCCGGCGCGAAAGTCCAAGAGCCAACCCAGAAGCCGACTCATCATAAGCGTCGCTACAATACCGACCTGACCGAACGGGAGCTGGAGGTGCTGAAGCTGATTGTGGGTGGTAAAAGCAACAAGGAGATTGCCGCTATCCTTCAGGTGTCCAGCCATACAGCCAAGGCGCACGTGGCCAATATTATCCAGAAGCTGGCCGTGGATGATCGGACTCAGGTAGCGGTAAAGGCCTTAAAGGACGGGCTGGTTTAGGCTCTACCGAAAGTATACGCCTCAATACAGGTGCTGGCTTTGCTTTTTAAATGTATTGAGGCATTTAGCGCTTCTTTTTTCCGCTTGCATGCCATCGATGGACGTGTTAAATCAACAAGTATGTTTGAAGTCATGGTTGAGAAACATTTTGCAGCCGCCCACCACTTGCTGAATTATCGAGGCAAGTGTGAGAACCCTCATGGGCACAACTACGTGGTACAGGTCTTCGCCAAAAAAGACACGCTGGACAAGGCGAACGTGGCGTTTGACTTTACCATCCTCAAGTCCGAGCTTGGACAAGTTGTGGATGATTTAGACCACAGAGATCTTAACCTGTTTCCGGATTTTAACGGCGAAAGCCCCAGCGCGGAATACATTGCCCGCTACGTCTACCAGCGCATCAAGAAGAATGTGCCGGAGATCACCAAGGCTTGTGTGTATGAAACACCCACACAATGCGCCTGTTACTTTGAGTAACGGCTTTTAAGGCAAGCCCCAATGCTTCAATTGGTTGGGTTGAGTTCGTGTATTCGCCTACCTGGCGCCGAAACATAGCTGCGGCACTGCATTAAGGCAGAGGGAACACCAACCCAATCCTCGCTGGCAGTCAATTGCCAAGCAATGAGCGTCTTTTCTTTATCTATAAAGACGAGAGACGCTGAATGAACAGCCTATCGGGATGAGCCTAAATGCCGCCGGAATGTCTTAAGACGCTTCCTGAAGCTGCGGGTTTACCCATTTCTCTGGGGCAACCACATTGGCATGACTCCAGAAGTTCTCTAATTGGTAGAACTGGCGCTCGTTACGGTGCATTACGTGGATGACCACATCGCCGTAATCCAACAGACACCATTTATAGGTTTTGTCCTGCTCGGTGCCCAGGCGAACCTGTCCGCGCTTTTTGAACGCCTTGTCGATTTCATCCGCAATGGTGCGGATTTGAGCGGGGCTTTCCCCGGAGCAGATGACGAAATAATCGGCCAAGTAAGACACTTTTCCCGTATCCAGCACCAGCGTGTCCGAAGCCTTCTTGGATTCGGCCAGATTGGCGGCCAGGGCTGCCAAATCAAATGCACTGATGGTTTCTTGCTGAGATTGGGTCAAAAGCGTACCTCCTATATTGATGCGGTAAGTTACAAGTGCTTCTCCGCCCGCAGCTTGCTGACAAAGTCGTTGCGGGCCTCAATGGTTCTGGGGTGAATGACCTGATGCTTTTCCATCAGGAACTGAATCGTGGAATCCAGAATGTATAACATGGTCAAATCCAGGCTCCAAGCGTTCCTGGGATCCAACGGTGCCGTCATTTTCTGGATGTAAAGCGGGTTGCGGGTATTGCCTTCAATTTTATCGGCAATATAGACAATTTTTTCGACCCGGCTCATACCGGCCCGGCCTGTGGTGTGGTACCGGATGGCGTTCA
>JAJQJM010000034.1 GCA_021323475.1 Vampirovibrio sp.
TTATGTTACGGAAGGGCATCAGCATGGCGGGGGGGGGGGTATGGCCCGGCTTCCAAGTGGTTGCGGGATTTGACACCGGCATTACAATAAAAGATTGCGCCGACAACATGGGGGAATAACCGATGAGATACTCGTTATGCAAGACCATGAAGTTTATTGCTGTGTTGCTGATGGCGGGACTACTGCCGGGATTAACCGGACTGGCCGGTTTCTGCGAAAGCCCCAAGCAGGTGATGAAAGGCACCGAATCGGCGGTTAAAACCGGATTTAGCCGTCTTAAATACGGGTACCGGCAGGGTAAACCCGTCAGGAACGCCAACCGCCAAAAATTGAAAACCAATCTCAACGCCAAAAATCCGGTGACACAGATTCGGACAAAAACCGTCAAGAAGTAAATTTAACCGGATGATGTTTGCCCAGCGGCCTGTACGGTTGAACCGGCTTATAAACCGGCAGCGACGGTTTTCGCTGGTAAATTCAGTCAGGGTCAATTTTAGCGGTATATCCGTTTTTATTACTATGGAGCGAAGCAATCGGAGAGAGACATGATATACATACTCTTAGCGGTGTTTTTGCTGTCGTATCTGCTGTTATTGCGGGTAATGACGTGGCTGCAGATGCGCAACCGCCGGAGCAGGCTTTCCAATTATCTCTGTCAGTCCTCCTGGGAGCGGCAGCGGTGGGCGAATACCATATTCAACGGCCGCCACACGCTCGGATTCGGCTATTTTTTGCACCGTTCCGGATGAAGCGGCAGACAGTCTATCCGTATATAAGCTCAAAGTGAGCTTCTGCGCTGAGCCGGATTTGAGCGTCCCCTGATACTCATCTATTTCAATGGTATTTGGCAAATAGTTTTTGTTTCAAGGCATCTAAAGCCTGTTCACTCTTTTCCAAGGCAGCAGTTGGAATAACGCCAAACAACCTGGGATGAGTAGGAGCAGCCTTATGGGCCTCTCTAACGGCTTCTCTGGCAGTAGTAAGGTCAATTTTATCTTGTCCTGTGACCCACAAGTCCTTTTTTTCTTGGCATCATATCCGAGGTATAAGGAGGAGCCTACTGGTTCGGTTGGTTTATCGGTAACGTTACCAAAATGAACATTGGTTGTTAAATGACTCATTCTGTGTAAATTAATCATGAATGAAACACTCATTTAAATAATGAATTGAATAGAGTTATAGCATAAACATTTGTGTATTTTGCAAGCTAAAAATTAACTACTATTGCAATATAAATTGTACTAGAATATATCCTTTCGTCGCGGGTTGAAATTCGATTATACCCGTTGGTCGATTGCGATGACAATGACAGAGAAAAATATGCCCGATCGGCCAACATGTTTTCCGGGGATGTTGCCTTAAACTATCAGGCTTCGGGAACAGAAGAATGTTCAAAATAAACCCTGTTGAAAGAAGCGCTGGAAATAAACGATTTTTACTGATTTCATGAGTGATGAACCTCTTCTTATTTTTATGTCGTTAATGGTTTTTTAAAAGGCGAATTAATGTTCACTACCGTCCAGTCCAACCTTTTCAGTCGTCAAAGTCAACCTCGCGATGGTTGGCGGAACACGTCGCTTAAACAGCACTCCCTGATGTTTAAGGCGCCGTATTCAACCGATTCCTTCAAATTTTCAGGCTCTTCCAGCCCCCCATCTTTAAACAAAGCCGTAGCTGAGCATGATCCAGACGACTGGACCCAGGAGAGCAATGCGGCAAAAAGAAAACAGATTCAAAATAAACTCGCCCAGCGCCGATTCAGACTAAAAAAGGAGCAGCGACAAAAAGACGCCAGGAATACATTACAAGGGGAAAAAAAGGTAAAGTCTGAGGACGCTAGTGGCTATCACTCGGAAAATGCGCAGGAAAATGCGCAGGGTTCGGCCTATGACCTAGACCTGAGTGCCGGGCCGAACTTTATGGATGATTTGTTTAATCTGCCGGGTGGCATTATAACAGGCGTTGATTATCCGGGGTTTCAAGACGACTTCAATCATCAGCAATTGATGCGGCTATATACACTGGGGTCTGATTCCCACGGAGTGAACCCTGCCTTTGATGTGTCGGACCTGGTGCCCGGATTCGGCCTGCCGACAATTTACGAAGAAGGTGACGCGTCGGAACGGATCGATCTCTTACCCGGCAAAGCGCCGCGTTTAAACCCATTTTCCAATGCCGGTTTCATGGCTGGTTTTGGGGTGCTGCCGCAGGAAGCCGAAGCGCAAGGAAGCGACAACACCGGCGACAATGCTGAAAAGGGCTTCAGTCATAAAGCAATGCTGATGCATTTTGCAAAAAAGAAGCAATTGCATCCCCTGGCCTCCAAAGATGATCATGTGGGCTTGCTGCATGTCCTAATGCATTTTAAGGCGAAGCCTGATTTGATTTCAGACTACCTGGATGCGGTCGAGAAGCATTACGGACTTCCCGCATCGAAGTAGACGGCTTTTGTAAAACGGGCGATTCCTTCAAAGACAGGGCATCTATTCGATTCCTTCCTTCCTGGGGTGGCCATGGCTTGGCAATGGGAAAAGCGGCAGCTTGCCGGTGCCTGCCCAAGCCCCCTGCTTGCCGGATGGGCTCGTTCTTTCTTAAGGCGGAAAAGGGATAAGGGGCAATAATGGGAAAGTGGTTGATCTTACGCCTGAAACGCCTTATAAACTCTCTAGGATAGAACTGCCGATGACAGAAACGGATGACCGATGACTCAGCGTTGCCCCTGGCCTAAGAACGAGCTGGCCATTCAATATCATGATGAGGAGTGGGGAGTCCCGCTTCAGGATGACGGGAAGCACTTCGAGTTTCTGACGCTGGAGTCCGCCCAGGCTGGATTAAGCTGGGATACCGTCCTGAGAAAACGGGAGAACTACCGGATTGCCTTTGCCGACTTTGACCCGGTTGTGGTCGCCCGGTTTGGGGAGCGGGAAGTGGAGGCGATGATGACCAACCCCGGCTTGATCCGTAACCGGCAAAAGCTGGTGGCCGCGATTCAGAATGCCGCTTGCTTCCTGAGCGTTCAGGCTGAATTCGGCAGTTTTAACGCGTATATCTGGCAGTTTGTAGGAAACCGGCCCATCTGTAATCAATGGAAGACGCTGGAGCAGATCCCGGCCACATCGCCGGAATCCGATGCGTTCAGCAAGGATTTGAAGAAACGTGGGTTCAAGTTTGTCGGGTCCACCACCTGCTACGCGCATATGCAGGCCGCCGGACTAATTAATGACCACCTTACCGACTGTTTCCGGCACCGGGAAGTGCAAGCTCTGTACTGCGAACAAACACGTCGCGCCCCGGCTTTTTAAGGTCCGCCTGAGCCTTCTTCATTTCTTCCTCAAACTGGCGTTTTTTTTCGGCCAGCTTTTTCTCCTCCTCACTCAGTTCCGGTTTCTGGGGAGGCGGTGGCGTAAAAGGTTGGCTGGGTCTCTGGAAGGCCATAACTACTCATGTGCTTACGTAACGATTAATTCAACCAGTCCAGTTATCATCCGAGAATCTGGTGCTGGCTTCCTACATTAAATTAAATCCCAGCGAAATAAACAATATAATTTATAGAATAATTTAAATTATTGTTTTTCTACCTTTTGCACGGGAGCGTTTCAAAATCGGTTCAGCGCCCTTGGGACACCGGCATGGCCAATTCTGTCCGGCAGAAAGCCTCCAGGCTCCTATCCTATGCAGAGAGCGATATTCAAAAGCAATACCCTTACAGGGAGCCTCAGCCGTTAAATTAAGCTGGCTTCAACTCCGAAGTGCAATTCGGGCAACGGGTTGCCATGATTGGGATCGTCGTATAGCAGTAGGTGCATGGTTTGGTATCCGGTGTCGCCGTTTTGGGTTTGGAAAGATTGTTTAACATTCTGATCAGCATGAAAATGGCAAATGCGACGATTAAGAACTGAATCAATGCGTTTAGAAACAGGCCGTATCTAAGAATAGGGGCGCCTGCGGCCTGGGCTTGCGCTAACGTTTCGTACTGCTGGGGGGAAAGGCTGATAAACAGGTTGGAAAAGTCGGTGCCCTTGGTTAACAAGCCAATGGGAGGCATAATAATATCATCCACCAGGGATGTAACAATCTTGGTAAATGCGGCCCCCACAATAATACCGACCGCCATATCCATTACATTGCCACGCATGATAAAAGTTTTAAAATCGTTTAACATCGCTTTGCCTCTTCTGTCTAAATAGTGCGTCTGCCAATAAAGAACTCTCGTAAGGGGAGCAATTATATACTGTAATGACTATAGAGGGGCAATAATTTTTTGCAATTAGCAGACAGAGTGCTATTGGAGTAAAAAGGGAGTTGCGAGCTTATGTGTGTATAGAAGAGACATAAAAACACAGTCCGTAGCCAGAAAATTTAGGCCCGATATTGTATTTCGGCCTCATCCCTTCTTGCACTTTCCTCCGTCATTCCCGCGCAGGCCGGAATCCACTGTGAATGAAAATACGTTGGTTTTCCCCGGTTTATATCCCGATCTTATTATCTGGGCGAAATGGATTCCCGCATGCGAGGGAATGACAGTTGCCTATTTTGGAACCGCTAGAACGTATTGAAGGGCAGCCAAAAACTTGCCTAGCTACGAGGCAGTTTCATCTGGAGCATGGGGTTGTTTATGATTCGTCGTCTAAAAATAACGGGCTCGGGGTTCAAACCTTTCTAAAAACGCAAGCGGCTAGGCAATCTGTGGACTTCATCCGCGAACCCAATCCTGAGTCACTGCCAAAATCCCAGGCTCCTCGTGGTGTTCCCCAGCCCAGTGATGCGACCCGGTTTCAATCAGCCGATGAAATTCTTGCTGAAGTTTTGCGTTCCCTGCCCATTCGTCGGCTTCCCAAAGCCGAGTATCAGAACCGGGATGAAGGTGTGCAGGAGGCAAGAAGGCAATGGCTCAAAAACCGAATAAAGAGCCCTTTCGTTATCGATTTAGTGTGGGAGAATATCTTCGAGCGCTTCTGGAGCTGGATGGCACAGGCTCGACTTTAGGTAGCTATGATGTAACCATAAAAGCCATGCCCAATAAGATTCTAAAATTTACCGTAAAAAATAAAACCGGCTGGGAATCGGGTACTCGGTTGCCGTTTGTCCCCTATGACACATCGAGTATTGAAGATTTTTTATGGGGGAAAGCAAAAAATTATCCCAGTCGGGAGCAGAAGATAAAATATCCTGTTACGCTTTTGCCAAAATCCATCCTGAGCGATAAGGAACGTTCTGATTCCGGTCCGGGTGGTGATTTTACCCAAACATATATTTGGTATGAGAAACAGCCATAAAGAAACTACTGACCCTCTTATTTTGCCTGCTGAGTATCAGCTTGGCTGCTTGCAATTTTTCACATGAAATGGCATACCCGGATTATCCGGTTTTGCCTCAGTATCTGTATGGTGATTGGAAAATGTATGTCAACAATGGCTTGCAGGACAATTCTGCCCCGTTTGGGCAGAGAGAATCGATTGAATGTTCAGACAATGCCTACGTGAGTCTGACTTTAAACCCAGATAAGACCTACCGGGTCGTACTGTTTGATGGGCATAACAGAAAACATTATATTCATCCTGAAAACCATTGGGAGATTGAGCAGATTAAAGACGAGAAACCCAACCTGATTCTCTATCACCCACCGAATTATATGCCAAGAACCAGTCTAAAGAAGTTAGGTTGGAAATCATTGCACAGGATGGAGGAAAAGGCAGTGTCGCTTTCTGGAATGCCGATTTGGATGCTCCCGACTTCTTCCACCGGGTAGAATAGACCATAGAGCACCCATTAAAAGTCCTAACGCACAGCTTTAGCCCCCTGAAGTTACCAACTCTATACTCTCCAATGTTGCCACCTCCAGGCCGAAGACCGGAAAGTGGCATCTTGTTATGGTCAGATACTGATCATTGATCGCTGGATTACTAGGCCCCGGTTCCAGCAAGAGCTGCAACCTCCTCACCATAAACCGAGTCTAATGGAAATGTAACGGTATATTCAGTGGTATTGCTGGTTGCAGGGTGTGAATCCAGTGAAAAATCAGTGTTGGATAAGTACGGTTTACGTTTGAAGCACGGATGACTCTACGCTGTAAGGGCCTCAGATTTAGGGTTTTGCATTTTTGACCGGGATTACAGGTTAAGTGCTTCCATTTTTATCCTCTTTACTGCGATTGAAAGGGTATAATGGGTGCAGGGAATTTTAATGGATAGGTAGGAAGTGTTGGCACTTAAAGGAATAACAAAAACGAGGCGGGCTAAAGCCCTTATGTGCCTTGCTGTATATTTATTCCTGGGGTTAATGGGGCTGCAAAATGTTGCATCTGCTAGTAATGCTCTTGCCAGCGCTCACAATATTTCTGTTGTTGCCGATGGTGATCACCTGGATATAGTGCTGGGCCATCATCGTATTGAACGGCATCACCATAGTCACGCTCACGGGCATCAGTATTCCCATCAGGTCGGTGAAACTGAAGAAGCTCCGCACCATCTGGACCATGTTATTCACCTGTCAAAACATCAAGAGCAGACAGGCGCTTTTGCGGCTCTGCCAAATACATACAATCAAAATACAATCAGCCATTACCTCTCGTTTCATACGGAGGTTGCAGTTCCCTTACAGATCTTTTTTGAAAGAGTAAGCGTTCAGCAACTGGCTCATCCGCCACCCTTGCCGGAATCCCCGCTGGCTTTCCTCAAAACGGTTATTCTCACGATTTAAACTCTCTTCCACATGCCAGAGCTTTGTTTTTGCTCGTTTTTGGAAGGAGGATTTCCGTTTGTATCAGGTTTTCAAAGGGCTTTTTATAACATTAATTTTATGTGTGTTGACCATTCCCGTTCAGGCGCAAGAGGTTAAAAATCTCACCCTGGAGCAAGCCCAGGAGTTGGCGATTCAAAACAATCCGCAACTTAAAGCGGCGCAGGCACGGCTGGATGTCAGTAAAGCTGCCGTTGTGACTGCCGGTGCCCGGCTTAACCCGTCCATTTTAAGCGATAACGGGATTGCGGAAGATACTTATCGGCTGGGTTTGGAGCAGACCATTGAACTGGGTGGTAAGCGTCGCAAGCGTATGTCCGTTGCCCAGGCTCAACAAGGTGTTGTGACTGCGGAAGTGAAAACGGTCCTGCTTACCCTGCGATCCAATGTTCGACGTTCCTATACGCAACTTTATAATGCCCAGCAGCGGGAAAAAGCGCATCAGGACATACTGACTACCAGTCAAAAGCTGGTTAATGTGGCGCGAAAACGGGAACGGGTTGGGGATATTTCAAATTTTGAGGTGCTGCAACCGGAAATTGCCAGTATTAATGCGAAAAATGAGTTGCAGACGGTGCATTATCAGACCGTGGAAGCGCAAACCCGGCTATCCATGCTGATGAACCAGCCTCTGCCGGTTGATGTTATCCTCACCCCGCCGCCAGTATTTTCTCAGGCACCAACGACCGTTCCTCAGCCTGCCCCATCTGGCGCTGCGCCATTGCAAGGGAGCGTAACGGAAGCGGTCGCAAGCCTGGAGGCTTTACTAAAACAAGCCTATGCCAACCGGCCCGAACTTCAGCAGAACCGCCAGCAAGTGGCCGTTACTCACGCGCAACTGGCCCTTGCCAAAGCCAACCGAATTCCGAACCTCAGGATTGCTGCTGGACCGGACTTGGTGACCGGGGCTGAACGAAAGTTCAGCGCATTCATTATTGGAATGGTGGAACTGCCGATTCTGAACCGCCAGCAGGGGCCGATTTTGGAGGCATTGGCTCAACAGCGGCAACTGGATCAGGAGCAGGCTGCCACTAGGAATCAGATTCGGTATGAGGTAATGAGCGCCCATACGGCGCTGGTTGCCAACCAGGAACGGATCAAAAACTATGAAACCGAACTGCTACCCAAGGCGGCGGAAGTGGCGGAAAAAGCCAGACGGAGCTTTGAAGTGGGTAAATCCCCGATTTTAGTCCCTCTTGCTGCCCAGCAGGCGTATACCAATACCCGGCTTGGGTATCTTCAAGCTTTGACGGAACTGCAAAACGCGATCAGCGATTTGGAAAAAGCGATAGGAACAGGCTTATGAAAAGACAACGATTACTTCTAATGCCAGTGCTGGCCGTTTGCCTTACGCTTTCCAGCCCGGCTATTGCCCATGAAGGGCATAACAGCGCCTTCAGCGCCAAAACCGAAACCAAGCAGGCCCCTAAAGTTCATTTGAGCAAGGAAAGCCAGAAGCTGATCGGGTTGCAAACGCTTACCGTTCGGGCAGGCGCGTTGGAACAGGTGCTTCAAACCACCGGCAAGGTTCAGGCTGCCGAAAACAAGGCCTATGACATTACCCCGCGTGTTACCGGGGCAGTCAGTAGAGTCTATGCTCAGCAAGGGGATTTTGTCCGCGCGGGTCAAACACTGGCATCTATCTACAGTGCCGAAGCAGCGGGTAAGTTGGCTGAACTCTTGCAGGAACGCGCCCGTCTGCAAGCGGAAGTCGCAAAAACGCGCATCCAGTATCAGGGCGACATTGCCATTGAGCAGAATCATGTGGAAGTGGCGCGGGTCGCTTTCCAGCGGGAACAAGCACTGTTGAATGAAGGCATTACGTCTAAAAAAGACTACTTGGAAGCTCAACATGTACTAGAAGATGCTCAAATCAAGCTCGGTATCTTGAAAAAGCAATCCACCCAGCAGGTCAGCCTACTGCAAAAGCAACTGGCCTTAACCGTATCCGCCTTGCATAGCCAACTGCGGGTGCTGGGATTATCCAGCGCCGCCATTAATCAGGCGCTGTCCAGTAACCGGGTGACGGCTGAAATTTCGATTGCTTCCCCGGTATCCGGTACCGTTACCTTTCGGGATGTGACAGCCGGGGAAACCATTGAGCCGGGCCAGAAGATTTTCTCAATTGTCGGGCTAAGTCCGATTTGGGTAGTAATGGATATCTTCCAGGAGCAGATTCCCAAAGTCCACACCGGGCAAACCGTTCGATTGAAAACGCCATCAAATATAGTGATGGATGGGCAAATATCCTCTATCGGCAGCGTGGTTGATCCAAATCAACGTACATTGCCGGTGCGAGTGGTTTCCCAAAACCCCGGCGGCATATTGAAGCCGGGCATGTTTGTCAGTGCCGAGATCGTAACCGGCAAAACCAGCGGCAACCAAATCGTCATTCCTGCCACTGCTTTGGTTGATGATAACGGGCGCAAAGTGGTGTATGTCCAATACAATGATGACTTTCAAGCTGTCCCTGTGCAGACGGGGCAGCAAACGGCCAATGATGTTGAAATCCGGGATGGCTTGTATGAGGGAGATACCATTGTCGTTCAGGGAGCAAGCCAGATCCGGGCACAGGGTCTGCTGGCCGGTTCCGAAGAAAAGTCTCACGAAGAAAAGTTGGAAGGGAAAGCGGATCATCATAACGAACATGCCGTTCCGCTGGCTTCCTGGCCCAGCATGATATTAGGTGTCCTGATCGGTTTGACGTTGGCAGGACTGAGTTGGCTGTGGATGCAAAAACGTTCGGGAGGCCGCCGCTAATGCTGAACCGCATTATTGAATGGTCGCTGCATAACCGCTGGCTGGTATCCTTGTTGGGCGTTGTTATCCTGATCTATGGTCTACTTGCTGCTTCGCGTATTCCGGTCGATGTTTTCCCGGACTTTGCCCCTGTACAAGTGGTTGTGCAAACTGAGGCCCCCGGTTTTGCGCCGGAAGAAGTTGAAAACCTGGTTACATTGCCAATGGAAGCCGCTCTAAACGGTACAGCCAACGTCAAAACGGTACGCTCTATTTCTACGATTGGGCTGTCTGTGGTGACGATGATTTTTGAAGACAATACCAATGTTTTCACTGCCCGGCAGTTGGTCAATGAAAAGTTGCAATCGCTTCAAAACAATCTGCCTAACGGGGTGGAGCAACCGACCTTGCAACCGATTAGCACGGCGGTTGGGGATGTGCTGAGACTCGGCATGACAACTGACGGCATTACGTCCCTGATGGAGCTGCGAACGCTGGCAGACTGGACGCTTCGGCCCCGGCTGATGGCAATTCCCGGTGTATCTAATCTCTTTATACATGGCGGAGAAGTGAAGCAGTACCAAATCCTGCTAGATCCCAACAAACTTAAAGACTATGGCCTGACCCTGGAAGAGGTAATACATGCCGCTGAGGAAAGTAACGTCAACGCACCCGGCGGCATTCTGCGCACCCCGGATCAGGAATACCTGATTCGCGGCATTGGGCGGGTTAAAACCGTAGAGGACATTGCCAGTCATGTGGTAAGCAGCCGTAATGGCACGCCAATCCTGCTGGGGCAGGTGGCGAATGTGCAAATCGGGCCGGGCTTCAAGATTGGGGATGCGATGGTCAATGGCAAGCCGGGCGTCATTCTGACCATTACCAAGCAGCCTTGGGCCAATACCCTGGAAACAACCTATGCCATTGAACGGGTGCTGGATGACATCAAGACCACCTTTCCCCAGGACGTGAAACTGGTCCCCACTTTCCGGCAGGCCGATTTTATTGAGGTCGCCATTCATAATGTAATGGAAGCCTTGGTCTTGGGTGGCATTCTGGTTATTGTCATCCTGTTTGCCTTCTTGCAGAACTGGCGTACGGCCTTTATTACCTTAACCGCCATCCCCTTGTCCTTGCTGGCGGCGATGATCGCTTTGAAGTGGCAGGGGGGCACCATTAACACAATGACGCTGGGAGGCTTGGCAATTGCCATCGGCGAAGTCGTGGATGATGCCATTGTGGATGTCGAGAATGTCTATCGGCGGTTGCGGGAGAACAAGCTGGCCGGTTCCCCGAAAAATGTTTTCCAAGTGGTTTATGACGCCTCGCGTGAAGTGCGGACATCGGTGGTCTATGCCACGTTCATTGTGGCGCTGGTGTTCCTGCCTATCTTTTCGCTGGGCGGGCTGGAAGGGAAAATCTTCGCCCCGCTGGCCTTTTCCTACATCGTGGCAATTCTTGCCTCGCTGGGCGTGGCGCTGACTATTACCCCGGCGATGTGCTATCTGCTTTTAGGCAACCAGGAACGCCTGCCGCATCAGGAAACCAGGGTCATCGTGTGGCTGAAAGAACAGTATGAACGCATGCTCCGCTACAGCCTGCATTATCCCAAAAAAGTTGTTACCGCCTCCGCAGTGCTGTTTTTCGTTTCGCTCATCCCTTTGTTCCTGATGGGTAAAGCCTTCCTGCCGGAGTTTGATGAAAGCAACCTGATTGTGGCCGCGAACTCCATGCCCGGAACCAGCCTGGACATTACCAGCCGGATTGGTAAAGGGCTGACAGAGCATGTTATTAAACACAAGGACGTGTTAGCCATCGGGCAGCGGGCCGGACGTGCTGAAGGCTCGGATGATTACGGCGGGAGCAATTTCAGCGAATTTGACATTCGTTTGAAAGGAGATGCCTCAGCCCGCGAAGACATCATTCACCACATCCGGGAAGATTTTGCCAAGGCTCCAGGTATGGTTGTGAATATGGGCTCATATATTTCTCACCGAATGGATCACGCACTGTCTGGCGTTAATGCCGCCATTGCCATTAAGGTTTTCGGGCCGGAGCTGGCGGTGTTGCACCAGAAGGCCCAGGAAATCGAAGCGGCACTAAAAGCCATACCCGGTGCGGTGGATGTTCAAATTGAGCCCATCATTCCCATCCCTCAGATTGCAGTCGAAATTCACCGGGACGTTGCGGGGCGCTATGGCCTGACAACCGGAGATTTAGCACGAAGCATCGAGGCCGCCTTTAAGGGGGCGACGGTTTCTAAAGTGGTTGAAGGCCAAAAGATGTTTGACATGGTGGTCTGGTTTGAGCCGCAGTACCGCAACAACCTGGATGTGATTCGCTCGACCTTGGTAGATACGCCTTCCGGTGTCAAGGTTCCCATTGGCAGTGTGGCGGATGTGGCCTACGGTACCAGTCCGAATACCATTCGGCACGAGAATGTATCCCGAAACGTGGTCATTCAGGCCAATGTGGCAGAGCGCGATCTGGGTAGCGTCATTCATGATGCCCGGAACAAGATTAAAAGTTCTGTGCGTCTGCCTGCTGGGTACTATGTAGTGTATGGCGGCCAATTTGAGGCCCAGGAGCAAGCCACCCAACAACTAATCTGGCTAAGTCTGGCGGCGATCGTCGGGATCTTTGTTATGTTGGTGATGGCCTTCCGATCATCCTGGGCGGCGATGCTGGTCATGGCAAATTTGCCTTTGGCGCTAATCGGTGGGATCTGGTCGATTCTTATTTCCGGCGGTGTGCTTAGTGTCGGCTCCTTGGTTGGCTTTATCACGCTTTTTGGGATCTCCACCCGCAACGGCATCATGTTGGTTGCGCACTTCAATCATCTGCTGAGCGAAGGCAGGCCCTTTGATAAAGTGCTTTGGGAGGGCTCCCTGGATCGCCTCAGCCCTGTTTTAATGACCGCCCTAACAGCAGGCTTGGGTGTGTTGCCCATTGCACTGCTGGGCGGGGCAGGCCGCGAACTGGAACAACCATTGGCCATTGTGATTCTCGGTGGAATGTTTACTTCCACGGCCTTAACGCTGGTTGTGATTCCCGCCCTGTTTAAACTGTTTGGTCAAAAAGCCTTGCGCGGCATACCATCGGACAAAGAACGGAGAGTAGTATGAAACTGAACAATCAATTGATGGTTTTGGCCCTATTGATGGGTACGGTTCTGGTGTTGCAGGGGTGCAGCAGCAAAGCCCCGGAAGTAACCCAAGCCACCCCGGAGGCGCAAACCGTCCAAAAACAAGCCCAAGAGCCGGAATTTATTGAGATGGGCAATTATAAGTTCAAATTGGCCCCGGAGATTATGGAAAACGGAGAAGCGCATTTGGATTATTACGTGCGGGATGCCAAAGGCAAGCATGTTCTGGGTGTGACTGGCACTTTTCATATCACTATGCCGGACGGAACCAAAGAAAGCATTGCTATGGCAGAAGAAAAACCGGATGACCATTACCACGGGATGTTAACACTTACCCAAACTGGAGATTATCAGGTGGTTGCGGAAACCAATGTCAACGGTGAGAAATTCAACCCCCGATTCAATTTCACCCGGAAGGAATAGAGGTTTGTTTGCTGTAATCAAATTTGTTCTGTCAGCTGCCATTATTGTACTGGTATCCGAGGTAGCCAAGCGTTCCACCTTCTGGGGCGGCATCTTGGCTTCTTTACCCATTGTTTCTATCCTGGCACTTATCTGGCTTTACCTGGATACACGGGACGTACAAACCGTGTCGTCGTTATCACTGAACATCTTCTGGATGGTTTTGCCGTCGCTTGTGTTATTCCTGGTTTTGCCACTGCTGTTGAAAAAGCAAATACCCTTTCCCTGGGCACTATTGCTAGCCAGCATGGCAACCGTGGGTGCTTATTATGGAATGGCCCAGCTATTACAGAGACTTGGCTATAAGCTCTAACCTTGAAATGCATGTGATATTACGCTGATTAAACTTTCTCTGGTAATCTTTGAGTGGGGGCGAAAGCAACGGTAATATTGATTTTTTAACATTGGTGGAAGGCACGGCCAACCCGCCGGAAAATTTTCCGTTTCAGGAAATCTTCACACAAAACGCCTTCCGTAATTAGCACCTTTGCGAAACACACAACTGCTTTGAAGCTATGCTGACGCTTGGCTACCTGGGAGGCAGGAATTCGGGCCAATTCCTCTTTCAAGCTATCGATGCTTACTGTTTTTTGCCGTTTAAAAAAATCATCTATATAGAAGGAATAGTCATCGATAGTGGCTTGGCTAAATGCCCGACCATTGATAAAGCCCTTTGCCATTGCCGTTTTCCAAGCGGAAATAAACTCAAAGTGGTTTTTATTCTCTATCTTCCGCTTTTGTGGAGTGTCTGTTTTCTTCTCGCCTTCAGCTAGCAGCAGCATTTCGACCGCATGAGGGCTTATTTTATAAGTAATTTTCTTTCCATAGGATGTGGCAATTGCCGGTAGTTTCCCACTTTCACACCATCGTGTGATTGTTATGCTTGTAACACCCAATTTAGCCGCAGCATCTTTAACCGAAATGAAAACTCCAACATGTTGCACTTTGGCATGTTGAACTTTTGTTGAAGTTAGACTTTTTTGGCGGACTGGTACCTGAAATTCTCATTCGAAGAAACAAAAAAGCCTTCCAGTTCAAAACTCGGAAAGCCTTCTGGTTCTAAGGGGCTCCACTTGTGTGAAGTGGCGGGGCGGACGGGGCTCGAACCCGCGACATCCTGCGTGACAGGCATGAAGTTTAAATTGCTGGAAGCATTACCAGACCGCATTTTTGCCATTGTTATTATCTCCTGACCGATGTCTCAAAGTTTCACTTGGGTTTCAGTTTGAGTTTTAATCTCGTCTTTACCAACCTTAACACACTAGTACGGCTCGAATAAAGATTCGAATACAATAAATTCATGGATATTTACAGTTTGAAAGGGCTTGCGGCCAAAGAGGGAGTTTCCTATGACCATTTGAGGCGGATTGCCATAAAGGTGAGTCAGGGAGAACTAACGGAATGGCGAGGCTACAGGTTTTTTGGCCCAGGTAAGAAATATTGGCTGGCTTATCCGGCTGATCAAGAAGTCCATTTCCACGATGGAGCGGAGGTTTAAACAATGCCACGAGTGGGGAAAGTGAATAAAGAGAAAGCAATCAAAACGTTAGACACTATGGAAAGTCCTGTCGCTATTGGGTCAACCGATAACAAGGTCAATCCTGTTCAAAAGGAATCGCTTCTCAGGCTGGAGAAAAAGCTGGAACGATATCAGCCAGTCAAGTTTCAGAAAGAAAGCTCTGATCAAAGTAGCAGACGCTACTCTATTCAGGATGAGGAAATGCCCGAAACTAGCGTGAAGATGTTTGAGACAACCGGAGTGCATGACCTCAGCACCGGAAGTTATCTTTTATCTCAGGCGTTCCAAGCCCAACCACAACTGGATCCGAGATGGTATCACGTCACTCGGCTGATGCATGAGATAGCTCCTCAGGATGGGTTGGAAGGCATGCTGGCTACTCAAATGATAGCGGTGCATAACATGGCTATGGATTGTTCACGCCGAGCCATGGTGAAAGACCAGAACCCTAATGCAGTCGAGCGGAATATAAACCGGGCTTCCAAGCTGATGAATGTATTTACCCGGCAGATAGAAGCCCTACAGAGATACCGCACAAAGGGACAGCAAAAAATTACCGTCCAGCATGTTCAAGTGGCTGATGGTGGGCAAGCCATCATTGGGGATGTGAATCCGTTAAGAGGGCATTCATGTTAGACCTTGGCTTACTCGCATTATATCCGTTAATAGAACCATTGCTTCTACCCCTCTGTATTTTTTCGATTCTTGCGCTCATAGGTCTTTGGCTTAGGTGGTTAATTGTTCCAAACCGCAAACTATCCTTCCCCAAAAAGGCTACGCTCAGCTTTCTCATGGTTCTTAGTGTGGCTGTCATACTTACTATAGTAGGCTGTGCATGGTTTTTAGGGGTTTATCTGCCTTTTTCATTTATCGAGTCTATCGGTATACCCTTATGGATACCGGGCATTCTTATCTTTGGTGGCATCGTCTATTTCGTGAAAGGGGAGAGGGAATGACTTCAAAAAATGGGAATGAACCCCATGCCAAGCGGGAAACTGTAGTTTCAGAAATAGCAAAGAACCGCCGAGGCTGGCTAAAGAATGGGAATCCACCGGGTAATCCTCACAATGCGCCTCGTTGCGGCGCTAAAAGCAAGCGCACCGGGAACCCTTGCAAACAGCCTGCCATGGCCAATGGCCGCTGCCGCTTGCATGGCGGCAAATCTACAGGCCCAAAAACAACAGAAGGCTTCGAGCGTTGCCGCAAGGCCCGGTTGATTAATGGCTTCTATAGCCAGCAAGCCAAAAACGAGCAGCGTCACTTCCGGCAACTTCTCAGGGACGTTACTGCTGCATTAAAGAGCATTAAATAACTATTAATTAGGGTTTATGAGGTCAGGAAAATGAATATGGAATACAATTTGGGGGCTCCTACTTGTCCAATTGAACTAGTGCCAAATTTAGGAGCCGCCGGTGGTTATAGTTTACCTCCCTATCCAATTGGGCGTTTAAGAGTTTTGGCGGCCTCTCAAGTCAGCATGGGGCGCATTATAACAGACGACGAACTCCTTTTGGCCTGTTATGACCTGTATCTGAAATACTCTAAGGCAGGAAAGCAGGAATTGAAAACTCTTTTCTTGTCATTTCAGGGTAAAGTATACCAAAGCGATGCAGAGGAATTGGATGATGACGATATAAAAGAGCGCATCCTGTTAAAAGCCTTACAGCAACACAAAAAGAAGCAGAGCATCGCACCTCATCTTTTCTCTCCATCGCTTGAAGCTTCAATCTTGGAAAACCTCGGAGAGTTCTACGATTATCATATTCGGGCTGATGGCTTATCCTGGTCTGAATTAATGTATTGCCGTGGCGATCGGTCGGACGAGGAGATCGTTACCGGCCTTTTCTATTGGGTATTGCAGCATCCAACCTGTTTCTCAGGCTATATCTCAACACTTCCAACGCCAGTTTTATTGTGTAAAAAGCCAATGACAGCATTATCGACTGAGGAGGATTGGCTTCAGGCAATTTTTGAACTCGCATATGGCTATTCCTCACCATTTAATAGGGTATTAGCTGCTCAAATTATCTTTTATGAAGGGCAAAGTAGGAAAGAGCGTGATAAAGAATTAAACGATCTGATTGGAGAATACACCTTAAAGCGACTTAAATTGCTTGAGCAGAGGAATAGAAGTAATACAGAGAATGAAGAATTGTGGCTGATTAACTTCATTTACACGCTTCAAGTGGCTGTCCAAAGAGCGATTCCTGTTTCATTGATGGAGTTTGTCAGATGTAATAGACCTCCCAACTGGGACTTGATGAAGGATCTATGGATGGATGCGGTTGATGGCAAAGCTGGATTTATAACGCCCGTTTCGAAAAACTACCATAATCACCCTGCATCTACCCAAGCTGTGTCTGATAAGTTTCTAACACAAGAAGAATTAGCTCAACTGAAATCATTGTTCTCGTCTACCAGTAAAGAGGCGAGAGTATTGGAAAAGTTTGTTTGTGCCTTTGGAGAATGTGTGCGTTATGAGGATCTACAGGTTGAAATTTGGGGTATGCCCAGGCGTGATGCAACCAGACCTTACAATAATGCCGAAAAATCAGTAGGTAATGTTGATAAAGGCATCAAAAAGTGTGGTTTTCATCTCGAGAGATATAAAGTCAACAAAAAAGTAATTGGAAGAATCTTAAAAAGAAGCTCAAATTTGTGAAGTCACTGTGAAAGTGTGTGAAAGTTTGGTCTTAAACACCTTGGTATCAAACCTTCTACGAAATTTCTAAACTAATAATTCGTGAAAGATTGGATAGTCATCATAGCCTGACGGGGCTATTCCAACGGTCATCGAATTGAAACAACCTTCATTTTAAAAAGTTCCAATTCCTGACCGAATGGAAAAACCCTGGGCGACGAACCCAGGGCTTTTTTTATTATGCGAAAACTAAGGAGTATATACACATGGCAAGTTATCGGCAAATACCCCTCTTTGATTGTCCCACATTGGCCGTAGTGCCTCAAGCGGAAAGCCAGAACCTCACTTATGAGGAATTGTGGACTAGGTTTAAGGCGGAATACGAGTCCGCCCGCCTGTATCCCCGTAATCCTGTCTTGGTTGAAATCCCCCAATCTGAAGCGATCGCTGAAATGGGGCGGCGGCAAGTCCAGCGTTTCTCCACTTCCCAGCGTTTACGGCAGGACTGCGACCGGATCTCTATTATGGGCAAAGTAGCCTGGAGCCTGTATCTGGGTGAACCGGCCCACAAGGTCTTTGATGATTGGCGGGATGCCTTGGGTAAAGGGAATAAAGGAATCTTCTGGAGTATTCCCGGTGAAAACGTGGGTTTACGCACGACCGGCGGTTTAAAAGACGAGTTCACCTTCAGTAGGAACAAACACGGCTTCCGCATTACTGCCATGGCCTTTGCAAGGGTTCAGTTGCAGCATACCGGCTCGGCCTACGTTGAATTGCTGGGATGGGCGCACCGGCACCGGATGGGTGATCTGATTCGGGATCGGGGCCAATTCCTGTCTGTAAAGCTGTCCAGTCTGCAACGGAACGGCTTGCTGCTTACCCCGGCGGATTTCCGCCAACAGTTTTTAGATTGTGTTTAAGTGAAGGGAGTATCAACCATGATGATTTTGGATGAAGCCTTAAAATATGCGGCTCAAGGCTGGCCGGTATTTCCCGTGAATGAAAAGATCCCTCTTATTAAGGAATGGCCTGCTAAAGCCACAACTGACGAGGCGCAAATTACCGCATGGTGGGAGGAATACCCCAAGGCCAATATCGGCCTTGTTACCGGCAAGCGTTCCGGCTTGCTAGTGTTGGATGTAGACGGGCCTATGGGGGAAGCCTCTTTAGAAGCCTTGATGCAGGAGCATGGCAACCTACCTCAAACGCTGACCGCAGCAACCGGACGAGGCTGGCATATTTATTTCCGGTATCCCAACCAGCAAGACATTAAAAACGACGTAGGGAAAAAGCTCGGACAAGGGCTGGACGTGCGAGGTATGGGCGGTTTTGTAGTGGCTCCCGGTTCCCGGCATGCCAACGGTTCATTCTATGCCTGGATTGATACAGATGCGCCGCTTGCAAACCCTCCCGGCTGGCTTTTGGAGCTACTGGAACATGATTCAACGGACAAGCAGGAAATAGCATTAGCTCCCATTCCTATTACTACCCATAAAGCGACTCATTATGGTGAATCCGCTTTGAGTCAGGCTTGCAATCTGGTGGCTCAGGCCGCAAACGGCACCCGAAACGATACATTGAATACTCAGGCGTATAGTATCGGGCAACTGGTGGGGTCTGATGCATTGACTTACTATGAAGCGGAAACCCGCCTAATGGATGCGGCTCAGTCTGCCGGATTATCCCGGCGGGAGGCGCTGGCAACCGTTAAAAGCGGCCTGGCTTCGGGGCAAAAGCAGCCGAGAGATCTTTCCAATGTGGGGCAATCCACCGTGAAGTCAGCACCGGCAAAAAGCAGGGCTGGAAAGACGGCTGAAAGCGTTCCGGCCATGGCGTTGAAAAGCATTTCCGCTTTGGAGCTTATGAATAAAGAATTTAAGGCTCCCCGGTGGGCGATTCCGGGCTTGTTACCGGAAGGGCTGACCATTCTGGCAGGACGGCCCAAGTCTGGTAAAAGCTGGCTGGCATTTGACATGTGCATTGCTGTCGCCAGTGGCGGCATGGCCTTGGGTAACAGACCTGTCCAGCAAGGGGAAGCCCTCTATTTGGCGCTTGAGGATTCTGAAAGACGCTTGCAGGATCGTTTATTGCAACTGGTTCAGGATGAAAGCGCACCGGATGGCCTACTGTTTACCACTGAAGCGCCTCGTTATGATCAGGGCGGATTGAGAGCCTTGGAGGATTGGCTGGACAATCACCCGGCTTGCCGTTTAGTGGTCTTGGATACCTTGGGGCGGTTCAGACCGGCAGGTAAAAGCGCTGAAGGTTATGCCGAGGAAACATACCTGCTCGGATGTCTGCAACGGCTGGCCCTGGACAAGGGTATTGCCCTGGTCGTGATTCACCACACCCGCAAGGCCAACGCTGATAATCATGGGGGCGATCCCCTGGATGATGTGTTGGGTTCTACCGGCTTGACCGGCGTGGCGGATTCCATTTGGGTATTAAAACGGCCCAGGACGGAAACCGTGGCTCAGTTGTTTATGACCTCCCGTGATGTTGGGGAGCAGGTGCAAACCATTGAGTTTGATTCGGAACGCTGCCGGTGGCATCTCCAAGTGGAGTCGGAAACTCAAGCTCGAAGCGTGGAGCGGCAAAAGATTCTGGATTGCCTTGCCATGGCCGATACGCCAAAAGGCCCGAAAGAGGTTGCTACTGAAACCGGCTTACCTTATGACAGTGTGCGGCATCTCCTCCGCCACATGGAAGCTGAAGGCTCAGTATGCAGAAAAGCTCGGGGTAAGTATCTGGTGGAGCCTCCACCTTAATTTTCGCTGTATATAAGTCCTCCTTCTTACTCTACTTTTTAACTTGTAGTAGGATTAGCCAATTATAGTAATGATGAGCTTTATTATAAGGAGCAAAGGTGTTCAATCTTGGGTTATGGAACCACATAGGCGCATTACTCACCTGTTTATTGCTGTTTCAACCTTTTACCACTGCGGAGGCACAGGATAGCTGCCCGTTTGACGACTATCATTTCATTAACCGCCTGAAAGAGGGTGATAAGAAAAATGGCTTGAAGGACTACAGCCAAGCTGCATTAATCTTCAGTGAAGCAGTTGATTATGCAAAAAGATGCGATGCACCTGCTTACCGAATTGCAAATGCAGAAGGGCTTCTAGGTATTACATACCGCCTTATGGATAGAAACCGTGAGGCTGAAAACTTGTTAGTTCATGCCATTGCAGTATATGAGAGCACTTTACCTGCTGATTGGGGTGTGATAGCCAATTATTACAATGTTTTAGGGGTGTTATATTATGAGCAAGGACATTTAAATAAAGCTAAGTCAGCTCACTCTACATCAGTAACTTTATATGAAACATCACTTAATCAGTCTAAAGAAAAAAACGATTTATATTTTCTTTCATTAATTAATCTCGCTAAGGATTATTGGGAGGTGGCACAATTTCGGGAGGGCGATGAGCAATTTCAGAAAGCATTGGATGTATTAAAGCGATACCCTGGTAAAAACAAAGATGCATACGGATCCAAACTCTTGGAAGTCTCATTCTATTACATTGAAAAAGGGGATTTTGATGAGGCGGAAAGAATGATATTACAGGCAGAAAAACTTTTGCAGATAAGTAATAGCCCCATGCTCTCAAAAGCTTATAGCTACCATGCACTGGTTTCACTTAAAAAGAACAAATATGTAGAATCCGAAACACTCTACAATCAGGCATTGGCAAGCATTGAGCGTTTATATGGCAAGCAAGGCATTCGTTATCTGGCAGGTCTTGTTAATAAAGCGTATCTTTTTATAGAGCAAGCCAAATTTGAACAAGTTAGGCCACT
The DNA here is from genome assembly GCA_021323475.1 of Vampirovibrio sp. Lineage (GTDB taxonomy): Bacteria > Cyanobacteriota > Vampirovibrionia > Vampirovibrionales > Vampirovibrionaceae > Vampirovibrio. Next base: position 21,046 of record JAJQJM010000034.1, read on the forward strand.
TGTTCAGGAGGCAAGTTCATTGATGGGTAACAACAAATACCCAATTCTGCATGGCGGAGTTTTATATCTACAGGGGAGCATGGCTCAAGCTGACCATGATTTTTTGGCTGCTGAAAAGTATTTTATGGATGCTATAGAGGCTGAAAAGAGGGTTTTCGGTAATACACATAGGAATATAGCTAAATTTCATGCGGCTCTTGCTAAACTTTATGCGGAGCAAGGGAAACAGGCTCTTGCTTTAGAACATTTTAAGGCCGCAATTGAAATACAGAAAAAGGTTGCTCCCCTGTCCCATCCAGATTATGACCAACTTCTAAAGAGCTATAATGCTTTCCTTGCGAAGTCACCTGAGTATGTATCGCCTCAAAAATAACAAGGTTCTACCATTCACAAATTCACAATGAGACTGAAAGCGTGGATGCGAGGGGAAAAGCCTGGTGAATAGAGGTAAATACGGCCTTCACAACGAAGGATAGGCAGTCACAGTTGATAGAACTGTATACCTATTACTGTAGTTGGAGACAGGCTCGGATATTCTAAGCTGACAAGAGGAATCAGCAAATGAAACAGCACCTAATAGCCTATATGCTCCTGGCGGGTTTAATGTTAAACCCTGCTTATGCTGGAACCGGCATCAATACCGAGAATGATCTTCTTAAAATAGGGGCAAAATGTATTGCTATTTATCCCGTAGCAATGCCAGTAATGGCCGTTAAGCGATTAATACAGAAAAAGCCTGATAAAGCAGTTGAAATGATAGCCCTAACACCACTTTTGCCTATTATGGGTGTTACCATGATCGGTAGTGGCATTTTTGTTAAAGCTGCAAAGTGGCTTCCCAAAACATCTTCAACTAATCATAGGGTGTCAACTTCAAACAGGATGGATAGCATCACCACTGGTAGAGCCTCTTCTGTAATGCCTCAAGAAATTTACCTGGAGAGAGATGCAGAGCCCGACTTTAGTATTGATGAGGCTGGTTTATCTCCATAAAGCTGTAAAGCTGTGTTTAGAAGAGTTAACAACAAAGTGTTGGCTATGTGAATGGTAAGTAAGGGTATATACAACTCATTCACAACTATAAGCCTTATTAGAAGCTGGATTAGTGTCAATTGTGAACTTGTGAAGTTATAGGGAACAGGCGAAGTTGAAAGCGTTTTGAAGCATTGAATTAGGGGAAATACCTCGGGGCAATTCATTTAAGGATTCGGTTGAAAGAACATCACCGGACTTGGCTCTCATAACTCTTTCCATTGTTTGAGAAGTTCTTTCTGCACAATTTATACGGAGTTGTTCTTCCTGGGAAAAGGCTGTATGTCCATCTATGATTACCCTATCCTTTTGGGGAAGCTTATTTATGTTAATAAAAGTAATCTCAATCCAGGCAATCCGACTTGTGCCTTCCTTACGTATCCCATTTTTCTCGATGGCTAAATTCATGAAGTCATTGCTGCTTACTTGTTTCCATTCCGGTTTATAGCCCCCTTTTGCAGTCGTTAAACTAGCCAAATAAGGCTCTGCAAGCCCCAGCCCTAGTAATAATAATCCTATATAAAAGGGTATCTTATAGGTGGCAACTCTTTTGATAATTTTACCAACACTCACAAATACCAGTTGAGGCCATAGCGATATACCGGAATTCATGGAGACTTCTTCACTCATTAACGGAGGTGGTTCATTAGTTCGGATGTGTTTTAATGAATCAAAACTGTTGTCCATGCTTATACCTGTGGATTAATAACTTCTGTTACGAGGCGTTCGACGGAAAGGTTCTTTGCTTGGAACCAATCAGGCACAGCAAAATAAATGCTACTAAGTCCAAGAGTGACCATATATTTCTATCAAAATGAAACGGGATTATAGGATTGAATAAAAGGGCTATCCCTGCTGCAAGAATTGCCCACCTAAAAGGTAGTCTAGGGAGCATTGTAAGGAACGCCCCGGCCACAATAAAGCGTAAAGCCTGATAGAAAAAGTAGGGCCATTGCCCATATGACAGTGGAATCATAAAATATGCTGCCGCCTGAAATATCCCTGCGGCTATATTAAACCGTGAGCTCATATTTTCTTTAGCATTCATAGTGTAGAAAGAATACCTTAAGCTCATCGTTAATCCCAGTCTTTCATTGCTTCAATGACTTCTTGTTCTGTTGTTAGGCAGTAGGAGCGAGTCGTTGTAATTTTGTTATGGCCGCAGGCGTGTTGAAGCATTACTAATGAGCGGCCTTTATTGGCGTTCAGGGTAACAAATGCCCTGCGGAGAGCATGAGGGCTGACTTTTACCCCTGCGTTGATGCCAATACGTTCTAATCGCTGATAAAGCCCGTTTCTAGTCATTGGTTTCCCGACAGTGTTTTTCAAAAGGAAGCATTCAGGTTTTACCTTTTTACATTCGACGTAATACTTTTCGATGACATCTTTTAACCTTGCTGAGATGCCTACTTTTCTTTCCTTACCGCCTTTTCCAAGCTGGACACGGATTGAATTGCCCTTTAAATCTATATCCTCCCATTTCAGGCCACATGCTTCAGATGCTCGTAAGCCTGTAAAGGCAAGCAATGAAACAATCAAGCATTCCTCCCCACTCTCACAGGCTTGCAGGAGTTTTTCCAGTTCATCCTCTTTGATGGTGGAGCGTTTTGGCGGAAGGTGACGTTTAGGATACAGGTTTTTCACTTCTTTAAGGAAAGCATCCTCTAATTGGCCTTCAGCAATCAGGAACTTGCCCATACAGACAATGGCCTTATAACAATGTTGTCGCTTTGCAATCTGATGGGCCGGGATTTTAGCGAGTTCAGCCTTTAAGGTGGAAGCGTTGATAGTTTTGTGTTTTTCAAAAAAGCGATCTATGTAGTAACGATAGTCTTTAATGGTTTCCTGACTGAACGCTCTCCCGTTGATGAGGCCTCTGGCCATGGAGTTTTCCCAGGCATCTGTCAGGCTAGAGTGGGGTTTTATACTGAATTTTGCTTGTTCCTGAGCAGTTAAAACAGCTTGTTCTTTTGATAAAAGCACTAATTCAATTGCTTGAGGGCTTATCAAATAGGTTGTTTTATGCCCATATGCTTTCGCAATTGCTGGCAGTCTACCGGATTGACACCACTCACGGATTGTTTTTGGCGTTACCCCAAGCTTTTTCGCTGCCTGGGAAATATTGAGGAAGGAACCCAAAGAAGGTTTCACTTGGGTTTCACTTTTAGGTTTCAGTTGCCCCTTTTTCGCCTCCGAAGAAACAAAAAAGCCTTCCGGTTCAAAACTCGGAAAGCCTTCTGGTTCTAAGGGGCTCCACTTGTGTGAAGTGGCGGGGCGGACGGGGCTCGAACCCGCGACATCCTGCGTGACAGGCAGGTACTCTAACCAACTGAGCTACCGCCCCTTGGGGAACAATGAGTTTATAGCATACAGTCAGATGAGGCACAAGCCATATTTTTATTCCAAGACGAAACCGGTCAAGAAAATGAAACACAGCCTTAAATGGCCGTAAACAGCAGGGCTTGGGCCAAAAAAAACGCCGCTATGGAAGCGGCAGACTAAAAGAGGGGGGATGTAAGACTCTATTATATAAAACTTTTAAAGTTTGAAAAGACAATTATTAAAAAAGTAGTAATTCTGAACAATTAAAATGCTCTGTATGAGGCTGTTCAGGCAGAAAAATTTGTTTTTAAACTCTACTGTTTATTTTGATGTTCAAATAATTAGTTTTATTTAAATAAGAATTTTAGATCGCTCCTACTGAAAAATTGAAAAGAAACTTTACGAAAGCGTTTCTTCCTAATAGCCGGTGTAACGGTTCTGAGGCTTATAGTGCCTGGGTTTCCGGGTGTTTCGGCTGAGGATGCCGCATTTGTGCATGACCGCATAACGCAGGCAATCCATCACGTCCTCGTAAGGATGCTCCTGAATAGGTATTTCTTCCTTTGGGCCGTAGCGATAACCACCTTCAAAGGCCTCAATCAGTTTGATGCACCGTTTATCCACCATCAATCCAGGCTGCTTGCCTATGCGAGCAGCCAGTTTCATCCGAATCAGCTCCAACCCGTCCCGGATGAGGCTGCGGTCGTGAGTGGGGTAAATGCCCAGGCTGTTCAGGATTTCAATGCTGGTTTGCGCGCTTTTGTCCGAGCGTTGGGCGCCCGCCGGGTCGCACACATCCTCAAAATTGGCATTGGGAAAGGATGCTTTTGACAGTTCGAGTACCCGGCCCGCAAAATCCACCAACAAGTCTGCATTGCCCACCACTTCCCGCAGTACGATGAGCCGGTCATCGGCATCGATTTGAATGAACAGGCAGGCAGGGCAATGATAGCCGAAATCCCAGGAACGGATGACCCGCCTCCCCGGTATGGCTTCAAAGTCTCCCTGGTGTTCGAGGGTGAAAATACGGAACACCCGGTCTTTTTGAGACAGGTGATAGTTAATGTCCAGTTCGCGCGCCACTTCATCCTCACTCAGTCGTTTTTTCTGGAGTTCATACCAGTCGGAATCCTTGTGCGGGTGCTGCC
>JAJQJM010000156.1 GCA_021323475.1 Vampirovibrio sp.
GATTACCACTTCTCCGATTACAAGCGCTCCAATCTGGTGAAGCTGGACATTCTGCTGGCCGGAGATATTGTGGATGCCCTCAGCGTGATTGTCCACCGGCACGATGGTGCAGTTCATAAACTTGCTGACCGCAGGCGCCACCCGAATTAAGCGATCCTTGGGGCGATAAATCTGACGGATCAGATCCACGCGCTGTTCCGAGGTCATTTGGGTAAATTCCAGGCCCAGCTTGAGCTGTCCGCCGCCCACATCTTCCACGCGTTTGACTTGCGCGGAGAGTTCGCTGATATCGCCGGATTGCCATTGGATTCTCAATTTAACCGGCTGGCCCATTTCAAAGCGCAGGCCTTTTTTCAGGAACACGGAGATGCCGCTTTCGCTGACTTCATTGGAGAAGCCGATAACAAACTGGTTATCCACGTTCAACACGCAAGACAAGGTGGCCTTAAAGCGCGGCGCTGCCCGACGCAGGGGTTCTTCCACCACGGAAGACAGACGGAACGGGGTCATCATCAACTGCCAGAAGGATTTGGGCGTATTGGTATACACATAATCCTCGGCCCAGATTTCCGCGGAACCGAACATATGGCGCACCAGCTTCTGGTGTTGCTCTTCAGTACGATTCACCACCTGGAAGCCCACATAATGGCGGTTGTTCTCATCCACAATACTGCGGACCACCTGTACGGATAGAATGGTGGTTTCGTTGATATCCCAATCCATAATTTTCAGCAGGACGGTACCGGTAATGGGCACCGGCTCATCGAAGACTAGGGCCACACCGCTTTCACTGATGTTGGTGGTATAGCCCACCGCAATGGAGCCATCCAGCAATTTCAGTTCGCAGCGGATGCGGCGGAAAATACGGGGCGCCAAGCGGAACTGGGGGCGCTCCTGCGCCACGTAAATGGCACCCAATAATAGAATCAGGTTATACAAGGACCAGGCCAGGTTGGTGTAAATACCACCGGCGTATTCCGGCGTGTAAATCCCCCGTACAATGGCCATACCGATACCGACGATGGTCAGCGCCGCAATCATGACCTGCGGGAACACAATGCGCCAGTTGAAGTTCAGTTTTTCCGTGAGGCCACCCTTGGGAGTGACTCGGAACTTGGCCCGCTTGGGCGACAGGAAGGTTAAGAAGGTCGTCAAACTCAGATAAATACAGAAGGAGGTTTCATAGACCTCGGACCAGAAACTGTGCCGCACCCCACGGGAAATCAGGGTATACCCGAGCGTGGTAGCCAGGAAACTGGGCAGGTAGTAAATTAATACTTCCACAAAGCCGGAGTTGACGGTTTTATAGCCGAACAGCAGGAAGAATAATGGTGCCACCATGAAAATCAGACGGGGCATGCCGTGGAAAAAGTACCAAATGCCGGTGAAATAACACAGCCGTTGGGCTATGTTCAGGCCACGGGCAAACATGGGGTTTTCCAAGCAATAAATCTGGGTCATGCCCCGTGCCCAGCGCAGGCGCTGCTTAATAACGTCCGCAAAGCTTTCCTGGGCCATTCCGGCAGCTAAATCGCGGTTGTAGTAAAGCGATTTCCACCCTTGCCCGTGAATGCGCATGCCGGTATGCACGTCTTCCGTAATGGTTTCCACCGCAAAGCCACCAACGCTTTGCAGGGCCGCCCGGCGGAACAGCGCACCGCTTCCGGCAAAGAAAGCGGAGCCCCAGTAATCGTTACCGGGCTGAATGACGTGGAAGAATAAGTCTTGCTCGTTATTGATTTCTTTCGCGGACAACAGGTTCCGCTGGAACGGGTCATCCGTAAAGAAGTGCTGGGGCGTTTGCACAAAGCCCAGCCGATCATCGACAAAAAAGCCCACCGTTTCTTGCAGGAAATTTTTGCAAGGCACATGATCCGCATCGAATACCAGGATTAAATCACCCTGGCTGAAGTTCATGGCGTTGTTCAGGTTGCCGGCCTTGGCATGGGTGTTCTGTTCGCGGCCAATGTATTTTACGCCCAGCTTTTCCGCCAGTTCCCGCATTTCCGGACGGTTCCCGTCATCACATAGGTAAACGGTCTTCTTGGGGTAATCAATGCCGTTGCAGCCCACCAGCGAACGATACAATACGCTGACCGGCTCGCCATAAGTACACACCATAATATCCACCGAGGGCAACTGTTCCGGCGTAAAGCGGGACAGGCTAATCGGCTTGTGATCGGTTTGGCCCCATACCTGGAAATAGCCGATGGCCATGGCAAAAAAGGCGGTCACTTCCGCCCCGTAAATCAGCAAAGAAATCACAATCGACAAGGGAGAGCTGAAATCCAGCGTTTCCACACCCCGCCACAGCAAATGGCGAACACTGGTCAATACTGTCAGCAGCATCACAAAGCGCCGCGCCTTGGGGAAGAACAGGGTGGTCAACACAATCCCGATGACCAGCAGACATGAGAAAACCACCTGGGCCATCAACGGCATGAATAGAGATGTATCCGGAAACAGCGGGCGCGACAAGACACCGGAATAGATGGAAGCGTAATCCGCAATGGAAGAACCCGACGAGAACGCAGCCGTGGCCGGATCCTGGGTAGGGATTTGGGAGAAAATATATAAAACGGCAATAACACCCAGTACCAGAGCAACGGTTGCCAGTATTTTTTTCATTGCGCCATTCCCATCAACATCAATCTCAAAATGCTCATCGGCAGCTTACACAAACGGCCACAATACGGGCACGTAGTATCATCTTCCCTTCCTCTGCCATTTCAGGCACCCTCCATCCGGAGGAGATCAAAAATCGAGCCGAACCGCTCAATTGCTCAGCAAATTAAAAATTGCGGCTCGCATCCAGATTAAGCCTGTTTCAAGAGAACAAGCTTATCGGTTGGTAATGGTTATTCCTTTGTAGCCCTTATCCAGGATAGTCCCTGTTAGCTCCAATGGCGCACATTGGGCGTGACAATGCCGATATAGGGAGTCCGGCCGATTAAGGCGCTAATTGATAACCAGATGGCAGCTCCCCAGAAAATGCCCATAAACAGCATCGGCAATGCCGCCTGAATCGGACTCAACATGGAAGCCACCATTGTTCCGGCGTGAAAAATGGCAGACACGTGATATACCAGCGCCAACCCGGAATTGATCATCAGGTAGGGCATCAGGATAAAAAAGTTGAGAATGAGGCCCGTGAGAATATGGAAGCGCAAAAAATAAGGCGCTTCCCGACCGCTACGACCCACCAGCAGCCAATATACTCCGGCCAATAGCAGCAGCAGAATCATGATCCATTTGAACGCCAGTATCAAAATTGCCAGCAAGATGATGAGCAAGACTTTGTTTTGCTGAAAATAACCGCTTTGATGAATTCGTTGCCGCACGAAAAAGTTATAGATCGGCCCCAGCAGGAACAGCACCCACAACCCTTCTTCGGAAAGCCCCGTGCCAAACGTTAAGGTATAGGCCAGGAACAGATAAAAAATAACGGCAAACAACTTCAGGCCATTGCTGCTAGCCTGACCCGTCGGAAATTCGAGAACGTTGCCGAAGCGCTTCATACTTTCAGACTACCCGAAATTGGCCTAAAGGGACAAGCCATTACACAATATCGGCCCCAAATCCGAAACGAGCATTTCGCTGCCGTTTAAACACCTTTATCGATGGCGGATTTCGCATTCTTCATCATGCTGGGCAAGTCGGACTTGACTGCATTCAGCAGCATACCGCGCGGAATCGGCAGGAACGGGCCGGGATCGATTTTAAGGGTGTAGGTCAGGATGGTTTTGTTGCCGTTGTCCACCGGCAGCAGTTTCCAGGAACCTTGAATATCCTTGAAGCTGCCGCTGATTCGCTTGAACGTCAGCAAGCTCGGCGGAGACAGTTCCTGTAGCAGCACATAATTGAACGGGGGCAAAAAGCGGGTCATCAACACGCTGAATTCCACATTCTGCTTGGTGGCGGTGCGCGACAGGATTTTAACTTTTTTAACCTTGTGCTCTTCCCGCATCAATTTTTCAGGATCGGCGACCACTTTCCAGACTTTTTCCGGCGGCTTGGCAATCAGAATTTTCGCCTCGACAGAAGGCATGGTATTGGCAGGCGCCAGATTCTGGGACACCAGAACCTGCCCTTTGGACAGGCCGTCCCATTCGGCACCGCTAACGGCCCAGGACGAGACTGTCGACATTGCCAGTATAATAGCTGGCAAACTGAAGGCAGCCAGGCTCGTTTTGGCCATTCGGCCATGCAAAGAGAACCAACGGGTGAGGGCTTGGCACGACACGTGAGGAATTCCTCCACTGTTTCCCGAAAAGGGTATTATCAGTAATAATATAGAATCTTACTCATGTGCACAAGCAACCGAAGCTGAACCCCATCTATATGAGCAACCCTTTTCAAGTTCAGTCCCGCCCTATATCCAGACGCCCCGTTCAAACCGCAAGCCGTTTTCCCACATGGCTTGGCCTGACCGGAGCGGCGGCAACCGTTTTACTTCTACTCTGGCTTTTCGGCCAAACCAATTGGTTACCCTCCCCCCTCAAGGGAATGTTACCCAGCCCAGCCTTAAACAGCCGCATTTTCGTGGCTTCTACCGACCTTGACCGAAAGCAGGCCCGAGCGCTCTATCGGCAAGCCCTGGCAGATTTGGAAGACGGCAATTATGAAAACGCTCTGGCGTCTTTTAAGCGTTTGGAGCCGGTTTACCCCGGCCTGCAGGACGTGTTGTGGCTACATGAGGCAGAATGCTACGCCGGGCAAGGCAATGAGTGGGCGGTGCAAAAGAAGCTCTCCAATTTGCTGGAGCAGTACCCGGACAGCGCGTTTAAATCGTTGGCCCTGTATCGGATTGGGCAGTCCCAGTACCGGGGCAGCGAATGGAAAAAAGCCGAAGACACCTTCCGGAAGATCCGTAACGAACACCCGGACAGCACCTATGCGCTGGGCGGTTTATATTACTTGGGCGCCCTGCTGAGCAAAGAGGACAGCACCAAGGCCCAATCCGTCGAGCCGCTGGAGGCATACCTGAACCAATGCCCGGACTGCAAATTCAGCGGCGAGGCCGCCGATTTACTGGAAAAACTGCTGCCTGCCCCAACGGCACAGCAACACGGGTTAATGGGCATTGCGGACGCATCCGCCGCTAAAGATATTAAAAAGACCTTGCTGCACCTGAACAAAGGCCCTAAGCCCATGACCTGGCTGGCCCTGGGCAAAAGCCAGATTCGGGCCGGGCAAGCCCAGGCCGGAGTAGCAACCTTATCCGCCCATATCACCAATGCAAAAGATACGGATGCCTTACGCGAGGCCGTGGATTTGATACTGGCCCACACGCCCGCCGCGCAGCATGGAAGTACCCTGAAAACTCTAGCCAACAAAAAGGTTGCCACGGGTGGGGATTATATTTTATGGAAGCTGGCCGAAGCCGATAACGCAAACGCCAAAACCTACTACCAGATGCTAGTCCAGCATTATCCACAGGGTGATTACGCCCCTGAAAGCGCCTGGCACCTGATTTGGCCCTTACTGACCAATGGCGACGCCAACGGCTATGTCGGCCAGGCCCAGCAATACCTAAGCAAATATCCCTATGCCAAATCCGCACCCAAAGCCCTGTTCTGGCTGGCCAAGCTGATTGAACGCTCCAACCCGGCGGAGGCCACAAGGGCTTATGAGCGCATTTTGCAGCAATACCCAACCACGTACTACGCATTCCGGGCCTCCGGTCGCCTGAAAATCCTGGCCGAAGGCAAAGCGGATCCCGGCTGGCCGACCTTGTTGACCCGAACGGATTACCCACCGAAAGAAACCAGTTTTGAACGTTTGAACATACTGCCGGAGGCTTCCAAGTTTGGCGATGGCGCTATCGGCTGGACACTGCGCAACCAGGCAAGCGAATTGCAGGCCATCGGCGCGGCTGAGGACGCCAAGCTCCTTGTCGGCGAATCGCTGGGAGAAGTGCCGCCCGCTATTGAAAGCTGGGCCGCTCAGGTTTCAGGGGATCGGGCCAAGGGACTTCGCATTATCCGCGATGCGCTGGACGAGCAACACAAGGATGCCCTGTTAGCAGCGCGCAACAGCAACCAGCCGATTCAGACCGGCACTGCCGATGAACTGAAGCTGCTGTACCCGGTTTATTTTGCCGGCAACATCAGTCAGGCAGGTAGCAAGAACCGTCTCGACCCGTATCTCATCCAATCCCTGATGCGGGAGGAAAGCTACTTTAACGAGTTTGCCATCAGCAGTTCCAATGCGCGGGGCCTGATGCAATTACTGCCCTCCACCGCCAGAGACGTGGCCGGCTGGGAAAATATGACCGCCTTTCAAACCGGCGACCTGTTCCGCCCGGAAGTGAACGTCCGACTCGGCTCCCGGTACCTAGCCCATTTGCATGAACTGTTCAATGGGAACTCCATGCCCGCCGTGGGCGCGTATAATGGTGGCCCCGGCGCTATGAGACGCTGGGTTAACGGCTCCTCCCATTTCAGCAATGACCCGGATATGTTTGTAGAGTTGATCCCGTATGAGCAAAGCCGGGATTACATCAAAAAAGTATTCGCCAGTTATTGGAACTATACCCGTCTCTACAGCCATCCGACGATATAAAAAATAACTCTCCGCCAATGCTCCCGCTTTTCAAACGCGCCTGTCTCGTGTAGAATCCGGGCAACGTTGATGTGGATTTCATGACATGATGCACTATGGC
>JAJQJM010000157.1 GCA_021323475.1 Vampirovibrio sp.
AGTGGAGGCTCAGGATTTTAACCTGCCCGGAGAATCGCAGTTCCGCAAAACGGTTTTGCTTGCCGTAAGGAGTGCCCACCACCAGCCGACAGGGCGTGGACTGCCCGGCGGATGCGTAGGCGGCATCCTGCAGGGGCCAGAAGGGAAACTCGTCAAACAATACCGCCTTGTAGCGCCCGCCCCGCCCGAAGTTCTCGTTGCTGCTCTCGCCGGTAATCACGTTGCCGTTGGCGGGGTTCAGCAGGCGCAGCAGATTGTCGTGGTGGCTGGCCTGAAAGCGCGTCGGCTTTATCCAGCCTGGCAGCCAGTCCAGGTTGTAGCGCAGTTTTTCCATCAGGGTGGAGATATCCCCTTTGCGGTCCACCGCGTCCTCTTTGCGGGAGCCGAGATGGAAATTCGCGCCGTCCCGAAACAGCCAGTAATATTGGAATGTCAGCAGGATTAGCCAGCTAATGCCCATGTCCCGGCTTTTTTCGATCAGCAGGTCCTTGCCCGTCTCAATGGCATTGATAATATCCGTCAGGGCCTTTTCCTGGTACGGATACAGCACAAACGGCTGATGAGGCTGGGAAAGGCGCGGATCGAACGTCCAGCAGAACTGGTTGAACCAAAACAGAATGTCCCGTTGGCATTGAATTTTCAGCAGCGCTTGCAGGGTTTCAGAGTGTTGGGCGGCTTGCAGCAGTCTGAGCCGTCCGATAAACCGGGTGTCCCTCACGTTCAGCCACCTCCGGGGTTGGGCCTGTGGCCCTTCGGCAATGCCGGTTGCGCTTTCTTACGCTCGAAAAAGCGTTCCGCGAACAGGGAATAGACGACTACATCCTTCAGTAGCCCTCCAACCCGGTTGTCCTGCCGAAAGTGGGCTTCCCGCGTAAAGCCCATGCGTCGGCAAAAGCCCAGAGCGCCCCGGTTATCGGCTTCAAATTCCGCCTTAATCTTTATCAGGCCGAGCGTTTCAAAACCGAGTGTCAGCACCCGGTTTGCCAATTGGTTTATGAGGGCAGGTGAGCAACATCTTTGAGTGAGCAGCAACGGATGCGCCACCCCGTGCAGGTAGGCGTGTCGCCCTGGAATTACCTGGCCCAGGGCGGCGATGGCAAGCACCCGCCCGGCGTGATCCGTGATGATCCAGAGCCACGGCATACAGGAGCGGGTATTGGCCGTCAATTGTTCCAGGCGTTGATTTGGGTTGTTGGCATTTTCAGCGGCGACATCGCAAAAGTCGTCTGCTAAAACGTCCTGGTAAAAAACCAACAACTCCCGGATTCCCGACTGAAACGGCTCAAATTGCTCCGGCGTTTCAAGCTGCCGAATTTGGAAATGGCGTTCGGCAGCGGAAACGTTGTGATTGTCAAACGCGTCGTGATTCATGGCTGCTGAGGCTCATTATTCAGATAGTCTCGAATGCGCTTGAGCAATTCCGCTTCGCTTAACTGTGCTAGCGCTTCAGTATCCACGGGCTCGGTTGGTTTGGCGGAGGTTGATGATTTAGGCTCGGTTTCCGGCGCCGGGGTGCGTTTTAAAATCAAGTCCACGGCCCAGATTTTGTCCTTGAGATTATCGGAGGCCAGCGCCTCGTCAATCACCTGCAAGGCCCGCTGATAGCGATCGCCCAGCGCGTCCAGAAATGATTTGAGCTTGGGCAAGAGCCCTTTTTTACCGGGCAACTTGCGGGGCGTCATGGGCCTGGTCTTTCTGGATGGCGGTATCTAACCGGCTCAGGTAAGGCAGGGTTTCATCCGCCGGGCGACTGACGCGCCGGGAATATTCCCCAATGAACGTCCGGCCCCGTTCGGAAATGGTTTCCGGTCGGGTGTGGATTTTGGTGCCTCCGGCCCACTCAATCAAAGAGGCTGCATGGACCTGCCCACTTGGAACGGCTTTGCGAATCAGGTATTTGTATTTACAGCGTTTGCACCGCTTTTTGTATAAAATCGCCTCGCCTTCCCCGCACAGACGGGTTTCCAGCGTTTTGAAGAACAGGCTCTGGCAATTGTCACACCGATAGCTCATGAATTTCCCTCGCTGAGTCGTAAAAATTGGATCAGAAAAAGCGGCCCCGCCGTCTCGAGCCGATCGAGGCCGGAATGTTTCAGGCGTATAGAGAGAATTGGCAGTGATTATGGTTGAGCCTAGTATGCGGGATTTTCAACGGTTTTGGCAGAGAAGGAAATTTATGAATTTTCGCGGGACGTTTTCGCGCTGTATTGTTACAATAGAAAAACCTTTTTTGTTGTTTTTATGACTTAATAAAACACTATGGATTCGTCTCCATAGTTGGGAGGATGTATAGACGAGCTGAAGCCGCCATGATGGATAGATAAAAGGTGCATCATGCAAGCGGTTTGGGAATCAGGGAAGTGAGGGACAGCATGTACGGAAATAAGCTTCGTTCCATAATGCTGCTGGGCTTGGTTTGGTTAATGACACCGGCTGTTAGCCCGGCCATCGATGTGAATCCATCCCAGGGCAGCGATATTACGGAGGCGGCCCGGCTTTTCGCCAATCTGGCAAAAACGTCCAGAAACCCCGTTGTGGTCAGCATGGCTCAGGAAAACCTGCGTAAACTCCGGGGCGATGCGGATCAGGGTGCCCGCAAGAAAAGCACCGAAGTGGCCCTGTTGCCCCAGAGCGACAATACCTTTGTGGTGCCCGCCGTGGTGAACAAGAAATACATGGCCACCTTCCTGATTGATACCGGGGCCAGCTATACGGTAATTACACCGCAAATGGCGGAATCGTTAGGCGTGGCTCCATCAGCCGATAGTCCCACGGTGCCTGTGACGACTGCCAACGGGGTGCTGAATGCCCCGGTGGTGCGGCTTCGGAATGTGTCGCTGGGCGGCATGCAGGTGGACAACGTGGATGCCGTGGTGACGCATCTGGGCGACACCCCACAGATTTCCGGCCTGCTGGGCATGAGCTTCTTTCACGGCATGGAACTGTCCTTCAAACAGGATAAGCTGGTCATCAGCCGATAAGCTAAAATCATCCGCTCCGTAAAAGTGGATGTGATAGTCAGGGTTCAGGAAGAATGAGTTCCTGAGCCTGTTCCTGCTCCTTAATCAGCCGTTCCAGCCGGTGTTCCGGATCCATGAACCATTCTTCCAGAATGATGTTCAGGCAGGCGGCCACCGGAATGCCCAGCACGATGCCCGGCAGTCCGAACAGCATGCCGCCCGCCATAATGGATAAAATAATCGCCAGCGGATGCAGCCCTACCGCGCGGCCCATAATCCACGGGCCGATAATGTTGTTTTCCAGCACCTGCACCACAATATACAGCAGGAAAACCCACACGGCGGTCAGCCATCCGTTTGGCATCAGCAAGGCCAGAACAATGGCGGCAATCATGGCGATGTTGGGGCCCAGAATCGGAATCAGCGTGAGGATGCCTGTAATGGCCCCGAACAGGATGGGGAAGGGCAAGCCGATGACATACAGACCCAGCGTGATCAAGGTGCCGAAGGATACCATGAACAGGAGTTGCCCGGTTACAAACGCGCCGGTGCTGCGAATCAGGTGGTCTATCAGGTCATTCAGACGGTCATGATCCTTGGACGGGCGGAAGCGCAGGAAATACTGCTGGATCTTTTCCCGGTCCAGCAGCAGGAAAATACTGATGATGGCAGCGCTCAGCAGGTTCAGCCCGATTTGGGAAATGGCAAGGGTCAGCCCCGTAAAGCCGGAAAACACCATGGCGTTCTGCAGACTGAGTTGCTGGGCTGCGTTTTCAGGGGTCAGATGCGCCAGGAACGGATAGCGCTTGCTGATGAATTCCCATTGGCCGGCCCAGTTTTTAAAAGCGTCCAGGTAATACGGAATGTCCGAGATGAACCGCTGTAACTGTTGAAAGGTCATGCTGGCCACCGGCAGAACCACGCACACCCCAATCAGGAACATTAATCCGTATGGAATCAACACGGCTACCCATCGGGGCAGTTTGCGATCCAGAAACTCCACCAGGGGCAGCAGGGCGCTGGCGAAGATAAACGCGGTGAAAATCACCAATAGCGCTTCTCTGGCCAGATACAAGCCCACCAGCACGAGAAGCAGCCCCAACAGCCAGTATGTTTTATGTTTGAATGTGTCCACCGTCAAAACTCTTCCCGGCAACCTATTACACTATTTTAGAGGAAAGATGCGAATTTCGGGGTACATTTAGCAAAGGCGCCCGGTTAAAACGGATTCCGCTTTGTGCGGGAATGACAAATGTTTTTGGTTACGATCCCCTGATAACCCCTGGGTCAATTGCGCTGGTCGCTCGCAATGACAGAATCCCGCAAGGATAGTGTCCTCTATCGTCAAGGGATGCTAGCTGTGGTTTTTATAAAAGCGCTGTTATTTTTTAATGCCGGAGTCCGCCTCGGACTGGGCGGCGGAAAAATAGCATTTAATCATCTCAATCAGCGATGATTCCTGCGTGACTTGTCGGGAGTCGGCGGTAATATCAAACTCGGTTTTAGGCACCATCAGTTGCAATCGGTTTCGGATAATCTCGATATCCACCGGCGTGGTGCCGATGACGTTACCGTCCGCTTGCACCTTCATGGGCTTGGAGGATTCAATGCGCATGCGTCGGGTGCGGAAATTAATGACGTTCCGGCTCAGGAACCGGTTGGCGTTGGATTGGAAAAGCACTTCCAGAATGGTCGGCAGGTAATCCCGGTTGGAGTGGGATTTGATGATACACACATCCAGCAGGCCGTCATCCGGTTCCGCATTGGGTGTTAACGGCAAGCAAGGCCCTAAAAAGCTGGCCGCGTTGGAAATGACCACGGTCACCCCTTTTACGCTGTACGTCTTTTTTTCCGTAATTACCTTGACCCGGCTGCGTTTTGCCCGCAGGACGGTTCGGATTCCATTGGCCAGGTAGGCCAGCATGCCGAACCTCTTTTTATGCTCGCGGGGGGTATTTTCCATGATATCCGCCACCACGCCCACACCGGCAATCAGCGCGAAAAAATTGTCGTTGATGCGCGCCATGTCGATTCGCCTAGCCTGCCCGGTAAAGAGGGTATCCAGCGACGCGATGAAATCCTTGGGAATGCCCAGGTTGGCCGCTAACAGGTTACCGGTGCCGTAAGGAATCAGCGCCAGCTTAATTTGGGGAAATTCCACCAGCAGGGGCAGCGTTTCCATAATGGTGCCGTCTCCGCCCACCACGCCCAGAATATCAACCGGGTTTTCCGCAAATTTTTGACGCAAAATGGTCCGCATCTGCTCTGGGGATTCCGGAATGAAATTCTCGATTTTAATGGCCTCATCGCCGGGCGGCAATTTTTCCAGTTCGCGTTGTAATGCCTGTTCGAATTCCTCAACAGTTTTCTGGCCCGCGTGGGGATTGATGATAAATAGAATCTGTTTCATACGTTACTGAAATCCCTGCCAACCAAAGTGCTTTATACGGTTAATAACTAGTGAGGCGCTGCCTGGAATGAATATCGCGCTGATCGGTAACTTGAATTTTTAACGGACAAAAGTCAAAATGTTAAAATTCCAGATCCAAACTTTCGCATAGTTTGCTCATCATTCCTATCGCCAAACTGGCTTATTATAAACGGGAGCGAATTGCTATTTTAGAAACGATTCATCTAGGCCCAGCAGCCTGGGACCCATGTCAGCCTCTCTATTTTGCCGTGATGGGAGATACCGGCTCCGGTCTTCCTGCCCAGCAACGGGTAGCGGATCAACTGGTTCGCTGGCACGAGCGGCATGCGTTTCAGTTTATTGCGCTGTTGGGGGATAACATCTACCCGAATGGAGACGCGCTCAAATACGGAGAAAAGAAATTCAGTTCGCTCTACCGGCCGTTAATAAACCAGGAGGTGCCGTTCATGTGCCTGCTGGGCAATCATGACATCAGCGGCCCGCTGGGGGTGGGTTACCCAACGTTTTGGATGTCCAACCAGAAAGAGCACATGCGATTTTTTAAGATGCCCGCCCCGTATTACGATTTCACCTGCGGGCCCGCTCATTTTTTTATGCTGAACACGAACCGGATTAAAGCAACGGAACGCTTGTGGCTGAGTGAGCAACTGAACCGCAGCAGCGCCCCTTGGAAAATTGTGGCCGGCCATCATCCCGTGTTCTCTTCCGGTTTTCACGGCAGCACCCGACGCCTGAAGCGTAAACTGAAACCCATTTTGGAAAAGCACAATGTCCCGCTGTATTTATCCGCGCATGAGCATGATTATGAGCGCTTTTCGGAAATCAACGGCGTAACCTACATCGTTTCCGGCGGCGGTGGGGCGGATTTACGGTGGTTCCGCTCTCCTCTTCCGAATTCCCTGGTTCGGGAATCGCAGCATCATTTTTTAGCGTGTGAACTGATTGGCGATCGATTAAAAGTGACCGTCGTCAACGATCAGGGCGAGATAATAGACGCATGGGACTTGAGCGCCCCCCAGGCGGAAGCGCTGGTTTCGGAGGAGCAATGCCGCCTGCCTGTATAATCCTCGGCGCCGTCGTTCACTAAAAAATCGCAAGAAAAAAAGCCCCGTTACTGCGGGGCTTTTTTCAGAATGATTTCCAATTGCTTAGGAAGCTGCCGGAGCCGCCT
>JAJQJM010000158.1 GCA_021323475.1 Vampirovibrio sp.
GCGCGTGACTTCTTCGACCGTGGTCAAACCGGCGAGAATTTTACGCTTTCCATCCATCGCCAGGGTCAGCATGCCGTCTTTCACCGCGGCATCCTGAATCACGTAGGTGGAGGCGTTTTGTTCGATTAATTCGCCGATTTCCCGGTTCATGTTCATAATTTCGTACAGGCCGATTCGCCCTTCGTAGCCGCTGCCGTGGCACCGATCGCAACCGGCGCCCTTGTGCAGGGTAATGGGCGTGGCGGTGTCCTTAATGCCCAGAATCTCAAGTTCCTCAGGGGTGGCCGTATATGGTTCCTTGCACTTGGCGCAGTTCCGGCGAACCAGTCGCTGGGCTAGAATCCCGATCACGGCTGAACTGATCATGTAAGAGGGCGCTCCCATTTCCAGCAAACGGGTAATGGTTTTGGCGGTGCTGTTGGTGTGCAGGGTGCTGAATACCAAGTGACCCGTTAAAGCAGCGTGAATGGCCGCCTCCATGGTTTCCTCGTCCCGGATTTCACCGACCATGACCACATCAGGGTCTTGCCGCAAAATGGCGCGCAGGCACAAGGCAAAGGTAAGGCCTGCCTTGTGGGATACCTGGGTCTGGTTAATACCGGCCAACGGGTATTCAATGGGGTCTTCAATGGTGGTAATGTTGCGCTCCGGCGAGTTGATTTCCCGCAGGCAGGAATACAGCGTGGTGGTTTTACCGGAACCGGTCGGTCCGGTTACCAGAATAATGCCGTTGGGGGCCTTAATCATTTTATTGATGCGGTTGATTTCCTCGGGCGGCAGGCCGAGTTTTTCCAAACCACCGGTGGTGGCGTTGGGTTTCAGCAGACGGATACAGATTTTCTCGCCGAACTGAACGGCCAGCGAGTTGACCCGCATGTCCACTTCCATGCTGCCCGCTTTGATTTTCATACGCCCGTCCTGCGGGCGGCGGCGTTCGGCAATGTCCATGCCGCTGGCTACTTTAATCCGGGACACCACCGCGCCGGTCATTTTCTTGGGAATGGATTTCACCTCCCGCAAAATGCCGTGAATCCTGAAACGAATCAGCAGACGCTCTTTTTGCGGCTCAATGTGTACGTCGGACGCGTCATTTTCAATGGCTTCCAGCAAAATAGAGTTAACCAACTGCACCACGGGGGCGTCATCCGCCGCCATTTCGGCTTCCAAATTCGAGGCCATGCCACTGTCCTCAAACATGGTGCTGTCTCTGGAAATATCCTCTTCCAGTTTGGCCAGTACCTCATCGGAGGAGGCTCTGGAGCTGTAAAACTTATCCAGCAGGGCCACCAGTTCCTTATGGGTGGACACTCTGGGAATGGGGCGGTAGCCGGTCAACAGGGCCACTTCATCCAGCACGTGCAGGTTATCCGGCCGGGCCATGATGACTTCCAGCCGTTTATACTGATGATCGACCCGCACGGGCACTACCATGTGGCGCTTGATAAAATCCTGCGGAATGAGTCTCATGACTTCCGGTAGCAGCTCAATCGTGCTGGTGTCGACATATTTCAAGCCGTGCAGTTTGGCCAGCGCTTTGCCCAGTTTGATTTCATCAATGTAGCCCAGCTTGATCAGCGATGCGCCCAGTGGGGCGCCGGTGGCTTTGCCGTCGCTTAATGCTTGCCCTAGCTGCTGCTGCGTAATGTAGCCTTCCTCAATCAGAACGTCGCCAATCCGTTTGGGGGCTTTTTTAATGACGCTGGGGCCACCCAATTGGCCGGATGTAGGCTGCCCGGCTCCGTTTACAGGGGCAACCGGCGCCTGCGGCTGAACCGCCTGGCCGTTGGCGGACACAACGGAATTGGGCAAGGGCAGGCTTCCTGCGCTAGGTTGGGAATTCTCTGGCGTAAATGCGGAAGTCAACGGTTTGGCTCCATCCAATAGCGGTCTTTTTTTGTCTTCACTCGGGGTTAAAAATCTCCCCTTTTATCGCTATCGGCATATACTTAGAATTCTTGAATTCCAAAATTGAATTTTTGAAAAATTAGCGGAAACAGATGAGCCAGACCTTACAAGACATCCATCAGATCCTGCGTGAGCAACTACGCGCGGTTACAGTTTCTCCGGCCCAGGCGACAGCGGAAGCCGACCTGATTCTGGAAGCGGTGTTGCACACCTTGCCCGCCACCGTGGTGACGGATGGGCACCGGCCGATCCCGGAATCTCAATGTCAGTTGCTCTGGAATTTTCTGGAGCAGCGGATTCAAAAGCGAATCCCCATTCAGTATTTGCTGCACAAAGCCTTTTTTTACGGGCTTCCTTTTTATGTGAATCCGCATGTTTTAATTCCTCGCCCGGAAACGGAACTGCTGGTGGAAAAGGCGCTGGCCTTTATTAAGCCGGGCATGAGCGTGTTGGATGTGGGTACCGGCCCCGGCACCATTGCCATTGCCCTGTCTCACAAACTGGGGGATTCGGTTCGCATTACGGCGGTGGATGTCTCGGAGCCGGCCCTGAAAGTGGCGAAAATCAACCAGAAAACCTTGAACACGTCCGTGAATTTCAGACCGGCCGGGGATTTGTTTGCCCCGGTAGACGGGGAGCGCTTCGATTTGATTGTGTCCAACCCTCCGTATATCGATGAGGCTTTGAAACCGACCCTGGAACCAGAAGTGCTATGGCATGAACCTTCGGGCGCGTTGTTCCCGCCGGGCGAGGATGTGTATTACTTCTATAAGCGCCTGGCCCAGGAAGGGAAGCCGTTTTTAAATGCCGGCGGGCGTATGCTGATGGAAACCGGCGCCGGTATGACGCCTGGGGTCTGCCAGTTCTTTTTAGCGGCGGGCTATAAAAACGTAACCGCCATGCGGGATTATGCCGATTTGGACCGAATGGTCAGCGCGGATTTTTAAGACATATTAGAAGAAGCATGTAGAATACGGCTGGGCCAGGGTTTGGTTTGTTATGTTGCGCTGAGCCGGGGCCGAACACGGGAGCAGGCTTCCATAAACCGCTCTGCTGCCGGGTTAAGCAATTCTTAAAACATTCTAAAGGATGCTGGGTTTCGGCCTTTTTTCAGATAAATTGGAGGGTAGCGTCGTATGATTTATAAACAAGAGGTTTACATTTATGGCTAAAGTCGTCGGAATCGATTTAGGGACCACCAACTCCGTGGTCGCGGTAATGGAAGGGGGCAAGCCCACCGTTATCGCCAATGCGGAAGGCAACCGCACCACTCCGTCTATCGTTGGTTTCTCCAAAACCGGCGAGCGTTTAGTCGGTTTGCTGGCTAAGCGTCAGGCCGTGTTGAACCCGGATAGAACCATTGCCTCCAACAAGCGTTACATGGGCACCGATCAAAAATGGACCATCGACGGCAAGGATTGGTCTCCGCAGGAAATTTCCGCGCAAATCCTCACCAAGCTGACGGACGATGCATCCAAGTACCTGGGCGAGAAAGTCACCAAAGCCGTTATTACGGTTCCGGCCTACTTCAACGACAGCCAGCGTCAGGCCACCAAGGATGCCGGTCGTATCGCCGGTCTGGAAGTGCTGCGGATCATCAACGAGCCGACCGCTGCCGCATTAGCCTACGGTCTGGACAAGAAAAACGACGAAACAGTGTTGGTCTTCGACTTGGGTGGCGGTACGTTCGACGTGTCCATCCTGGAAGTCGGCGACGGCGTGTTCGAAGTGAAATCCACCAGCGGCGATACCAAGCTGGGTGGGGATGACTTCGACGAGAAAGTTATGGACTGGATGGCCGAAGAGTTCCGCAAGCAGGAAGGTATGGACCTGCGCGGCGACAAACAGGCTATGCAGCGCTTGAAAGAAGCTGCCGAGAAAGCCAAGTGCGAACTCTCTAGCCTGATGGAGTCCCATGTCAGCCTGCCGTTCATTACGGCCGATGCCAATGGCCCCAAACACTTGGAGCTGACCCTGACCCGCGCCAACTTCAACGCCATCACCAAGGAACTGGTGGAGCGTTGCCGTGGCCCGGTGGAGCAAGCCCTGCGCGATGCGAAGCTGTCTCCCTCCGAAATCGACGAAGTGGTATTGGTGGGCGGTTCTACCCGGATTCCCGCCGTACAGGAACTGGTCAAATCCCTCACCGGCGGAAAAGACCCTCACCAGGGCGTCAACCCGGACGAAGTGGTTTCCGTGGGCGCTGCCATTCAGGCCGGTGTACTGGCCGGGGAAGTCAAAGACATCGTATTGCTGGATGTCACCCCGCTGTCGCTGGGTATTGAAACCCTGGGCGGCGTCATGACCAAGCTGGTGGAACGCAACACCACCATCCCGGTTCGTCGCAGCGAGGTATTCTCCACCGCCGATGACAACCAGAACAGCGTGGATGTTCACATTCTGCAAGGTGAGCGCCCGATGGCCCGCGATAACAAGTCGCTTGGCAACTTCCGCCTGGAAGGCATCATGCCCGCTCCGCGCGGCGTACCGAAAATCGAGGTCACCTTCGACATCGACGCCAACGGCATCCTGAACGTCAGCGCCAAGGATCAGGCCACCGGCAAAGAGCAGAAAATCACCATTACCAATACATCCAACCTGAAGGATGACGAGATTGAGAAGATGGTGAAGGAAGCCGAAGCCCACCGTTCCGAGGACGAAAAGGTGAAGCAGCAGATCGACCAGAAAAACCAGGCCGACAGCCTGTGCCACAACGCCGAGAAAATGCTGAAAGATCTGGGCGATAAGGTGCCGGATGCTGAAAAAGCCCCGATTCAAAAGCAAATCGACGATCTGCGGGCGGCCATTCAGGCAAATGACGCCGATAAAATCAAAACCCTGTACGATGCCCTGCAACAGTCTCTGTACAGCTTGTCCACCAAAGCGTATGAACAGGCGGGTGCCGGTGCTTCTGAGCCTTCCGGTGCCGGTGCATCCACTGGCGGACAGGACGAAGAGATTATCGATGCCGAGTTCCGTCCATCCGATGAAGGAATTGGCGCTAACCGATAGTTTGAGAAATAATACAAACTTTTGCGAAAGACCTGCTTTGGCAGGTCTTTTGCATTAAAATCTGCGAATTAGCAGAAACAAATGGCAGAAGCGATGGTTAACACAATTGAGCCGCCCGTTAAACCGGAATCCGAATTGCAACCGCAACCGAATGAACGCCAAACAGAGTCCCAAGAGACTACCCCAGAGCAATCCATAGCGGAGCAAACGCCTGCGCCTGTTGTGAGCGATGTGGTGCAAGCGCCGGAAACGTCTTTAAAACAGGCTTCAGAACCCATAACAGCCGATTCGGATAAACCGGATAAAAAAGACCTGCCGCAAGATAAAGCCCCCAAAAAGCTCTTGAAGCGGTTTGAAGATTTTCTGGTTCCGGCGCTGGTGCTGTTTTTGCTGGGCAATGCGTTGGCCTATGCGTTGCCGGATTTGGCCTTTGCGCAATGGAATGTTGGCCTGCCACTGATTCTGGTATTTATCGGCATTATCTTCTGCGGCATTAACAAGCCGGAAAGTCGCCTGCTGGTTCGGCTGGACTTGTGGATGATTCTGCTGGTGGCCGGAAGTCTGCATTATGCCAACCGGCAATTTGTGCCGGCCCCAAATGATGTGTCCCGCCTTGCACCGTTGCAGCAGGCGGAAGTGATGGGCACCGTCATGGCGCATGCCTCCCGGAATCGGGTGGTGATTGAGGTGTCCAAAGTCAATGGCGATAAGGCCACTGGCCGTTTAATGGCGTATCTGCCCCAAGCTGAGGCGATGGAAGCGGGCACACGGGTGCTGCTGGACGGGGAGCTGGCCCTGCCGTTTGAAAGCAAGGTGCCGGGGGCCTTTAATCAGGCTGAATACCTGAAAAGTCAGCATATTACCGCCCTGTTAAGGCGGCCCAGTCGTATTATCGGGTTTGAGACATCCAGTCAGCCTTATTTTGTATTGCAGCGGACGACTGAGCAAATGAAACGCCAAGTGTCGGAAACCTTTGCCAAAAGTCTGCCGTCGCCGCAAGCGGAAGTACTGGGCGGTATTGTGCTGGGCGATAAAGCCATCCCGGTGGATAAGCAGACCCGGCAGGCGTTTATCCAGACGGGCTTGATCCATGTACTGGCGGCTTCCGGCATGAACGTGGGTATTATTGCCGGGGTGGCGCTGTGGTTGCTGTCTCTGCTCAAAGTGCCTTACCGGACTCGCTTGCTGGTGGCCATGGCGGCTGTCGGGTTTTACAGTCTGTTGACCGGCTTGCCGCCTTCTATCCAGCGGGCCGCCACCATGCTGGAGCTGGCGCTGTTTTTAAAGCTGCTGAACCGGGAATTGTCGCCGGTGTTCCTGTTATGCGTCACCAGCGCCCTGCTGGTGCTGGTGAATCCTGAGAATGTGGCCAGCATCGGGTTTCAGTTTTCCGTATTGACCACCTTCGGCCTGTTGGCCATGATGCCCCCTCTGCAGGAGGCGCTGGGCTATTACATTACCCGCTGGGGGGCCGGTGTAATTTTGGTGCCTTTAATTGCCCAGCTTTGGATTTGGCCGTTATCAGTGTCCTACTTCAACCAGTTCCCCATCCATACGGTGCCGCTGAACATTGCCGCGCTGCTCATGGTGACACCCCTGACCGTGATTGGGTTTACCGCC
>JAJQJM010000035.1 GCA_021323475.1 Vampirovibrio sp.
GAACGCAAACAGTTCCCTATCGTCTCCTTAATGAAGAGGACGGCTGACAAAGCGGCTTACGGCCCGGCTAAATAAAATAGGTCTTTTAGGTTGATTTCAAACATGTGGAACCGTCCCGGGCCCATGTCGACTGAAATCTGGTTGTCGGAGGGGTAAAAATAACTGGGGCGCCCGTAACCGGGAACCAGGTTCTGCATGGGCTGGTTTTGCAGCAAGCCGGGAATATTTAAAGTGGCTTTCTGCCGGGCATTGATGTCCTTGTTTGCAATGACTAGTAAGGTTTTGCCGTTGGCCTGCCGGGCGAAGGCAATCACCTGGTTGTTCGGTCCCCCGTTGACCGGAATGGGAATAAAGGCCCCCTGGTTCAATACCGGCTCGTACTGCTTACGCAAGGCCAGCATATGCTTGAGGAACAGCCCGATTTCCGGATGGTTGCCCTTGTGCTGCGGCACAAAGTTGAAAATGTCGAAATCCCCGGTATAGCCGGTGGTAAAGCCGTCCAGAATGTAGGGGTTGGTCCACGGCTGGGTGGTCATCAATCCGGATGACAGCAGGCACATCGGCACACCGCCATGTTCCATCAGGCTGGGATCATCGTGCGACAGGAAGGAGCCGATAAACGATTTATCGTCGCCGGGACGCAGGGGTAATTCATTGGGTGAAAGTCGGGTTTCACCGGGGTTAAGCTGCGGATTGTATGCCGGCGGCTTGCCGGTTTGCCCATTTGCGAAAGGCGTATAGGGCGGCGGGGCAATGCCGGGTTGTGGCGTTGCGCTGTAAGCCGGCGGCTTGCCGATTTGGCTGGCGCGCTGGAACATGGCCCGGTTGGACAACATGTAGTCCATATATTCCTTGGCGTTGGACATGGAATGGAAAATATGGAACTGGCCGTAGAAAGAGTCAAAACCGACCTTCAGCAGATCTTCCGGAATGTCGCGCGGCAGGTTTTTCAGCGGCGATTGATCTTCCTGGCAATAACTTTCCGCCAGCCACGCCTTATCCGGGTATTTGCCGATAAAGTGCTGCCAGAACGGCAACGTGCGGGCCCGCGCCACATCTACCCGGAATCCGTCCACGCCCACCTTGTTGGCCATCAGGTCGAAGAAGCCTTCATAGTAATCCTGCAGGGCCTTGTCATTCTTGAACATGACAATATCAATCCAGTTGGTGGGAACCAGCGTACGGCCGTATTTGTCCTTCAGAATCAAATCCGGCCTGGATTTTGTCAGGTCCGCCGAAGCGCAACTCGGCACGTCCACCATGACGTGAATGCCCCGTTTATGGCATTCATCCACGAAAATGCGCGCTTCCTGCAACACGTTCAGGTTGTTGCCCGGCGTATCGAATTCCGGATTCAACGAGTGGTAATCGGAGGGAGCGTATAAACTGCCCCCCTCGCCTAACCGCTTGGTTTGCCCAATCGGGTTGATGGGCAGCACGTGGATGGTATTGACCCCTAGATTCACCAACTGATCGAGCTGGTTCACGGCTGACAGGAAGGTGCCGTTCTCTCGCAGGTTGACGGAAATCCGGGCATCGCCGTTTTTGTCCTGCGCGCCGAAGGTTCGGATGTTCAAGGCATAGATAATCGCCTGGTTGCGATGGAACATCTGCTTGAGGTCGTTGTGCCAACGCACGTTGGAAGGACGGTTGACGGCAGGGGCCATAACCGGCATTGCCGCCGGCATCCGCAAAGGATACGCAAAGGAGGTGCGAATGGGTATGGAACGATTCGGCATGGCCCGACCCGGCATGGTCTGGTTCAATGGCTGGGCTGGCTTTGCAAATGCCGGTTGACTGCTCGGTTGGAACCGGTCGTGGTTGCCGGTCGGGTTAAAAGCCGGTGGAGCTGGCAAATACATGGGCGGCAATGCGGGCTGATAAGGACGCCGGTAATAGGGATTGGGCATCGGTGTGGGCACCGGCATCATCGGAGGCAGAATCATGCTTGTCCTCCCGGCGTTTGGGGCTTTTTAAAGTCGCGGCCGATGAAGAATGTGGTATAAATGCCCGTGGCAATGGCCATACCGCCACCCAGGTAGCCAACCATGCGCCGCCGCCATAAGGCACCCAGCTTTTGCCCCTTCAATGCCTGAACCAGGTGGCTTGACGGGGACGCGCCCAACAGTTCGCCGGCGCGTTTGGTGCCTTTGGCCTGAATGATTCTCTCGAAGATATGCGGGTTTTCCCGGCCCACCAATCGCTCCGCCTCGGCCCGTCTGCCGTTTGCCAGCAAATCGAAAACAACCTGCGGGTTGGCGTCCCGCATGAAGGTTTTAATCTCGTGGCTGACATTCCACATCCGTTCCGATTGAAGCTGACCTTTTTTCATGAAGGAATTTTGCACCGTATGGAACAGATCCCGGTAATGGGTTACGGTGCTTTGGGCGTTATGAATGCGATCTTCCACCAGACGCTTCTGCTTTGCATAGTCAGTCGCGCTCAGGGTCTTTTCAAACTGCTTCAGGAAATTATCCGCCTTGATTTTGATGTCTTCCAGTTTGCCGGTGGCCGCCGCCCCTTTTGCTGCGGGTTTGTACTGGCGCTCCAGGTATTTCAAAGTTTCTTTCACATGCTCGGGGGTTAACGTGCTGCGATCGCCCAGATATTCGCTGATATTCTTGGCCAGACTGGCTTGATCCGCGTCCACCACATCCTTGATGGACAGATGCCTGTCTAGGCCGGTCATCTTGGCGATGCCACGGTCAAAATCCTTCCACCAACTGGAAAGCTCCGCATCCGGCGTTTCGCCGATCACCCGCTTCAGGTAGGATTCCACCCGGTGGGTCAGTTCCGCGGGGTTTTTGCCGTTTACCGCGGAATGCGCGGAATGGGCCGCTGCCGCCATACGAACCCGGTTGATGGCCCGCATGACCGGATCCTGCAACTGATCGCAAATCAGGCCCGCGATCACCGGCGTGGCCGGACCAGCGACCATCATCAGCCAGGTGTTTGTCTGTACGGAAATCTGCCGCATCTTTTCTTCCGTCATTTGCCGACGGTTGGGGCCATATGGAATGTTGAGCCGGTTGGCCACTTCGTTGATAGTTTCTTCCGGCAAAATATGCAGGGGCAGATAGTTGGGATCCTTGAACAGATTCTGCTTGTGGCCGCCGGTGCTGTCGTACATCTGATTCAGGTTAATGCCGGTTTTGGCTTTAATCACGCTGTTAATCAGTTTGGGAGTCGCGTACATGGCGCCCAGCCAACTTAACAGGCCCATGTATTCGCCAACGCCCAGAATGCGCTGCTTCAGTCCGAAAGTCGCTAATGTCGCGATCAGCAGGCTGCCGGTACGCTTCATGTTGTCATCCAGGGTCACCAGTTGCTGATCCTGCACCGGGGTGAAGGTGCCGACCTGTCCTAACGTGGTGGCGGTCTGCTTCAGGTTGCTGGTGGCGTCCTTGACAAGACTGTTCTGGGATAAGCGGGCATACAGGCCGGGGAATTTTTTCTGCAATTCATCGTTTTGCGGAGGAATCAAAGCCCTGCTCTGCGGCGGAGTCCACAGCGCCTGCGGGTAAATCCCCTTGTTTGCCGCGTAAGAATAGGGCCTGCCATTATAAGGAAGGTAGGATGGGGTATATGGAGATACGGAAGTATAAGGCCAGCCCATCAGTTCATCCTTCTTTCAGGCATTGGTTCAGGCAGCGACATACCGTAACCCGACTCGATTCGTTGAACCACATCGAAAACACCTTTGCGGGGCAGCTTGTTGATGGCTCCGCCCGGCAAATGCTGCTGCACCGCCGCCGTATAGGCCGATTGCTCCGGTGAGAGGGCCGGGGAAAGGTTGGAGGTGAAGGGGGATTCATACACCCGTTTGCGGTTGCGCGTGGCCGCCTGCCAGCTATGCAGGAAAATCAGGCCGGTCAGCAAAGCCATCGAGCCCAGAATGCCTTTGCGCCACATGGGGTTGGGCTCACCGTGATAACCCAGGATGGTTTCCCGCAATGCCGGACCTACCGTGCCGGAAATGGCCTGGCCGGTTCGAGTCATCCGCTGGAAAAGCCCGCCGGCATCTTTATTTCGCAAGCTCCAGATTTGGGCGATAGACTTGAGTCCATCCGGCACCCTGCCCCAGGCGTCGCTTCGGGCCAGATAACCGGCCCCGATTGCGGCCAGCAGGTTCCCCAGTATCAGTTTATCCGCGCGGGAAGCGCTGATAATGGTGCGCGCCTGATCGTTGGCCTCACGCTTGGGATCGGACACGTTGTTGGGAATGTGCATTTTGCGCATCATTTCCTGGTAGTCCGGGTCTTCCAGCAGGTCGAACCGGGGGAAATCGGTACTGGCGAATACTTTTTCAATATCGCCGTTGGCCTTTTTATAGCGAAGATCCAGATCAATCCCGGCCTTGGCTTTGTAAAAGGCGTTGATTCCCTTGTTGGCCGCGGCAACGCCCAGGTAATACAGCAATACGCCTACGCCTTGCCGGGACATGTTCATTTTGTCCCGACCAAAACCGGCGCTTGCCGCCAAAAACGCACCGCCCAAATAATAGGGAATGCTGGTGACGCTCAGGTAATCTGAGAACGTAAAGTGGCTATCTCCGCGTAGACCCTGGTAAATGGTCTTTGGCATGGTGACAAATGTATTGTTGAAGTCAAGTTTAAGCTTCTGCATGGGCGTTAGCCGCATCAGCTCATCATTGTAAGGGGAATCAATCTTGAAACGCTTGCGGGTAATCGGATCAACCAGCAAATCGCTGACCGGCACCTGGTTGGGGTCCGTTTCCCCTTCCGTTGCCCTGAATGCAGGCGAGCCGTGATGAGCAGGCGATTGCACAGCCTTCCGATTGGGGACAAGCTGGCCCTTTTGTTGGTTTGGATAGGTTGTAATTGGCGCAATGCCCATGTAATACCCCGAAAGAACCCCTGGACTTTCGACAATCCGACCTTTTTCATGAGGTCGGGGTTGAATTGTAGTGCTAATACAATGAGCCGTCTTTGGAACTACTCATATAACAGCCCTCAAGATCATAAATTGTCATGGAAAAGCGGGGATTTCCAACCACGAATTTGATTTGTAATGAAAATTGATTAAAAAATTGAATGTATCAAACTGAGGCGATGAAATTGGGACTGGGAATGCTACGAACGAATCCGAAAAGTGTTGCGGCAATTTTTGGGATTCAGGAATTTTTATAGTATCACTTTCACGACAAGGCCGAAGCGTACATCTGGACATGATGACGCGGTTTTGTGTTTGAGGGATAGTTCTGAATACAGTTTTGTGAGGAAATCCACAAGTGACCAGCATGAAGCCAACCGATATCCGTTTCTCCGGCTACCGGATGCAAAACGGAAAAGCGGAACTCTTCCTGCCGGGCTACAGGAACGCCAAGCGCGTACAAGCCGAGATTATCAAGCCCGGCAGCGCCGAACCCTTGTTTGTGGATATGGAAAAGGCGGGCGGACAAACAGGAGACGCCGGAAAGGACCAATTCTGGCGAACCCGTGATACGGTGCCCCTGGGCTCGGCCTATCGGTTCAGCCTGCAGTTCAATGACGGGCAGGATGTCATTCCCGCCCAATTGGAAGTGCCGGCGCAGCCGGCGAAGTCTGAAAGTGAACCCGGTAAACCGGCGGAACGGCTCAATTCCGCCGTGCTCAAAAAATTTAAAACGAATTACTGGGAATTTCCGCAACCCGCCGCCAACCAGAAAGGCGCCAGATATCATTTGACGATTTCCGGCGATCCGGATTTGGTGCTTGAAAAAGTGGCTCCCGGGCAACCTGCGGTGGAACATCCCGTGGAGAAAACCGAGCAAGGCTGGTCCTTCACGCCCGATGACTCCGCGCCCAAGGGGACCGTATATCGCTTGGCCCCGGCGCTGGATCTATTGGAAGTGACGGATCGCGGCAGGCGCGGCAAGTACAACCAGATTTCCAAAAACGAGGCGAATAGCCCCCAGAAAAGCGCGGTGATTGCGGATGTGTTTCCAGACAGCATTCTGACCCGTAGGCGCATGAATCAGCTGAATGCCGAGGCCAGGAAGGCGAAAAACCTTC
Organism: Vampirovibrio sp.; assembly: GCA_021323475.1. Classification (GTDB taxonomy): domain Bacteria; phylum Cyanobacteriota; class Vampirovibrionia; order Vampirovibrionales; family Vampirovibrionaceae; genus Vampirovibrio. The sequence goes on from JAJQJM010000035.1 coordinate 6,015, forward strand.
CTCCGGTATCGCCGGACACGCCCCATGTGCCCATTTTGCCGCTCCGAAACCACTTCAACCTGTTTACGCCGAACGATAGCAAAGGCATCGAGGAAATCATTCCGGCACTAAAGGACACCGGCATTACCTCATTGTTGTTCAAGCCGATTCCGGGCGGGGATAACCTGTCTTCTCACCGCTACTGGACGACCGATCCTTATGTGCTGAACAACACCTTCAGGGACAAACAGGCGTTCAGGTCCGCTATGACGCTGATGCTCAAGCACGGCATGAAAGTCTATGCCGATGGCGCGTTTGTGAACCAGGGCCTGACCGGGGTGCAAATGTTGTCGATCCTGGCGCATGGCGAGCGCTCGCCATATCATGACTGGTTCAAAGACCCGAAACATCCTTCTGAGAAATACACGTTTGGTATTCTGCCGACCAAGCTGGAGCCGAACGGACACCGGAAGATTGATTTTGAGCGCTTTGCGGTCCGGTTCTATAACGATCCGACGGAGAGCACCTATAATTCCAAAAAGCCAACGTACATGGAATTGTACGATCCGAACCTGGAGGAGTATGACGGGACGCTGAAGGCCCAAAACCCTCGCGATCCGGGCTATAAAACGATTAAGGCCAGTACGGACTCTGTGCAGAAATATAAATTCCCGATTGACCCGCAGGAGTTGATGGAGAAGAAAAGCAGTACCTACAGCGGCTTTGGGAATGATAAGTACGGCAAATACATGGAATGGAAACGTTTCCGCCTGGATAAGCCGAGCCAGGACGATTCCGCCAAGAAGTGGGACGGCCAGGTGGATGTGGCCCTGCTGAATACCAAAAATCCGCAGGTGGTAGACTACCTGGAGAGCGCCGTCGGCTTCCTGAGCCGCCGTGTCATGAACATGTACACGGAAGAAGCGGCTCATGCGCTGGCCATGGCGAAAAAGAACAACCCCAGAGGCACCGAATCCCAATGGCTGAAGGCTATTACCTTGCAGCCCGGCGAAGATCCCGCGTTGCATCCACATAAGGTGTTGCCGGTTGAAACGGCAATGGATAAGACGCTGCTGAAGGCGGAGGAATTAAAAAAGGCCCGCCAGAATGCCCGCCCGGAATACAGCGAGGACGAGCTGGGTCAGCGTTTTGCCGATCGGATGCTGCATGAAGTGCCCATGAGCGTGCTGAATCTGCCGCCATTATTCAAAGCGAACCTGAGTTATCCGGGCTTTAATGAAGCGTTGAGCAAGAAACGCGGCGCTTTTTCCAACTTTATCGCCAACCGGATATTGAAGCCTCTGTCCTCCCTCTGGCTGGTGGGAGACATTTTCAAGGGGCTGCGAAACCTGCTGTTCCCGGATTCCTTTGAAACCAAGCTGGCCGAGAAGTTGCAGACCGTCTTTAATAACGATATTACCTCGGATGTGCAGTTGAAGCTGCAAAACTCCAAGATTCAGTCGATTCTGGCGGATAAGCTAGCCGAGCGGATTTACCTCAGTGCGTTGACCGGTGAAAGCGTGGAAAAGGTGCGCGAGTGGGAATCCGACCCAAGTCAGTTGGAAGAGGCGCTGTACAAGAGCCTGCCGGAAGATGTGCTGAAACAGGATCCGGTGACGGCGTCCAAAATGCTGCCGGGCATCCTCAAAAAAGGCTTGAACCAGATGAGCAACGCCTTCCTGGCCAAAATGGTGGAAGAGGAAGTGAAGGATCTCAACCCGGATATGGTGGAAATGGCCAACCTGGTGCTGCAAAAGCGGGAATTCGGCCTGAACTGGCGGATTGACGCGGCCAAAGATGTGGGTGACATCGATGCCGTGCGGAACGCCGATCCGAGCGATAAGCCCGAACTGTTCAAAAAGGAAATCGCCTTTATTAAGGAATTCTGGAACCGGTTGACCGGCACCATGCGCGGGCCGTTCAAAAAGGCCTCCGTTATTGCGGAACTGACCGACTTTGAGCAACTGGCCAACAATGACGCCGTTGCCAGCCAGGCCATGAAGAGCCTGTTTGAGGATGACACCTTTACCAGTACGCCCAACATGAAGCATATGTATAGCCCGCTGAACGAGCTGATTAATTATGCCCAGCGCCCCGATGAATTCAACGCATGGCAAATTAGCCCCAGCGAGTTTTTCAGAAAACATGTGAAGCCCATGAGCCAGGCGGTTCCATTCCCGGCGTTACGGCAGTACCAGAACCTGACCTCCAGCCACGATTACGCCACTACCAGCCATGCCATGCTGATCAACCCGGAATTGTTCAACATGGATCATATGAAAGAGTGGGGCCTGAAGGATGACTTCATCGTCGCCAGCGCGGAACTGGAGAAAAAGGCCTGCTTCGCCCAGCAAAAAGCGGCTTTGAAAGCGCAAGGCATCGATCTGGATCGGGTGTTGCCCAAAATGCGGGATTGGCTGGATGAGCGCAGTGACAGCCATATCAAGGACAAGCTGGAAGAAAATGGCTACGTTCAACTCAAAGGCTTCTACGATGAATACGAGAAGTGCAAGGATCCCAAGCAGAAGCTGACGAATTACGGCCCCACTCCCAGTGAGTTGAAAGGGCAGTTTATTGACAAGCTGTTTGACATCATTCCTCAAAAACGGAAAGAGGAGCTGGGCTTTAACAACGTGAGCCCGCAAGCTGTCGCTCAACTGAAAGAACTGTTGAAAGGCCGGATGAACGAGCCCAGCGAGGCCAAGGCCATGCGCGGCGTTATCACCAATACGGCCCTGGCGTTTGATTGGGGCGATCTGAAAGCCAAGTATCCGGAGTTGAAGGATACGCACATTCAAAGATTCAAACAGCTATTGTGGCCGGCGGTTGATGAGGCAATCGGCCAATCGGGCGCCCACTTCGGATACCAGCCGCTGGATGCCGCATTGAACAATGTGTTTGACCAGTTGAACCGAAACCCTGATTGGCAAGAACAGGCGTTTGACGGCGTGTTCGACAATTGCAACGAGGCCAAGCAATTCCTGGATGACGTCAAGGTCGGTTTTTACACCCATGCCAACAAGCTGATGATGGAAAAGTTGAAACGCGTGTTCGCCGTTCAAAACGCGTTACCGGGTAATCCGTCCATCTATCTGCCGGATTTATTCGCCCAGGGCGGCAGCGAATTCACCAAGAACATTTATGCCCAGAACCGCAATATTATTCGGGTGGATAAACTGAAAAACGATCCGGATTTCATCCGTTTCAACCAGGAAGTCGGCAATATCTTCAAGACCCGCCAAAAATTGGATGTGCTGCATAATGGTGTGGTCCTGCCGGTAGAGATTGACGATGAAAAAGGCATTCTGCCCATTATTCGCGATAACGGACGCGATCAGGCCATTGTGCTGGTGAATACCGGCATGCCCAAACCGCTGGAAAAACACATTGGCAAAATGGATTTTGAAACCGAAAAATACAGCACCGTTCAAGGGAACTGGGGCGAACGCAGCGTAGAGGACTTCAGGTTGAAATCGCCTTACTTGGTGCCGGGAACAGAGTACCGGGATGAATTGACCGGCGAAACATTCAAACTGGGTGAACAAGGCCGCCTGATGCAAATTACCGATGCCGGCGGCAAACCCTTACCGGAGCCTCAGGCGCAGCAACCGTCCTCGTTTAACATTGGCGCGACCCGCATTTTGAAGCGAATCGCTTCCCCAAAAATTCCGGCTGCTACCACATAGTGAACCATTGAAAATCGTCGCCGCCACCGAGGCCAGAGGCATTTCAATTGACTCACTCATTGCGCTGGGCAGAATTTTTGAAAGCATGATTTAAAGTTTATACAGACTACGCGCATAGTATTATTAATTCGTTTGTGCGCATGTATTTACCATAAAACCTTTTTTGTAAATATTTTTAAAATTTAGGAATCTTCAACCTCATGCCTGTGAATTCGATTCTCCGAACTGCGCCCCAACATACATCAATCCGGTTTAGTGGCAACTCAAAGGAAAACTCTCAATTTTCCACCAATGATTCGGCGCAGCGGGATGTCTATCAAGGCACAGGGCCCAGTCCGGAAATTATAATGGAAGAAGGACGCAGCCGCGTATTTAAACGCCCTCACATCTCAAAAGGACAAAAGGTCTGCCTGGTATTTCTGGGAACCCTGGCCGCCATCACCGCAACCGTGACCGGCGGCGTATTGGGCGCACGTAACAGATGCCACAATAATGGCCCTGACGGAAAAATTGCAAATATCATTGGGAAAAACACCGTTGGGGCGAGAGGTGGCTCAGGGCCTGATAACCTCTGTCCTACTGTCTATGTGACGGAAGATGGCAGTATTGAGGAAAAGGATAGTATCCTCTATAACGGTTTCCATAAAATCGCCCAATTTCATCCTGGTAATGGCCTGTTGACCAGTGAAGACAATAATACGTTTTTAGGTGCCCTGATTGGTGGTCGTGATTACTATCGGCCGGAAAACATCCTGAGCCCTACCTCGGATGAAGTGAAGAGTTCCGATGATCCAGGTTCTCTGAATGTCACTGTGAATACGAAGAATCCTAAAGTTACCAGTGCGCACTTCAGCCCGTATTATCGTTTCGTGGACGATGAAGGGGTTTCCAAGAGAAGGACAAGAGGTAGCGGCAATAAAACGACAGCCCATGCAGAACTGACCGGAGAGGCTAAGGATAAAAAACTTAGTGAGCTGCCACTGGCGCAGCAATTAGCCGTTAAAGCGGCAACTGCGGAGTTCGGCAGCTAGAAAGCCAAGCTGTAAAAATAGTTAAAAGCCTCTACTCAGTTATGGGTAGGGGCTTTTTAGTTGCCGGGATGCCATGTAACTCCCGCTCATCTTCACTTCTATTTCCTTAATCCAAGAAAATAATTGCCTGCCATTGTTTAACGTTAAATTGAAAAGATAAATTATGGCAGGCTCGTCACTTCTGTAGGAAAATATGAGTTATTTCATGATGGGGTCTGCATTTTAATGCAAGCAATCCTGCCGGGGATTTCATTTTATCTTTAGTAACTCGCCAGCAGTCTGAAGGGAAAAACCATTTTATGCCTCCAGTAACCTTAGTGCCCGCTAACCAGGACACACCCGTTTCGCCCGATTATTTGCCGGGTAGCGAAGCGCAGGATAGTGACGCATGGAAGAAGAAAAGTTTTCTCCAGTTATTCAATATCAGCGTGGGTTTTTTGGGCATTCAGTTCGCCTGGGCGATTCAAATGGGGCAAATGAGCCCGATTTTGGAAAAACTGGGCTCCAACCCCCAATTGCTGGGTCTGATTTCCTGTGCCGGGCCGGTGACCGGGGTATTGGTGCAACCCATTGTGGGCGCGCTTAGCGATCGTTGCGGGCTGCCCCTGGGGCGTCGGCGTCCTTTCCTGTTGCTGGGCGCGGTAATGACCGCCATTGCGCTGGTGCTGATGCCCAGTTCCAACACGCTGCTGATGGCCGCCGTGCTGTTGTGGATTCTGGATGCGAGCATCAATATTACCCAAGGCCCATACCGGGCCATTGTGCCGGATGTGGTGCATAAAACCCAGCAAGCCACCGCCTACTCATTAATGAGTCTGACCATTGGCCTGGGCTCCGTGGCGGCCTTTTTGATTGCGTTTGCGATTCCTTCCCTGCACAACCTGTTTTACTTGGGCGCTACCGCCATGTTGGTGGCCATGTTCTGGACGGTATTTACCACCCCGGAACCCAAGCCGCAGGTCGTTTCCAGTGAGACGGCCAATGAGCCGCAGGATAATTTCTTTGTGGGCACCATGAAGTCCATTGTCAGCATGCCGTTTGAAGGGTTGAAACTCTGCATTGCGCATAGTTTTACCTGGTTCGGGCTGGCCTGCCTGTTCACTTTCTTTTCGGTGTATGTGCCGCACCATATTTTCGGCGCTACTGGGACAGAGGGCGAAGCCTACACCCAGGGGGTCCAATGGGCTTCCCTGTGTTATGCCGTGTTGAATGGGGTCTGCTTTGCCTTTTCCGCGTTGATTGGCAAGTTGTGCAACGCCACTTCCAAGAAAACCGTCCATTCCTTTGGCCTGTTGTGCATGGGGGCGGCGTTCACGTCCATGTTTTTCATTTCCAGCCCCGTGCAGGTTATGATTGCGATGGGCCTGATCGGTATCGGCTGGGCGACCACCCTGTCCATTCCGTTCGCCTTGCTGTCGGATCACCTGCCCAAGGGTAAGGAAGGCGTGATGATGGGTACCTTTAATATCTTCATCGCCGCGCCCGGGGTGCTTAGTAACCTGCTGGTGGGCCAAATTGTCAGCGCTTTCGGCAATAACGTGGCCGTGGCGATGGTGGTGGGAGGCGTTGCCATGATTCTGTCCATGCTGATTCTGCAAACCGTAAAAGAGCGCCAGCCTTTGCCAAACCTGAGCGTTGCCGCATCTTAACCGAGATCAAATGAAACCGAGAGGGCCGCTTTGGCCCTCTTGCCGTATAATAAACCTTCAATCACACACCACCTCACCGGAAATTCCCCATGATACAACTCTCTGGCGTCGCCAAAACCTTCGGGCAAGAAACCCTTTTTGAAGACATCACCCTGCAGATTCGCGATCATAGCCGCTTGGGTCTGGTAGGCCGCAACGGCTGTGGAAAATCCACCCTGCTGAAGCTGATTATGGGCTATTTACAACCGGAGTCGGGCACCATTGCCAGAACCCCTGGCTTGCGGGTCAACTATCTGTCTCAGGAGCCGCAACTGCAACCGGGCCTGACCTTGCGGGAAGAGATGCGTTCCGTTTATGCCGTGTTAGATGAGCTGCATGCGGAAGAAGCGCTGCTGATAAAGCACCTGGAAACCGCTGAAGGGCAAGCCCAGATGGATGCCTTGAGCCAGTTGGTCACTGTGCAGGAGCGGATTCATCTGTATGACCCGGACACGCTGGATGCCCGAATCAGCCGGTTATTGCAGGATTTGGGCTTTGCGCTGGCGGATTTCGACCGGAAAACTGCCGATTTCAGTGGCGGCTGGCGGATGCGTATCAACCTGGCCAAGGTGCTTCTGGAAGGCGCCGATGTGCTGCTGCTGGACGAACCCACCAACCACCTGGATCTGGAATCCTGCGAGTGGCTGGAGGGCTTTTTAAAAACCTACCCCGGCGGCATTGTGCTGGTATCCCACGACCGCCGCTTTCTGGATGAGGTGACGACCGAAATCGCGGAATTGGAGCTGGGCAAAATCACGGTGTGGACCGGCAATTACAGCGCCTATTTACAGCAAAAGGCCGAGCATTTGGAGCGTACCCTGTCCGCCTATGAGCGCCAGCAGAAGGAAATCGTCAAGCAAACCGCCTTCGTGGAGCGCTTTCGGGCCAGCGCCAACCGCAGTACCCAGGCCAAGAGCCGGGAAAAGCAACTGGCTAAAATCGAGCGCATTGAGGTGCCGGATACCGATGAAACCCGCATGAAGGTGCGCTTCCCCGCGCCGCAAGCCAGCGGGCGAGAGGTACTGGCCCTGCAAAACGTAGCGAAATCCTTTGGGGACAAGCATCTGTTCCGCAATCTGGAAGCGGACATGGAGCGCAATCAGCGGATTTTCCTGCTGGGTGCCAACGGTTGCGGAAAAACCACCCTGCTGCGGTTGATTCTGGGTACTGAAAAGCCGGATAAGGGTCAAATCAAAGCCGGTCACAATGTGAACCTGGGTTATTTTTCCCAAAACCAACTGGAAACACTGGATCCGAAGCTGTCTTTGTTCGATACCCTGCATAATGTCTCGCCGAAACTGACCAACAGCGAAGTGCGAGGCTTGCTGGCCCGCTTCCTGTTTACCGGGGATGAGGTATTCAAACCGGTGCAAGTGCTGAGCGGCGGGGAAAAAAGCAAGGTGGCCCTGGCCAAATTAATGCTTTCCGGCCCGAACACGCTGCTGCTGGATGAACCGACCAACCATATGGATATTCCCGCCAAAGAAGTGCTGACGGAAGCGTTCCGGGAGTTTGAGGGAAGCATTCTGTGTATTTCCCACGATCGGTACTTTATTCAGGAACTGGCCACCCACATTTGGGAAATTTATGAGGGCCAGTTGATTCAATATGCGGGCGATTACGAGTATTACCTGTACAAGCGCAAGGAGCTGCGCGCCAAGGCGCTGGAAGCCGCCGCTGCCGGTAACGGGAAGTCGAAAGGCGCTCAGCCGGACCCTGTACCGCTGCCATCCGCAGGGGTAAAACCGGTGGTTTCCGGTGGCAGAAGCCCTCTGCAACAAAAGCGCGACCTGGAAAAACAGGTTACTAAACTGGAAAAACGCGTTATTGCCTTGGAAACCGAGATTGGGGAACTGGAAACCCGGATGGCGGAACCGGCCATTCAGCAGGATTACCAAAAGCTGACCGACTTGAGTCAGTTGCTGGAGGCCAAACGCCATGCGCTGGAATCGGCCAATACGGAGTGGGAATCCCTCAGCGACCAATTGGCCGCTTACCCGACCGACTGAGCCGCAACTCACCCGTGAGGGAATAGATTTACCGATGGATTACGGCTAAGATAAAAGCCGGAATTGCAACTAGGGGGGATAAATAAAATGAAACAAGTGATCGGCATTTTGTTGGTGCTGGTAGGCATTGCGTATTACGCCTTCCAGGGCTTTACCTACACCTCGCGGGAAAAAGTATTGGATGTGGGGCCGATTGAGGCCACCTCGACCAGTCGCAACGAAATTATGCCCTATTCGCCCATTTTGGCGGGGGCCATCGTGATTGGGGGTGTCGCGCTGTTTATTTCCGGGCTGCGTCGACCTGTTTCCTAACCATTAACCAGCCTTCAATGCCGTGATCTTCAGTTCAATGAGGAGCGGCATTGAAGGCTGAACAAGCGAACCGGCTATGCATCCGCCTTTTGGATTGCTGGCTGTTCAAATCGGGAAATTCAATGGGTTTATATTGATTCTGAAAGATTGTTTTGGTGATTACGCCTCCCCCAAAGCCGGGCTTGCGGCCCGACTTCATGCAAACTGCGCCGGTAAAACCGTTAACGCGTATGCCTTCTCCTGAATTGGCAGAGCAGGCGTTAATTCAGGTAATGGAGAGCCAGGGGGCCAATTTGCTGGACGGGGTGATGGACACCTTTGAGCGGAGTCGGTCGACAGCACAGGAGGCGCTGGATGAATTGAAACGCCTCAGGCTGATATTGGCCTGCACGGATGCCAGTAATCCGGCTTTGGAGTCTATCGATACGATTGATTTCAATGCCAGTCGGCAGGGGGATGCCGCCTCTCCCAACCATCGCAGCCGGATAACCAAGCGGCCCTTGTTCTCCGTTTTAACGCACAAAGGACAGCATACCGGCGCGCGTATGGTCATGCACCATCGCGGATTCAACCCAAACCTGACGGACCGGATGGGTTTAGCGCCCCTGATGATGGCGCTGGCCAAGGGCGCGGATGATATCACGCTAAACACCTTGCTGGTCTATGGCGCGCGAATTGCTCGGTATGATGCCGTGGCCGGGCGGAGGACCCTGATTGAGGATCAGGCCGGGTTGACCACCCTGGACTGGGCGGCCCTGACTGGAAAAACGGCATTTTTAGGCAAGTTGCTTCAGCAGGATTTTGAGGGTTTGAGCAATGAGAAGCGGGACGTGTTAATGAACCTGGCAACCGAGCAGGCCGCGCTTATTGCCGGTCTGAAGCCGAAGTCTGCCGCTGAAAAAGACAGGCTCTTGCTGCACACACTAGAGCGGCAGCCGGGTCCGGGAATACCGGCCCTGCTGGTTGCCGGTGCAAACCCGAATGGCTGCGCGGATGAGCCCGATGGCCTTCCCGCGCTGGATGGCCTCTCCCTATTAACTGTGGCGATGCGACGGTTAGGGAAATTGCCGGGCGATGGACTGCCTTATATTCATATGTTGCTGGCGGCGGGCGCCGATGCCGATCATGGGGGCGACAACGCGCCTCATCCCGTGCATCAGGCGGTAACGGTCCGAAATCCCAAAGTCATGCGGTGGCTGTTGAATGCGGGCGCCAATATTGAAACAAAGGATGACAAAGGGAATACAGCCCTTTCCCGCGCCGCATTTCGGGGTGATTTGCCGATGGTGAAGATGCTGCTGGATGCGGGCGCGAACAAGGACAGCCGAAATCAGGAAGGGAAAACCCCCTTGCGCTTGGCGATTGCGTCCATCTTCAGCAATAAGGCCCGTGAAATCGCCATGACGCTTATCCGGGGCGGAGCGGATGTGAATCTGGCCGATAATGATGGGATTTCGCCGTTGCATGTGGCCGTGGTTTGCAATATGCGAGAGATTATAGAAGCCCTGTGTAACGCCAACGCGGAATTAAATCCAAGAAACGAGGAGGGCGAGACACCCCTGGAGTGGGCCATTCAATTTGATCATCATGAGGCGGAGGCCTTGCTGCGGGCCAGGGGAGCGGTACTCTGACGAGGGGCTGGCGATGCGAGTAATGCACTAAAAACAATCGTGATTTGACACATGGGGCATACTCGGTTGAAAATGGTTAGCTAAAGTGTGTAAAGCGCTCGCTCTCACTCTCACTCTCACTCTCACTCCAGTTTACTTGTCACCAGAATGGTACCTTATGACTTCTGAAACTCAAACCCCCAGCCTGATTTTAAACGACAAAATCCGTAACATCGCTATTATCGCCCACGTTGACCACGGTAAAACCACCCTGGTAGACAGTATGATCCGCCAAAGCGGCATTCTGCGCGAGAACGAGCAACTGGCCGAACGGGCCATGGACAGCCACGATCTGGAACGCGAACGCGGCATCACTATTCTGGCGAAAAATACGGCCATTCCCTATGAGGATTACAAGGTCAACATTCTGGATACTCCCGGCCACGCGGATTTCTCCGGCGAAGTGGAGCGGGTATTGACCATGGTGGACGGCGCGCTGCTGATTGTGGACGCCGTGGAAGGCCCCATGCCCCAGACCCGCTTTGTGTTGCGTAAGGCGCTGGAGTTGGGCCTGACCATCGTGCTGGTTATCAACAAGGTGGATCGGGCCGCTTCCGATCCGGCGCGCGCCGTGGATCGGGTTGTGGATTTGTTTATCGAGCTGGGCGCGGACGAGCACCAGTTGGATTTCCCCATCGTATACGCCAGCGGTTTGGCCGGAACCTCCAGCCTGTCGGAAGAGGACGCCCTCAACGGCAACATGACCGACCTGAAAGCCCTGATGGAGACCATCATCAAGCACATTCAGGCGCCTCCCGGCGATAAGGAAGCCTCGCTGCAACTGCAGGTTTCCACGCTGGATTATAACGACTACCTGGGTCGTATCGTGATTGGCCGCATCAAGCGGGGCACCATCCGCACCGGACAGATGGTGGGCCTGTTCCAACGGGACGGTAAACTGAGTCAGCACCGGGTGACCAAGCTGTACGGTTTCCAGGGCTTGAAGCGCATCGAGATTGAGCAGGCCGAAGCCGGTGATATCGTGGCCGTGGCCGGGATCCCGGAAGTGCAAATCGGAGAAACCCTCACCGATCCGGCACAGCCGGAAGCGTTGCCGCTGATCAGTATTGAAGAACCGACCCTGAAAATGACCTTCTCCATCAACAACAGCCCGTTGGCGGGCCGGGAAGGCAAGTTCGTCACCTCGCGCCAGTTGAAAGACCGGCTGTGGCGGGAAGTGAAAAGCAACGTCAGCCTGCGGGTGGAAGAAGCCGACACGCCGGACAGCTTTATCGTCAGCGGTCGGGGTGAATTGCACCTGAGCATCCTGATTGAGACCATGCGCCGGGAAGGCTATGAATTCCAGGTCAGCAAGCCGGAAGTTCTGACCAAGGAAGTAAACGGCCAGCTTTGCGAGCCGTTTGAGGATTTAATCTTCGATGTGCCGGACGATATGACCGGAAGCTGCATCGAGAAACTTTGCCAGCGCAAGGGTGAATTGCGCCATATGGAAAGCAACGGCGGCCGCACCGTGGTGGAATTCAAGATTCCGTCCCGTGGGTTGCTGGGCTTCCGTAGCGAGTTTATCCGCATGACCAAGGGCCAGGGCATGATGACCCATGCCTTCAGCGAGTTCCTACCCTGGATTGGTGAAATCGGCAAATCCAGAAACGGTGTGCTGGTGGCCAGCGAGCCGGGCGAAGCCACTGCTTACGCCTTGAAGGGCGTGGAAGATCGGGGTATTTTCTTTATCAAGCCCCGCACCACGGTGTACAAGGGCATGATCATTGGTGAAAACACCCGAGGTCAGGACTTGGTGCTGAACGTATGCAAAACCAAGAAACTGACCAACATGCGTAGCGCCGGGGCGGATGTGCTGGAAGTGCTGCAAACCCCGATTGAAGTCACCCTGGAGTTTGGCCTGGATTACATTGAGCAGGACGAATTGATGGAAGTGACCCCGCAGAGTATCCGTCTGCGGAAAGAAAACCTGGACTTCAAACGCTCCGTGTAGAGAAAGAGTCTATAAAAACCAAACCGGCAGACCTGAAAAGGGCCTGCCGGTTTTGATATGGGGAGATTTATTTTAGAATGCTCAGCTTAGCGGGCCTCGGCGTGGGTGGCGCTCCAGAGTTGCAGAAATTCACGGGCGCCCCGTTCCCCAACCAGGGTTGCTAAACTGGTCTGGAGCTGATCGGTGGCGGGGCCTTGCTCCAGTTGTCGTTTGTAACGGCGTTCCATGTATACGTGAACCCCGATGCTGCCCAGCGTAATGCCGCTGCCCACCAGACCCATGATGGAAGAGGCGGTGCTTTCCCGGTGGCCGCCGCCGGTGGTGTGTCCTTCGCCTTCCTCGTGGTGGCGCCCGGCGCTTTGGTGAGCGTTCAGGGTGGATAACACCGTGATGTTCTGGGCCAGTCCTAACCCGCTGACGCCCGCAATACTAAGCAGAAATGCATTATTGGAGCGGTTCATTTTCTTGACGACGGCTTTAATGGCCGGATCCCGCCGGTACGCCATAGACACCAGCAGCGATCCCCACAGGCTCTCCAGCACGGAACCCTCGCTGGTATTGCTGATGCCTTCCGCCAGCAAGGAGCTGGCCGCCGAGGTGGCGCCCTCATGATGGGCCAGCAGACGGCTGTCATCCGGTTGGGCGGACTTTGCCTGGGTGGCCTGAAGAGAAAAAGACGTAAGGGGCTCTAATGTCGCGGTTTGGGCCAGAGCATCCCCGCCAGCAGCGCCAGACAGGAGAGCGACAACCACAACACCGGCAGCAATTTTTCTTGGAAGAGACAGTGTAAAAAACATGCCATGCGATTTCCTTATAAACGAGCATTCATCCACGATACAGGCATCTTACGCGAAACATGCGACCGCCATAAGCTGACCCCCCGGTGGGGTTTGCTGGTTAGCCGGGCGGCAACCGGTGAAAATCCACAACCGGACCCCCAATTTATTTTGGCCCGCATGCTGGCAAGGCATTTCCATTTGATTTTGCTTGTGGTCTGATAAGAAACAGTAAGCGTGACGTGTTATCGTGGCGGATGAATCTGAACCATTATGCCCATTACCGATGAATCCAAAGAAAAGTTGAAAAACCGCCTTGCAAAGGCTATGGGGCACTTAAACGCCGTTCATCGCATGGTGGATGAGAAAAAATACTGCATTGATGTACTGCATCAGATGAAAGCCGTACAGGCCGCCCTGGATAAAATTTCCGAAGAGATTTTAAAACAGCACCTGGAAACCTGCGTGGTGGAAGCGGTGCAAAATCAGGACGCCGGGCGGGTGATGGACGAGCTGATCCAGGTCTTCCGTCGCGCGCCGGAACTAAACCTGGATGATGTGCGGCGCTCGATTCTGAAAGCACAACCGGAAATACAGGCTGAGGAAGCCACTGCGCCGAACGGCAATGGTAAATCCTGCTGCCATTAAGCCGCCGGGAGTTTAAAGTAGGGGTTAGCCCAAGTTACCCAAGGGTTTAATTACACTTGGGAACGCCCTTAATCCATTGGTTGGGGTTGACCGGCATGCCGCTGACATACAGTCCCCAATGCAGGTGAGGGCCGCTGGCAAAGCCGGTGGAGCCCACATAACCGATCACGTCGCCTTTTTTCACCGTATCGCCCGGCTGCGCATTCAGGCGGGACATATGAATGTAGATGGAGCCAACTCCCTGACCGTGATCTAGCCCCACGGTGCCGCCATGTAGGCGGTACATTTTGGAGATCTGGACCTTTCCGCCGCTGATGGCGTGGATGGGTCTGCCGGAGGGAGAGCGCAAATCGACGCCTTTGTGGTAGTCGCCGGTGGCAACGCCGTTATGCAGGCGTTTGACGCCGAATGGGGAGTTCTGGCAATCCACGGTGGGGCTCATAAAGGGCTCCGACCAGAATTTAACCGGAGTGACGGTGTCTTTTAACGCCTGAATGGCTTCCATTTCACCCGGTAATGGTTGCAGACCCGCCGTAGTTTTGCTGACGGATACGTTCTGGGTGCGATACCAGCCGTTCTGGACGGTCACGTTCAATGTTTTCAACAATCCTTTGCCGCTATCGTAAATGGAAAGCGGGTAGCTGCCCGGCTTCTGGAAGACGGATACCGGTATCAGCGCCAGTAGGGAACCGTCTTTTTGTTCGAAGAAATTGGCCTTATGTCCTGCCAAGGCTGCGGTTCCTGCTTTTTGGGCGCCTGAAGCCGGCTCGGTAATGCGAACCTTCAGCACTTCCCCCTGTTTTACGGTGGAGGCGACCTGAATATCAGTGGCGGCTTTGGCTTTGGGGCCGGTAATCAATGGGCCGGAGTCCTTCAGGGTTTCTGCCGCAGGCGCGTTATCCCGCAGCGGTATGCTTTCATCGGGTACCGGCGCGGGTTGGGAGCTGGCCACGCTGAAGCCCAGGGCCAGCGATGCGGTGACTCCCACCAGTAGCGTTGATAATTTCACATTTCCACCCACAGTTTTCAATGCGCGTTCCCTTTCTTTGCTTTCCGGTTCCTTTTTCCATTATAGTAGTTGAATGCCCAATCCGTTGAGAATGGGGCAATTCAAAGCATAGGATTCCCGTCATGTTCGTCGATAAAGCCACAATTCACGTCAAGTCCGGTTCCGGAGGGAATGGCATGGTGGCCTGGCGACGGGAAAAATACGTCCCCTTCGGTGGCCCGGCGGGTGGCGATGGCGGTCAGGGCGGCGATGTATTCATTGAGGCCACCGGCGACCTGAATACCCTGATGGACTTCAAATACCAGTCCATCTTCAAGGGCGAGGACGGCGAAAAGGGTGGCCCCAAAAACATGCACGGCAAGGCCGGCAAGGATGTGGTGATTTTAGTGCCCTGTGGCACTATCATCCGAGATGCGGACACAGGTAACGCCATTGCCGACCTGAAGGAATCCGGCGATCGGGTGCTGGTAGCGGCGGGTGGCCGAGGCGGACGGGGAAATTCCCGGTTTGTGTCGTCCCGGCGGCAATCGCCTCAGTTTTCCGAGCCCGGTGAGCCGGGCATTGAGCGTAATCTGGAACTGGAATTGAAGCTGTTGGCGGAAGTCGGCATTATCGGCCTGCCCAATGCCGGAAAATCCACCCTGATCAGCGTGATCAGCGCCGCCAAACCCAAAATTGCGGATTATCCGTTTACCACATTGGTTCCTAACCTGGGCGTGGTGCGAAAACCCAACGGAGATGGCGTCGTGGTGGCTGATATTCCCGGTCTGGTGGAAGGCGCCAGTGAAGGCATTGGCCTGGGCCATGAGTTTTTGCGCCACGTGGAGCGGACCCGTTTGCTGCTGCATCTGGTGGATGTGTCGTCGGATGAGGATGCGATTGCCAATTTCGACTTAATCAACCGGGAATTGGCGCGCTACAGCGAGAAACTCTCTAAAAAACCGCAAGTCGTGGTGCTGTCTAAAATCGATGCCGTTCCGGATGAAATGGTGGAGCATTACCGGGAGTTGATGGCCCCCAAAACCAGCGAGCGGATTTTCGCCATTTCCGCAGTCACCCGCCAAGGCGTGGACACCTTGATGCATACGGTCTTCGATATGCTGGCCAATCTGCCCAAGGAAGAGGAAGTGGTTCATCTGGTGCCGGATTTACGGGCTTTCGATAACGACGACAGCGAGTTTGAAATCCATCGCAAAGGTAAGGTATTTATCGTGTCGGGCGGCAAAATCGACCGCCTGTTCAGCGTGACCGACATGCGGAACCGGGAGGCCGTTCACCGCCTGATGAACATTCTGAAAGCGATGGGCGTTTATAAGGAATTGGCGAATGCCGGTGCGCAGGAAGGCCATATCGTTAAAATGGCCGGCCTGGAATTTGAGTACGCGCCGGATGACGTGGAGCCATCAGAAGGCCGACGGGCGGACATCGAGCAGGAAGCGCTAGATTAGCGCGGCCCGGCCTTGTTGCAGCGCGTTCCGGTTATCGATTTCCAGAATCACCCGAATCAGCAGGTAAGCGCATTGAATTGCCATCGCGGGAACGTTTCCGCCTGCCGGATGAATACCCACTGACTGTTTTTCTGCGGGATTGCTGCTCGAAGAGGTTGCATCGGATTGAGACGGGAGCCGTGATTCTTCCATTTTCCCGGCCCGTTGCATAAACGCCAGGGAAAGCGTTTGGGACAGGGGACTTCCTAACGCCTCATGCACCTGCTTCTGAATCTCCTCCCGGTACGGGGAAGCGACCGAGTCATGCTCAACCAAAGCCAGCCATTGGGGTTGCTGGCCTTGGGAAACCTCAATCCTGAACTGACCCAGGGTGATGGTTTGTATAAACAGCACCAATTGCTGCTGTTGCTCGTTTTGCTCTCTCTCTTCTTCGGGTTGACCTGGAGTCTGCTCAAACCGGAGCGAGAATGCCTGCGGCGGATGCAGCGGATAGTAGGGCAAATACAGGCTGATGGTGGAATGCAGGGCCTCTGCCGGGGATTTGCCCGCCTTGGTCATCAGGGCGGATAGGGTACCCATCAAATCGCCCATTTGCTTGCCGGAGCCGGTCAGGCTCATCTGGCTGGTTTGCAGGAGTTTCAGCAGTTTATCCTGCGCCTTGTCCATATGGTTCTGTAAAAACTGCTGCAATTCCTCCATCGGAACTTGCGCCTCCTCGGTCAGCAGTTTTTTTAACAGTTCCTGATTCATATTGGGCTCCAAGTCGGCCAGCAGCGCTAGTAATTGCACCATTTCCTTGGGCATTTGCAGTAGATTCCGCAGTAATTGCACCAATTGCTGGGCGGACAGGGCGTTTTCATGCGCAAACAGCGGCGCCAGCGCGCCAGCACCCATGGCAGGGTTTGCTCCGGAAGGATTCGGTGGGGCATGGTTTGTTTCGTGTGCGGCAGGCTGAGTCGGCCCACTGCCGGCTGAGCGGGAGACGGAAGGTTGTGCGGATTGACCGGGCGGCCGGAAGTTTGGGCCGATGTTCGACATCTGATTCACATCCAATGGCTGTTTTCTATCTCGGCTGATTCGGTGAAAAGTTTAGGCGCGCCTGAAGCGAACCCACTGTCTACCATTCGGCATTCATCAGGATAAGCAGCCTGAAGGACATTTCCACAAAGCGGTTCCCCCGATCATGCCGGGTAAGGTATGCTGTTCTATAGGAGGACAGACGTCATGTTACGCACCGTCAGCTTGTTTCGGCTTGTTCGTGAGAATGGAGGCAAAGCGTGTCTCAGCGGCCTGCTGCTGCTCGGGCTTTTGGGCGTCTTGCCGGGTTGCGGCGAGCGGAAGGCGGTTTTAACCAGTGAGATTCAGCACCGGGGCAAACTGGTGGCCGGCGTCAAATTCGACAGCAAGCCGTTCGGCTTTCTGGATAGCGAAGACGGGCAACTGAAGGGCTATGATATCGACCTGATGCGGGAAATCTCCAGACGATTGCTGAATAAGGAGAATGCCGTAGAATTCCAGCAGGTGTTTTCCTCCACGCGCGTGATTGCCATTGATTCCGGCAGTGTGGATGTGGTGGCCGCCACCATGACTATTACCCCGAAGCGGGCCAAGGTGGTTGCTTTCAGTGATCCGTACCTGATTGCCCATCAGGCGGTGGTGGTTCCGACGAAGAGTTCCGTAAAATCCCTGAGCGACCTGAACGGCAAGACGATTCTATTTGTGCTGGGCACCACCAGCGAGGCGACCATTAAAAAGCGCCTGCCGCAGGCGAAATATACCGGTTTTAAAAGTTCTACCGATGCGTTCTCAGCCTTGAAATCGGGCCGTGGAGACGCCATGACCACCGATGACACCATTATTTCCGGCTTTTTAACGGATAACTGCGGCTTCCGGGTGCTGAACGAGAAATTGTCCGATGAGCCGTACGGTTTGGCTTTCCGCAAGGGAAGCGCGCAGGCGCCGGACGAACTGCGGCTGCAAGTGAACAAGTACTTGGCCGAGATGAAACAAGACGGCACCTTGGAGCGCCTGAAAGCCAAGTGGGTGGATACCGCTTTAAACGCCAAACCCTGCAAACCCTGACGAATGTTTTGATGGACACATTTCTGACCGACTGGAGCATTCAGCAAACCTTTTTGGAGGGGCTGGCCACCACGTTGCGCTTGTCTATCCTGGCGGCGGTTTTGGCGCTGACAATCGGTTTTGTGATGGCTTTTGCCAAAGTCTCCCGGCGACGCTGGCTGAATTGGCTTGCCATCGGCTATGTGGAGCTGTTCCGCAACACGCCGCTGCTGATTCAGCTCTATATCTACTACCGGGGCTTGCAGTCC
>JAJQJM010000159.1 GCA_021323475.1 Vampirovibrio sp.
CAAAGGCCACAAGTTCCTCTCCGATACCGATACCGAAAGCGTCGTGCAACTGCTGGAACACTTATCCGCCGAAGAGCCGGATTTTTGTAAGGTGATGCTGAAGGCGCTGGATAAGCTGCAAGGCGCCTACGCCCTGAACGTCATTTCCAAAAAGCACCCCAACCATTTGTATGCGGCCCGTAACCAAGCCCCGCTGGTCATTGGCGTCGGCCAGGACGCCAATGGCAATCCGGAATTCATCGTCGCCAGCGATGCCGTGGCCATCGTGCAGCACACCAACAAGCTGATTTACCTGAAAGACGGGGAAATCGCCGAAATCACCCCCACCAGCATCCGCATTATGAACCTGCAGGGCGACGTGGTGGAGCCCGTGATTGAAACCATCAGCACGGATCCCTTGACCATTGATAAAAAGGGCTATAAGCACTTCATGCTCAAGGAAATCTACGAGCAGCCCGATGTGATCCGGAACTCTCTGACCGGTCGGCTGCAAAGCGTGCATCAGCCAATCTGGCTGCTGGGCGATACGCCGGAGCAGGAAGAAAAATTCAGCCGCCAACTGGAAGACATTGGCCGCATCGTGATTATCGGCTGCGGTACCTCTTATAACGCCGGGATGGTCGGCAAATACTTCATCGAGGAGCTGGTTCAGGTTCCGGTGGAAGTGGAAGCCGCCGGGGAGTTCCGTTACCGCAACCCCTTCATTAACAACCGGGATTTGGTGATCACCATGTCCCAGTCCGGGGAAACGGCCGATACCCTGGCCGCATTGCGCCTGTCCCGCCAAAAAGGCGCCAAGGTGCTGACCTTGACCAACCGGGAAGATTCCACCATGGCCAGAGAAGCGGACTTTGTTATGCCGGTTCGAGCCGGAGTGGAAGTCAGCGTGGCGGCCACCAAAAGCTTTACCGCCCAAGTGACCGCCCTGTATCTGCTGGGCCTGACCCTGGCCGAAAAACGCAAGACCTGCCACCCGGAACAACTGGAAGCCCTGAAAAGCGACCTGCTGAAGATTCCTGCCCGCATTGAAACCGTGTTGCACAACACGGAACCGCTGCAAGCCATGGCCCGCAAGTACGGCACCGCCCGCGATGTGCTGTTTATCGCCCGGGGCGTGAACTTCCCGGTGGCCATGGAAGGCGCATTGAAGCTGAAGGAAATCAGCTACATCCACGCCGAAGGCTATTCCGGCAGCGAGCTGAAACACGGCCCCATCGCCATGCTGGACAGCAATATCCCGGTGATTTCCGTGCTGACCAAAGGCCCGGTGTTTGAAAAGATGATTTCCAACTGCCAGGAAGCCAAAGCCCGGGAAGCCCGCGTGATTGCCATCAGCAACACGCCCATTCCCAAGGAATTGCACTCCACCTTTGAGGACATTCTGGAAATTCCCGAATGCATGGAGCCCCTGTCTCCGCTGATTACCACCATCCCGCTGCAACTGCTGGCATACTACATGGCCGAGTTCCTCGGCAAGGACGTGGATCAGCCCCGCAACCTGGCCAAAAGCGTTACGGTGGAATAATGCGTAAAATCACAGTCCAGCAAAGCTCTAGGATGAAAAGCATTCATTAATTCGAAACTGCAGAATCATAAAATTGGTTCAGATTGGTTCAGAAAGGATAAAAATCGGCCCTAGATTATAAGGCATTTAGAAATTAGCCTGATTCCCGGAAGTCGTGCCAAAGATAATGAAACACTTAGAAAAGCCCTTTCATTTATAGGGTACTTATTTTGTGGCAGGCTATTGCTGGTCAATGATTTTCCTTTCCAACCGCCTTTACCCCAACATATGACTATTAATCGAATTTTTTCGAAAACTTGTCGCTAATGCAAAAACCGCTGTCTTTATTTATCCCATTGGTACTGTTGCTGCTGCCGTCCCAAGCATTGGCAGCTGCGACCGACCTCCCAACCCAGGCGAACCCAGGCCTGTTGATACCGACCCATCCAACTCCCGTGAGTAAAGACGCCAGCACGGCCATGCCAATGGAGGTGGAGCTGGAATTGCCCACGCCCAAAAAGCTGCCCGTCCAAGGCGAATTCCGGCTCATGGTCCGGCAAATCATCGTAGAAGGCAACACAGTGCTGAGCGATGACGAGATGCGTCCTGTGCTAACCACTTATCTGGGGCGTGAGGACAGCATCGCGGAATTGGGGGATATGACCGATAAGCTGACAAAGCTGTACGCAGCCAAGGGCTATCTGACTACTCAGGTTTTTGTGCCGGAGCAGGAGATTGAAAACGGCATACTCCGGGTAAGGGTGTTGGAAGGCCGCATCGGATCCGTGGAAGTGGAAGGCAACCGATTCCTTCGGACGTGGGCGCTCTCCCGTCAATTTGAGCTTGATCAGCGCAAGCCACTGAACTTGAACGATTTCACAGCGCAGATGAGCCGGGTCAACCGCTTCATGGATATTACCATGAAAGCGATGGTGTCTCCGGGTGCGGAACCTGGCACCACGAACATCCGCTTACAGGTGAAAGAAAGGCAGCCCTGGCAAATTTCGGGCACCTATGATAACCAGGGCCGTCCGTTCCTCGGCTATTACAGGTACGGTATCGGTCTGGACAACAGCAATCTGACGGGAATTGGAGATCGCCTCTCTGTCAGGGGCTTGTCCACCACAACGGGCGGTATAAAGGCAATCGCTACAAGCTATGCAGTGCCACTTTCCGCGTCGGGCACGAATTTAGCCTTTTCCTTCGGATACAGCCATGTCGATCTCGATCTCGGCATTCGCAACCAGCCGCCCCTTACAGGCAATGCCTACAGCTACTCCGTTCTGCTATCCCAACCATTGGACAGGAACCGGATCTGGACTTTAGATGGGGGGATGAACATCAAGCGGATCACCTCCTACTTTGACAAGGATCTCACTAACGCAGACCAGATTTTTAGCTTCCAGCACGGGTTGACGTTCGACAAGTACGATCGTTATGGGCGCATCATCTTCCATACCCAAAATACGTATGCGCCACGCCAGCTCTTTAATTCAAGCGTCAGCTTTTTCAAGAACGAGACGTCACTCATTCGTTTGCAGGTGCTGCCTAAAAATAACCTGCTGATATTCCGTGGCAACATGCAATTCACCCCTGATGCCCTGCCGGGGGCGGAGGAAATCCAGATTGGTGGGCAAAGTAGCGTGCGGGGTTACACCGAAGGTCTACTGGTTGGTGACCGTGGTTATAACTTCACGCTGGAGCACCGCTGGCCGATCCCCTTCCTGCGAGGCGTCTCGCCGTGGCTCGCGGATCGCATCCAGGGAAAGACGTTTGTGGATTATGGCAAGGTGATGCTGGATCCTAGCAACACTCATTATATAAAGGGTTTTTCCACCTTGAAGGAGAACACCACACTATTAAGTGCGGGCGTTGGCTTCCAGGCCCAATTCACTCGCTTCGTAGGCGGTTTCGTGGACTTCGGTTTCGCACTGCTCAACCGGAACGGACCGGAACCCTACAGCATGCCTGCTTCTCGTATACACTTTGGCTTGCGTACCAATATTCTGCCCAACAACTATAAAATCCGCGAAACTGCAGTTCGAAAATTGAAATAGTGGACTACCCAGCCAAAAATTACAAAAATTCACAGATCATCTCGTCCAATTAGCATGGTGCATTAAAAGGGAAAGACCACGTGACGAGGACGAAAAATGTTTTATCAGTTCTTAAAAAAACAATTTTTTATAAAACAACAAGGATGCATTATAAGGGCTTGAATAAATTTTGTGATACATTACCATTCTTATTTGTTCCCTTGTTTTAAATCTGGTTATCAGATTAAAACAACTGTCTTTATTCCTTGCGTCACTCACCAAAAACTTGTGGTTAGATATGAATGTCGATTCTTGAACTACCCGTCCGCCCGCCTCACCAACTGAAAAAAGCCGAAAATTCCAGCATTGACCTGGTTCAAAACGCTCCTGAAGATCCCTACCTTATTTCCCGCAATTTGGATATTTCGCAAGCCCACCCCTTTCAGTGGCTACTGAAGCGGGGCATCGATTACAGCCTCGGCCTGTTTGCCCTGATGATCTTCGCCCCAATGATGCTGTTGATTGCTATCTTCATCGTGCTCGATGCCAGGGGGCCAATCCTGTTCAAACAAAAGCGTGTTGGATTGAACGGCAAGGAATTTAATATGTTTAAGTTCCGTAGCATGTACCCGGACGCTGAGAAGCGCCTGAAAGAATTACTGGCAAAAAACGAAAGCAGCGACGGCATGTTCAAGATGAAAAACGATCCGCGCATAACCCGGGTTGGACATTATCTTCGCAAGTACAGTTTGGATGAACTGCCGCAAATCTTCAACGTACTGCGCGGCGAAATGTCACTGGTGGGCCCGCGTCCGCCGCTGGTAAGGGAATTGGAATTCTACAAGCCATGGCATTATGTCCGCTTTGCCTCCTTGCCAGGAATGACCGGCATGTGGCAAGTAAGTGGCCGTTCGGAAATTAAGGAATTTGATGATGTAGTGAAGCTGGATTACCAATATATAGACAAGTGGAATATTTTATTAGACATTCGGCTAATTTTCAAAACAATACCCGCTGTGCTCTTTGCAGATGGTGCTGTTTAATATACTATTTCTCAGTCGAAAGTCCGCTTAATTTGAAACCCAATCTCACAATTAATCTTCCTAGTTTGTATTGCTGAAAAATATATACTCGTGAGACGTTTTAACGATGGCCATTTTGTTTCATTTCTAAAATAGAAAAGGATTTACCTTAACATGTTGAAAAAAACGTTACAGCTTAACCTGGCTTTGATGGTTGCCTTGGCAGCAACCGTTCCCGCATTCGCGGACGCTATCAATAGCTCCAATGATGGCCGTGATATTGCCGGTGGCACCTATTACAATACCAGCGGTCAACAAACCACCTTTTACAACAGCAGCAACGGCGGATTGTGGTTGCATTCCGGTCAGACCGTACGCGGCCTGGAAGTGGATGCTGTGGGTAACCCGACCGGAAATGGCGGTTCCATCCTGCTGAACGCCCCGGGTGCTGTAGTGCGTCTGGACGGCAATATCGACGTTAACGCCCTGCGTTCCGGTTCAGCTTACGTAGGCAATGGCGGTAACGTGCAGATCAATGCGGGTTACCTGTATCAGAATGGCAACATTTTTGCCAGCGGCAGCAACGGCGGTGCCGTCAATATGAACGTCGGCGCAGCCATGTTCGGGGCCACCTCTTCCATTCAAGCGATGGGTGAAACCGGCAAGGGCGGCAGCATTAACATTAATGCCAATAGCGGCACCGTTGACATCAAGCAAGGCGCCCGTCTGTTCACCAAGGGTCAAACCGATCTGGGCCTGAATGCTAACGTGATTACCGTGCAAGGCGGCTTGGTAAACAACAATGGAATTATCAAAGCGGCTGGCATGGAAGGTTTCGGCCAGGATGGCGGCAAGATTGTTCTACGTGCGACCGGCCCGGCTGATTCCAACGCCATTGCGCTCATTAACGCAAACGCTGGCGGTCCAACCAGCATCTTCACTGCTGCTGAAGCCACCGCAGCGACCGGTAGCATTAGCAGCTACGTGTCCAACGTCAATCTGAACGGTAGTGTGAAGAACGACGCCAAAGGGCAGGTTAGCGCAGACGGTTCTTCAGACAACCTGCTTACCAGCGACTTTGGTGGCGGCAACGGTGGTTCAATTGAAATGATTTCCGGAAACGGTGTCTTCAACAACGGTTACATCTCATCATTGGGCGGCGTCGGCACCTATGGCGACGGTGGTAACGGCGGCAACGTGACGCTGACTGCAACCAAGAATGTGAGTAATGGTGGCGTGGTTCGCGTAGCGGGTGGTAATGGTGGTGATATTGGCCGCATCGATACGATGGCTACAACCAATCTGGCTATCACCGATGACGCCACGATCGATGCCATTCTGGCAACGGGTGGTGACGGTGGAAATGGCGGGAATATTACCGTGAACACCGCAAACTTCAACAACACCGCTAACGCCCAGATGAATGCCAACGGCGGAGCTGGCGGCACTGGTGACGTGGCTGGTGGAGAAGGCGGTGACGGCGGCTCCATCAACCTGAACACCACAAACCGCTCTAATAACGACGGCAGCCTGTATGCCAATGGCGGCAATGACGGCCGTGAAGGTACTGCCCCTGTGGCTGGACAAGGTGGCACTGGCGGTTCTGTAACCTCGACCACTCCGGTTACCGGCAGCGGCCAGACTCAAACCTATAGCGGTAATGGTAACTAAATCCTAGATTACCTACTTCTAAAGAAACAGGCCGCTCTCGCGGCCTGTTTTTTATTATCTGAGGGTTCGTTATCCCTGTCTCTGTTGCTCGGTATGAGGCCGGGTATCGGGTAAGATCCGCACTTACTCTCCGTAACAGGAACCCGAGATGAAGGTTTCGGATGCTCCGTAGGGAATCCCGCGTCATGCTCATATTTCAAGTCCCGGACAAGGTTGTCTTCCGATAAA
>JAJQJM010000160.1 GCA_021323475.1 Vampirovibrio sp.
ATCCTGCACTACAAATCCCTGACTGTACAAATCAGACATTCTCTGGGAATCGTGAGCTTGCGATTGCAATGCTCTGCTTAACGGCAAGGTGTTGTATACGCCGGCTAATTCCTGTTGCTTGCCGGACGCTTGCGCTTTATCAACTTGCTGGTGAATGGTCGCGTAATTTTTATCAATAACAGTGTAGTGGGCCTTATTTTGTTTCTGCTGCACCTCCTGCAGCGCTCTTCTTTCCTGGGCCTGCTGGTATGCAGTTTCAATCGCCTTAATCAACTTTCCGAATTCCTCTTTCGGCAAATATTTTTTGGCGACTGCCATCCGCTGCTGATGCGCCTCAGGTAATTGCTGGTCTCGATACACCCACTGGGCATACGCATCAGCCTGCCCATTTATAATCTCGCGTAACTCCTCATACGCTTGTACATCGGATTTGGAATCATCAATCTTTTTCTCGGTGGAAAGCGTCAATATATCCATAGCCTGCATCAATGGATGGATGGATTCCGCATCACTTGAGCGCTGTTCAGCCTGCTGAACTGCCTGTACCTGGCTTTGCATGCCAAACTGCTGCTGCGGGTATCGGTTGCCGGATGGATGGATATGGGTATTGCTGAAAGGAATCATGGTGGTCTGCTCTTTCTACAAAAAAGGTTGCATATAAAGTGATGACAATGAAATATGGAACAGTCCGGCCGTAAATTACCGGAATTAATGGATGAACATGGATGGAAAAGGTGATTTTTAAGCGATGACACCTTCTTGGTGCCTAGCAAGAGTGGTATATAAAAACCATACCGCAGCAATAAAAACGAAGCAAATCCAAAATTGCTAAAGCCGAACCCAGACCGTCAAAAGAAAAAATTAAGCTTTATACCGTTCCAGCGGTTCCAACCCGGTTTCTCAGGACTCCCAGCCCGTCAATCTCCAACTCCACCGTGTCACCGGGCTTCAACCAGCGGTCCAGTTCCAATCCGCACCCGAAACCCACCGTCCCCGACCCCAAAATATCACCCGGATACAGGGTTTCATCCATCGAAACATGGGCAATCATCTGTTCAAACGTCCAATGGGACGTACCCGCGTTGCCATCGGACCAGAGTTCCCCGTTAATTTTGGCGGTCATGCGCAGGTTACGGGCATCCTTGATTTCATCCGCCGTCACCAGCCACGGGCCAACCGCCGTTGCAAAATCCTTGCCTTTGGCGGGCCCCAGGCGGCACAGCATTTCCTCCCGCTGAATATCGCGGGCACTGAAGTCGTTCATGACGGCGTAGCCCACAATATATTCCGAGGCTTTTTCCAGCGGAATGTTGCGGCCCTCTTTACCGATAATGCAGGCCAATTCCAGTTCGTAATCCAGGCGTTTCGTGTAATGCGGCCAAATTACGGGCTCCTCATGACCCAGCAACGTGTTGGGATTGCCCTTGTAATAGACCGGCAGCTTGTACCAGGGCTCTGGAATAGGCTCGTTCCGCTTTTTGAACCCGTTGGCCACATGGGTTTCAAATGCCAGAAAATCCCGAAACATCCGTGGCTGGGGCACCGGGGTTTTCTGGGTGACTTCACCCAGCCGAAAGACCAACCGCTCCCCGTTTAACCCGAATCGTGTTTCCGGCTCAGCCGAAGGCAGGGCTTTAACATACGCTTCCACCTGACGGGCCGCTTGCAGCGCAGGCTCACCCAACTCCAGAAATGCCCGCATTTGCGATGGAAACAAAAAGTCCGCCCACCGCTGGGGTTGAGGACGCGGGTCTGTTTCGGCAAGCATTCGGGCGTAGGTCGCATTCAGGTCAATCACCAGCCCATCCAAGCCGGATTCAGCCTGCCAAAGCAGCCCGATTCGCTGAAACGCCCCCAATACGGTCCGAACTTCAAACGTCAGTAATTTCATACCGTTGATTATAGGCCGTCAACCGGAAATGAAAAGCATCCGCGCTTTGGGAAGCGGCGGGCAATTTCCCGTTTAGGCCGGTGTTGTATATAATGAGCCTATCTTTTTCTCACGTTCTCCCCTGGGTATACAATGAGAACCCCATCGTCACCGCATGCAGGATTATCGCCATCATGACCGAATGCACACCCGATAAGCACCTGATCCGCACCCCCGCTTATCCGTGGCTGCTGGATGAATCCGGCTTCGTGCGAGCCGGACACGTATTAAAGCTAATTGATATTGTCGGCAGCGAGGCCGCCTTAAGCCACTTAAACCGACATGGACGCCGAGGGCTGGTCGTTACCGCATCAATGGACCGCACCAACTTCCATGAACCCATCCGCCTGTGGGAAATGATCAGCCTGACCAGCCGGGTCAGCCGGGTCTGGAACTATTCCATGGAAACCCAGGTGATTGTGCGGGCGGAAAACTTTATTACCGGCGAAAGCCGGGAAGTGGCCACGGCTTACCTGGTGTTCGTGGCGCTGGACGCCAGAACCCGCGAAAAAATAACGTTCCCCTCCTACGAGCCAATCACCGAGGAAGAACAACTGCTGGCCCAGGCGGCTGACTTGCGCAAACGCAACCGCAGCGCCGAAGGTAAAACCGCACCCTTCCTGCCCATTGAGCCGGATGATCAGCCGGTGGTAATGACCCGCCTGATGAGCATGAATGACGCCAACGCCCAATCCAACGTGTTTGGCGGCATTATCTTGTCCATCATCGATGAAGTGGGCAGCATGGTGGCTAAAAAGCAGGCGCTGAATCAGCCTATCGTGGGCGTCCAGCAGGATCGCATGAGTTTTCTGGCCCCCACCTTCATTGGGGAAACCGTGGAAGCCAAGGCGATCATTACCAAAAC
Organism: Vampirovibrio sp.; assembly: GCA_021323475.1. GTDB lineage: Bacteria > Cyanobacteriota > Vampirovibrionia > Vampirovibrionales > Vampirovibrionaceae > Vampirovibrio. The sequence continues at coordinate 2,796 of JAJQJM010000160.1, forward strand.
CTGGAATACATCGATGGAAGTGCAGGTGGAGGTAAACGCCATTAACCCCAACTATGCCGAACCTCGGCGGGTAGCCAGCAGCTACCTGGTTTACGTGCGGCTTGGCCCCAACGGACGCCCCGGCGAAGTGCCGCCGTGGGTGCCTCAAACGGCCATTCAAAAGCAGCGCGCCGAGCATGCCGACCTGCGCCGCACCATTCGCGAACAGGAAGAGGATCATGCGCTGGAACTGGCTGCCGGCGGATCAAGCAGCCCCTCCGCCTAATTGGCACACTTCAGGCAGGCTCAACCGAGCGGCCCTGAATTCATTAGATAGCTTATTGAAAAGGATTTCTCAATTGGAATTGACGACTTTAACCGTTGAAAAACTGGTCTATGGCGGTGACGGCTTAGGGCGTCTTCCGGAAGGGGAAGTCCTGTTCGTTCCCTGGAGCGCGCCGGGCGACCAATTACAGGTAAGCCGAGTCGCAGGCTCCGCCAAGCCCGCCAAGGGACACATTGACACCATTCTGCAACCCAGCCCCGATCGGATTGAACCCCGCTGCTCGGTATTCGGGCAATGCGGCGGTTGCCAGTGGCAGCAAGTCGCTCCCGCCGCGCAACGGGACTGGAAGCGAGCCATCGTAAAAGAAAGCCTGGAGCGCATCGGCAAGTTGCCCAACGTGGACGTTCGCCCGACGCTGGGCTCCGATGACACTGCCTGGGCCTACCGCAACCGGACGCAATGGGAAGTGGAGCCCGCTGGCGACGAGCTGACGGATACGGAAGAGTACCATCTGGGCTACCATGCCGCACAAAGCCACACCGTGGTGGAATTTGAGCATTGCCATATCATTCCAGATCGCTTGAACGAACTGGCCCTGGCCCTTCGCAAGCAAGTTCGCAACAATCCGGCGCTGGCTTCGGGCCTGCTGCGCATTGAAGCCATGATCAACCAGGGCGGGCAAATCCTGCTGACGTTTGAAGGGGAACACACCCCGGCGTTGGATGCCCTGGCTCAAACTCTATCCGCCGACTTTCCCGACATGGCGGGCATTGCCCATATACCCAGCAAGCCGGGCGAACCAACGATGTTACAAGGCCAGCCCTTTATCACCGAAACATTGGACGGGAACGATTTTCAGGTATCCGTGGGCAGCTTTTTCCAAACCAACCGCAAAGCGGCAGAGCGAATTTTGCACACGCTGGATGAACTGATACTTCCAGATACGGACTCTCTGCTGGATCTGTACGCCGGAGTCGGCGTCTTTGCCCTGCACTTTAAAGAGAAAGCCCGGCGGATTCTGGCCGTTGAAAGCTCCCGTAGCGCCATGGCCGACGCCCGGCAAAATTGCGACCGCCAATCCGCCAGCCATATCGAATTGAAGGTGGGAGACGCCCGCGCGGTGCTAAAAGGATTGAAGGAAACGTTTGAGGTGGCCATTGTGGATCCGCCTCGTGCAGGTTGCCAGCCGGACGTGTTGAACTGGCTTTCCAGCCAGGTGAAGCGTCAACTGTTGTATGTCAGTTGCAATCCCACTACCCTGGCCCGCGATTTGAAGTTCTTAGCCGCACAAGGTTGGCAAGTTCAAGCCGTGCAGCCCATCGACATGTTCCCCCAGACCTATCACGTGGAAACGGTGGTTTCCCTGGTGCGAGAACCCGCTTAAGCCACGCTTAAGACAAAGGAATCGCCGCCGAATTGCACCCTCGACTCCCCGGCAGACGGGAATTCAGGGCGTTCAGTTTATCTGAATAATCCAGCGCCCTATGTAAGGTGATGCTCTCCCTACATAGGGCGCTGATATGTCCGTCTCTCAGCGGCAATTCCCGCCGGTGGGAAATGACGGCGTTTTTCCTTGAAATTTTGGGGCAGCACAGAAGAATGATTATTTTTTAGCCCCGCGCTGCCACCCTGTTTCATTTTTTAATCCCCTTTTTAGTGACAAATTGTTAAGTTTCTCTTCAGAAACCTAAGCTCTGGTCGATACCCAGTTATATCGATTTAGCTGAGGGAAAAAGAAGAAGGGCGCATGATAAGATTTTTGCTCCTCCTCAATGGCAGACGTTCAAGCGGCAACACAATTGCAGAATACACCCTCATCGGCTCTCTGTTGACCATAGCCGCCATAGGGGCCTTCCTGATCTTTGGGCGCGATTTGAATGATCTGCTGGCCGGGTTGAAAACGGATTTTAAGTATCACTCCGACCAGGCCGCGTTTATGGAAGCCCAGGCCCACGCCAATAGCATTATGGCCGGCATGGCCGGCGGAGTCTCCGCTGGTGATTCAAGCGCTTCTTATGATCCGTCTATGGCGCAAACCACCGGAGCCAACGGTGATAGAATGAACACTGGCTTAAAAGGCGCCGCCGCTGCGGCCAAAAGCACGGTTCCCAAAACACCGGAAGAGCAATTAAAGTCCCTGTTGGCGGAACTTGCCAACCAGGCCCATAAAGTAGCCGCGTTGCAAAGCATGCTGGAATCCATCTCCAAATACAGCTCGGGCGATACAGACAAATTCAAATCCACGTCCATTTACTACGAAGGCCAGGTGCTGAACGCATGGCAATTATCGTGGGCCTTGCAGCATGGCGGGGAAATCGTGGAACTGGAGCAAAAGAAAAACGAAGTGATGGCTTCCGGCGTCAGCGACGTAATCAAGGAAACTGTTGCCAGCCTTACGGATGCCGTCAAGGCCAATGCGGCCAATACCAGCAATAAAACGGAAGAAGTGTTGTCCAGCAATATAGATCCGGCGGCGGTGGAAGCGGTGACAGACTCGAAAGACACCAACGAGAAAGCCGCCAAGATTTGCGAAGCAGCCGGCAAAAAAGACAACGGCTCAAAATGCGAGGACGACTAGCAAATACGATCAGGGTTAAACGCTAGAAATTACAGCGGCCCGCGATTTTCAGCATCCATTCCACGGTGGCTTCAAACGGGGCGTTTTCCTCTATGTCCTGCCGCAACAGGCGATCGATTTCGTCTTTCAGGGCAACGGCCAAATCCAGCTTGGGGTTGGTGCCGGACACGTAAGCGCCGATATTGATCAAATCCTCGGAGCGTTTGTAGGTTGCCATCAGGTCCCGGATTTTGCCGGCGGCATCCCGGTGGCCCTTGTCCGCAATCTGGGTCATCAAACGGCTGATGGAAGAAAGCACGTCCACCGCCGGAAAATGGTTCTGGTGGGCCAATTCCCGGCTGAGTACAATGTGACCGTCCAACAGACCCCGCACGGTATCCGCCACGGGCTCGTTCATATCGTCGCCTTCCACCAGTACCGTATACAAACCGGTGATGGAGCCGGTATCCGAGGTTCCGCTACGCTCCAGCAGCTTGGGCATAAAGGCGAACACACTGGGCGTGTAACCGCGTGTGGTGGGCGGTTCCCCCACCGCCAAGCCCACTTCCCGCAAAGCCATGGCCACACGGGTTAAGGAGTCCATCATCAACAATACGTTTTTGCCGCTTTTGCGGAAATATTCCGCAACCGTGGTGGCCACCAAGGCCGCTTTAATTTTCATCAAGGCCGGTTGCTCGGAGGTGGACACCACCACCACGGAACGCTTCATGCCTTCCGGCCCCAGGGAATGCTCAATAAAATCCTGAACCTCTCGGCCCCGTTCCCCAATCAGCGCAATTACGCTGAGGTCTGC
>JAJQJM010000036.1 GCA_021323475.1 Vampirovibrio sp.
TGAATCATTTATTGGCATGGCCCTATCCGATATGAACGGAAATTGGCTGGAGGTGAATGAGCCGTTTTGCACTATGCTGGGGTATACCCGCGCGGAAATGCTGTCCATGTCGTATCGGGATCATACCCATCCGGATGATTTGGAGGCCGATCGCCAGTATGAGCACAAACTCACCCAGGCATTAATCGAAAACTACCATTATGAAAAACGATATCTGCATAAGTCCGGGGCGATTGTGTGGGTATTTCTCAGCGGTTCACTGGTTTTTGATGATACAGGCCAGCCGCTGTATTACGTGGCGCAAATTCAGGATATCACGCCTCAAAAGCAGGCCGAAGAGGCTCTACGCAAATCGGAAACCATGTTCCGCTCCATTGTGGAGACTTCTCTCGACAGCATTATTCTGGCCGACGCCAACGGACAAATTATTTTCTGGAATCCTTATGCCCAGTTCATGTTCGGCTACAAGCCTGAAGAGGTATTGCAGCAACCCGTCAGCATGCTGATGCCGGAGTCTTTACGTCCTGGCGTCCAACGGAAGCTGAAAGACATCAGCAAAGCCGGCATACTGAAATTGCATGGCAAAACCCTGGAATGGATCGGCTTAAGAAGAAACGGGGAGGAATTCCCCCTGGAACTTTCCCTGTCTTCCTGGCAGACAGGCAATGACCTGTTTTACTCCGGTATTATTCGAGATTTGTCCGAGAAAAAGCAATTTGAGGATAAGGTGGAATTCTTATCGTCCCGAAACCGACAATTAAAACAAACTGTAGCGGAACTGGATGAAAGCAGGATAGAAACATCATCGATTTAACAATTAATTCGGCCTTACCAGGCTAGAGTGGAAAATCCAGTTAAAAATGCACCCTGACCGGCATTTTAAACACCTTTTCAGTTGATTCGATAAATTTATAGTCATTATTACAGACACCAACATTTATACCATTATTTATCGACTCAGCATTTTTCAACCAAATTATTCAGCGTTAATAAGCCGAGTTCATATTAGCTGCACACCTAAGGCGAAAAGCAAGCCAAAGCTCAAGCCCCACCATAGATTCACACCCTTTCAATCATCAGATTTCTGTTGATAACCCAATTTATTTTCTTACAGGAATTACTATACAACTAGACAATAGTTTTCGCGTTTTCAAACTGACATAGTTAATACCAAATTGGGTTTCATATAAATCTTTTTCACTAGTGTTTCATATTGATCCATCCATTTTGGGTTTACTTCTGGTGTTTTGAACTGCCTTTAAAAATTAATTCAATCTATTTTCCATAACCTTGGTAAGGAGAAATGAGCATGAGAGTGTTAACAAATGTGCTGCGCTTTCGTCGAGCGCTGCCAATATCTTTGGCGATTTCCATTTCCGCGGCTTCAATATCCATAGCGCAAGCCGCGCCAGGAGAGGTTAACTCCATTAACAACGGGCGAGACATCGCACCCGGCACCTACTTCAATACGCCCGGCTCCAGAACCACGTTTCAGAATACCAACGGCGGGTTATGGCTTCATGCCGGGGATCTGGTTCGGGGCTTGCAGTCCGATATTAACCGTGTTCCGACCGGACATGGCGGTGCCTTATACTTTCGGGCTCCTGGGAATATTGTCAGACTGGATGGCAACATAGACGTCAGCGCCGTCCGAAACGGCGCCGTCTATACCGGCAATGGAGGCAAGGTCTGGGTGGATTCCGCCTACCTGTTCCAGAACGGAAATATTTTCGCCAACGGCGCCAACGGTGGTCTGGTGCAATTTAACGTGGGCGGATATACCCTTGGCAGCAATGCGCGCGTCACGGCTCAGGGATTTGGGGGAGACGGCGGCAGCGTCAATATTAACGCGAACGGCACCGTCGACCTTCGAACCGGATCATTGATTGACACCTCCGGCAAAGTGGTAGGCACCTTCGACACCAGTGTCATCAACATTGAGGGAAGCGCCATCAATAATCAGGGCGTCATCCGAGCCAACGGGCTGGCCGGTACCGATTTTAAACCCAATAATGGAGATTCAGCTGTTATGGCAGCAAATCCCCAGTTGGCCAATAATCCGGTTCCTCGTCCCATTACAGCGGGCAGCGGCACCGGTGATGTCAGCATGCGGAACGCGCTGTTTGCCACTCCTGGTTCCGCTGATTTCCGGGGCGGAACGGTCCGTCTGGTGGCAAGCAGCCAAACCGAATCAACCACCGGCATTATCAATAACGCCGACAGCACGGTGCTTTCCGCCGCCGATAAAAGTGCTTTGAATAGCCGGAACGCCGCGATTGTGCAAAACAGCGAAGGCGACGTTCTGAACCGGGGCAGTATTAACGCCAACGGCGGATTGAACAAGAACGGGGGCACCATCGTGTTATCCGCCGCCCGTGGCGTCGTAAACGGGCGCACCATCCAGGCGAATGGTGCGAATGCGCCGGACGGCATTTTCGATATGGCCGGCAACGGCGCTATTGGTGGAAATGGAGGAACCATCGCTATCAGTAGCCTGAGCGGCGTTAACAATGCCGGAACCATACAAGCCAATGGCGGTGCGGGAGGCAGGGCGCAGAGCCGTAGCCTAACAACAGGCAATGGTCAAAACGCCAGCCTGAGTATCTCCGCACTCGGCGGCGTCGGCGGGCAGGGAGGGGCTATTACATTCAGTTCAAATAGCATCCGCAATAGCGGAAACCTGCAGGCCAATGGCGGACGTGGCGGCGGAGGCGGCAACGCAAACGCCACCGATACGGAATCCGTCAGCAGCGGGAATCCGGTCGCCAACGCCGCCGCTACGGGAGGACGCGGAGGCATTGGCGGCAAGGGCGGACTCTTTGTGTTTAGCGGCAACGGCAACCCCATCGGCGGAGGCTCCGTTCTGGCAAACGGCGGACAAGGCGGTAACGGCGGGTTGGCAAGCGCCAATGCGACCGCCAGCACAAATAGCGGCGTACCTACAGCCAACGCAAGCGGAACCGGGGGCGCGGGCGGAACCGGTGGAGCGGGAGGCGCTATTATAACGGTCAATCCGGGCACATTTGCCAGCGGGCAGACGTTCTCAACCAGGGCAGGAGGAACCGGTGCGACCGGCCCCGTGAATATACGCCGAAACCTGGTTGTAAACGGGGTTTCCAGCGTAACCACCAGCAATACGCCATTAACGGGCGGTTCCGTGGTAACCGGCAACAATAGCGCCCTTATCACCACCCGCAGAAATGAATATATCCGGCATGCCGATGCGGGGATCCTCTTGACCCAGGCCAACGGGGCGGGAAGCGCCAGCAGCACCCTGACCGGCCGATTCGGGAACGCCTTGGTACGAACCGTGAACACACCGGGAGGCACGGCAATCGATACCTTGAACGACGCCTTCTCCACAACCAACCTGGTGGTAGCCAGCACGGCCCCTACCCTGGCATTAACCACAAACGTGGTAAATGCCAACGTCGATCCTAAATTCTTTAACCTGAATACCCTGACTATCCTGAATCACGGCAATTTAACCAACAACATGCTCTGGACGCCGGGTGTTCATTTAGTAGGTCCAGGCTTCCATGACATGGTGCTCAGCCTGGGTGGAGGACACATTTCCTGGCTGGTCAACGGATCCATTACCAATAACAACATCGTGATCACGCGAGGGCTGTGGTCCGGCGGCACCACCCATGTCGCAGCCACCCAGAACGTGATCAACAATAACGATTTCATTAACATCGCTCCAAACAAAGCCCTGCTCTCGGGATTCACAGTGGCCGGCCCTCCGTTTGACTCCGCCCATGCCGGAAGTTTGACCATACGAGCCAGACAGGATATCAGCAATACCAATAACGGCAAAATGGAAAGCAATCTCATCTTCTTCGATATCCACCCACCGTTGAATCAAAACCCGCCAATCGCTTGGCCCCGTTTCCTGAACGGCGCCCAAATCGGGGCAACCATTAACCTGCTGGCCGGCAGAAATCTGAGCAACACCGGACAAATCCGGGCCGATGCGTTGACTTACCGAAATGGCCCGATTGGACAGCAGAACCCGGCCCTGACTATCGGCGGCATTATCATCGGGCGAAGCCGCACCGGCAGCTTCACCAACAGCGGCTCAGTCACCGCTCTGGGCAATGCATTCTTCAGCCCAAACGCCAACGACGGGCCACGATTCAACGTCAACACCTTCCCGGCGGCCACCAGCTTTAATGGGACGATCGATATGAACTAACAACGATCCGATTGGCCGAACCAAGTGAAGAACCACCCCCGATCACAGGGTGGTTCTTCGCCGTTAAATTTCCAGTCAACAGCTGCTAAGTCGGGTCAGGCGGTTAAACCACCCTGCCCCAACATGGACATCAACTGAGCGCCTGCGCCGGGTACTGCGCCCGGAGCGCCGCCGGCACCACCAGTCAGCAATTTGGTTGCCTTGCGAAGGGTGCCGCTTAATAGCATCTGGCTCATAAACTGCCCGATACCGGTGACAGCCGCCTGCCCTCTCAGGGGATTTACCGGATCAGTACCGGGGGCAGTACCGCCTAGAGCGGCCAGTGATTTTAGGCTGGTGGGAGCTAATAAATTCGCCCCCAACCCTGGGGTTGGATTCAAAAATGACATAGGCTCTCTCTCTGCTCTGCGCTCGTTAAAAAATTACGCTTTAAAGAAATAAAAACATTCAAAATGCCATAATTGCGGAACTCCTGAATATTGCATCTCAACCTGCCCGTATTCTGAGGTATAGCAGTCCCTTAGAAATGGGGGAGCTTTAACGTCGATGGCAAAATAACAAAATCCCAAGTCGGATCTCTTGCAAAATAGAAACCCTTTATATATCGTGTCATGGATTCAAGTGATAAGGTTTCAATACATTATGATCCATACCATTCGCCCTTCCTTGCCTGTCTTTTCAGGAAAATCCCAAGGCTCCCGCAGATCCCACATCGCTTCCGGGGAATTGCAAACCGGCGATGCCTATGAAGCCAGCGGCAAGTCGTTTCATATTCCCAAACCCGGCAAAAAATCCGCTTTGCTGACGCTGATGATGCTGGCCGGTAGTGCCAACGCGAGCACCCTCCCCACCCAAGCGCGCCGTGATGTTTCCCTGGCCGGAGAAGGCACCGGTGACATCCTTGAAATCTTAAAATGCCCTCCATTTGAGCCGACCGATCACCGACTTTTCGTGCCTCAAACTTACACAGACACGCCAGACCTGGTTCCTGTCGACGTCAAGCCGGTCAATTCGACCGAAATCAAAGCACAACTGGAAAAAACACTGACCTTCCGATTTCCGGAAAACAAGACCGCCATTCAGGAGGGCATGGATCTTTTGGCGGATAGCCAACTGAAAGCCCTGGTTCCCGATATCCGGCTTCAGGCATCTCTGGCGGCATTAATGGGCACACCCGGTGAAGCCGCCATTGACGTTATTAAAAACGGCGCCTTTCGGAGTGTTCGGTTTGAAAACCTGCCATCCGGCATAATTGCTGCCAGCAAACCGGACCCGGCCAACCGCCAAAAGCCGGAGCTGCTGTTTAATAAACAGTATGAGAGCGAAGATTTCCGTTTATTCTCCTCGGGCTTCGCCCATGAAGCCTTGCATCAGGATTCCATTGCCTCCGGCCGGGAGGAACGAATCAGCCATTCACTGGATACCTTGGTTTACGGCAAGCTGATCGAGGAAGATCCCAGCCTGGCCGAAAGCGGCACTGAACTGGCGCGCCGCCAGAATACCAAGCTGATGGCCCGTCTGAACAGTCGCGACGCCCAGGGCAATTTGCGCCTATTTACCGCACAAGGCAATGTGTATCCGAATGGAACATCGTTGGAAAATTTTGCAGCCGCCTTCAAAAGCACCGACCCCAATTCTCCGAACGGCACCATAACGGATAACAGTCCCGGAAACGACTTACTCAAGCAATATCTGCTGACCATGACCGGAACAGACCTGGACAAACCCGACTTTGACGCCGAGACGGAGAAGCTTATCGACGAAAAACAGACGGCATTAACCCCGGCAGAAGTGGTACGAGCCGCCCAGGCGCTAAAGCTGAATGTAGATTGCGTGGAGAAAAAACCGCCTTCCGACAATCAGCCGGGAACGCCACATGTAACCTCCGGTGCAGGTCAAAGAGCCGTTGTGCCTGGCCCGTTCCGTTTGGCAGCGGAATTAGGCAAACGCATTTTAGGCTAAAACGATTATTAACTCCTACTTAACCGGATACCGGCGGGAATCAAAACATTCCCGCCGGTATTTTTATACCCGTTCTCATGCAATTTTGACGCGGTTGCTGTGGGCAACCTGGTTCAAGGCAAAGGTGATATCCCGCAACAAATCGTCCGGGGCCTCCAGACCAATAGACAGACGCAATAACTGATCGGAAATTCCTGCATGGCGGCGGGCATCCGGATCCATCGCCACATGCGTCATGGTTGCCGGATGTGCGATCAGGCTCTCCACACCTCCTAAAGATTCGGCCAGACTGAACAGGTTCAAGTGTTTCAACAATGTGCGAATCGCAGGTTCACCGCCCTCCAGCTCAAAGCTGAGCATGGCCCCAAAGCCTTTTTGCTGACGACAGGCCAATTCATGCCCCGGATGGCTTTCCAGGCCGGGATAATAAACCCGGCTCACTGCCGGATGTGCGGACAGCGCCTCGGCAATACGAAGGGCGGAAGCCTCCTGATGTCGAATCCGCACTTCCAGCGTTCTTAATCCGCGCAGGGTGAGGTAGCTGTCGAACGGCGCGCCGGTATTACCGATGCAGTTGCCCCACCAGGTAAAAAACTGGTGCAACTCCTGCGTTTTGGAAACCACGGCTCCCCCCACCACATCGCCGTGGCCATTCAGGTATTTGGTGGTGGAATGCACAACAACGTCGGCTCCCAAGGACAGAGGATTCTGCAGCGCAGGGGATAGAAACGTGTTATCTACCGCACACAAGGTGCCATACGCCTTGGCCAACCCGCAGACAGCCTGAATGTCGGTCAGTCTCAGCAAAGGATTGCTGGGCGTTTCAATTAAAATCAGCTTGGGCGCTTCCTGTTGAAATGCGGAGGCTAACGCGTCCAGATTCGTCTGGTCCACGAATTTAACCCGGAAATATCCGCGTTCCGCCTTATGCTGCAACAGGCGATGGGTTCCACCATAACAGTCGTGAGGGGCAAAAATTAATTCTCCCGGCTTCACATGGTAAAACAGCAAATCCAGGGCCGCCATGCCGGATGCCGTCATGACCGCCCCAAAACCGCCTTCCAAATCCGCAATGGCCTGCCCAACGGTATCTCGGGTCGGATTCCCGCTACGGGTATAGTCGTATGGGCGCTTGCCTTTGAAACCGTCAAACGTAAAATTGGTGGATAAATACAGCGGCGGCATCACCGCCCCATGCGCCGGATCGGCCTCAACCCCCGCGCGGGAAGCCAGCGTAGCGGGCTGATAACAGGACGTGTCAGATTCCGTGGCGTTCGAATTACAGAATAGCGTGGACATCGGTCTTTTCCTTTTTCAGAGTTAATGGGTCACATATCAAAGATCTAAATTACGGTTTTAAAAGCGTTTTCAGAACGTCGTCTAAAATCTGGGTTTCCTTCAAAAAGGCGTCATGCCCGTAAATGGAGTCAAATTCAAAGTAATTCAACGGTTTGGGCAACTGCTGGTGCAAATAGCGAATTTCATCGATCGGCACAATCTGATCCTGACGAAAGCCGATTAAACTGACCGGCACTTGAATGGAAGCGGGTTCCACGTAATGCAGATCGATCGATTTGGAGAGCGTAATATAGCGTTCCGGCGACATTTTACCGATAAATGCCCGCCCCCGCGTTTCCAGATATGTTTCTACTTCAAATGGCTGTTCAGGCGCCTCTTCGGGTGGCAGAACGGAAAACCGTTTCGAAAATTCCTGCGGAGTGCGATAGGTGGTCATACCCAGTTCGCGGGCCAGACTGAGCGCGCGATCCGGCTGCTGCGTCTCCAAACCGAAGCGGACAATTTTCCGCTGGATACTGCGCCAGGCCGTTCCCATGGCATGCGGCCGGTGCGCCGCGCAAGCCACCACCAAATGCTCCACGCAATCCGGGTATAACGCACCAAAGCTGAGCGCAATCATGCCGCCATAGGATGAGCCTACAAACGCATGAAGGCGCTTGATGCCGAAATATTCGCAAACTATCTTGGCGAGCCGGGCTTGATCCTGCGTCGTCACGTGAACCGGAGTTGCCTCCAAATCCTCATCGCCGGGAAAGAAGTCAAAAGACAGGACCCGATACGATTCAGTATCCACGGCAAGTCCAGGGCCAACCGTTTCCCGCCACCAGCCGAAAGCCGCATCCTCCTGATTGTGCCCGGAAAAGTCACAGGCGTGTCGGTTGGCTGAAATCCCTCCCAGCACCATAATAACCGGCGCACCGTTCGGGCCGACCAAACGAGCCTGAATGTTCACAGCGTGATTTAGCACCGTATGATCCAGCTCCAATGGGGTAGGAAGCTGGATGACACAATCCAAATCCAGAATGGCGCTTGCCCCCGACTCCGGCTGAAGCCGGTTGTGACAACTCTCTTGAACGGTCCCCGCTTGAACTGCCCCTTCTTGAACTGCCAAAGTTGCAGACATCGGCATATCTCCTTGAATTGAAACAATAAACCGAACCACCACTGGCGATTCGGCAAACGAGATATGCTAGGTCTTTCGGATGGGAAACCTATTGTGAACGGCGCTGGAAGCGGGTTCACCTCATCTCTCGGCTGTCTCGCCGCAGGAAGTGGCACCTTATGCTGTTAATGAATAACAGACAGGTTGCCCCAGCGTCATAGGACCTGATCCCTCAGCTGGTCATGATGAATTCGATGAAAATACTTTCTGCGATTCAAGTTGAGTTGTCAAGTATTTTTTCAAAAATAATCCGATACGTACCATTGTGGTTGTCACACAAAGCATTTGTGACTCCCTACAGAACAAGACGCAGAGGCAATGCCGCTAATCAGCCCATCTTCTCCTCCAGTCACAGGAGGTAACGGCCGCACTCATATGGTTCAATGGCAATAGAGGCCCTTACGCCTGCATCTCACCCATGATAGAGAGGGCCCAACCAGGCAGGAATAACCACTGAATGGCGAACTCGTTATTTGAAAAGGCGCTCCGGCATTTCAACCAGGGGAATATGCAAGAGGCAAACCGCCTGTGCCAAACATTGTTGAGCAACACACCCGACCATGCGCAAGGGTTATGCCTGCAAGGAATGATTTCACGGCAGACCGGGCAAAGCGCTGACGCGATTCAGTTTATCACCCGCGCATTGGAGAAAGAGCCTTCCAACCCAAACTTTTGGAATCACCTGGGGCTTGCGGTTCAGGATTTAGGACATCGCCATGAGGCCATCAACATGTATCGACAAGGACTGGCCTTTAAGCAAAACCATGCCGAACTGCTGCTGAATTTGGCGACGGCCTTAACCGGCGAAGGGAAAATTTCCGAAGCTGATGATTGTTATCAGCAGGCGCTGGCGCTCAATGATGCGTCCGTGGAATTGCGAATTAATTATGGCAATTTTTTAATGGCTCAGGGAAAATCATCGCAAGCCATTCAGCAATACCAGCAGGCGGTACAACAACAAGCAAGCCATTGGCTGGCGCATTTCAATCTGGCGAATGCCTACTTGCAAACCGCGCAATATGAATTGGCCATTCAGCATTTTGAATCAGCCGTTACGGCTAATCCCGGGTTCGAAAAATCCTATTTTTTCCTTGCGCATGCATACAAGCAAGCCGGCAACCCGGACGGGGAACTGGAAACCTATCAACGGCTTGCCGAATATGATCCGGACAATCTATTCGCCCACGTCAGGATGGGCGTTTGGCATGAGGCCAAGGGGAATATTCAGGACGCTTATGCCCTGTATGAAAAAGTCGCCGCGTTACAGCCGGAACAGCCTCTCTGGCCGATACGAGCGGCCAGCCTGTTTCCCGCCATGCCCCAGCCGGATGCCGTCAATCTTCAGGCCCGACAGGCGCTGCTGGATAGTTTAACTAATCAGCAATCCGGCAATGCCTCCCTTGATTTGAATCAGGCGTTTGAGGCGCGCTGCCAGCCTCCATCGTATTTAGCCTATCACGGGAAAAACGATTGCGAGATTAAGTCCCGTTTTGCGGACTGGATGGTGAATGCATTGGGGATTCAACCGGAGCGTCTACCCCTTCGTCCGCTGACTGGACAAAAAATACGGCTCGGCTTTCTGGTGACGGAAAACCATGAGCGCGTTTTCAAGCGCGTGATGGGAGGGTATTTAACGCACCTGAACCGGGATTTATTTGATATTCAAATTGCTTGCCCGGAAAGCCGAGTTGCAGGCATGCAAAGCCTTTTTCCCGAACTGCGGGATCTGAATTTTATCGCGCTTCCCAACCGGATTGAGCCGTGTGTCTCCACCCTGCAAAACGCGGCATTGGACATTCTGTTCTACTTTGAAATCGGGACGGATCCCAAAAATTATCTGCTGTCATTGTTCCGATGTGCGCCGGTACAATGTACGTCCTGGGGCTACCCCACCACTTCCGGCTCTCCCAATATGGATTATTATATTTCCAGCGCATTGATTGAGCCGGACGATGCGCAAACCCATTACCGGGAAAAATTGTGGCTGCTGCAAAATCTGCCCACGTGTTATACACGGCCCAACATACCTCAACAGTTTAAAAGCAGGCATGAACTCAATTTACCCGATCAAGCCAATCTGTATGTTTGCCCTCAAACGCTTCCCAAATTTCACCCGGATTTTGACAATATATTGAGTCAAATTCTGGAACGGGATCCTGAAGCGGATATCATACTGGTGGAAGGGCTTTATCCCCACTGGACACAAACGCTGAAAGCGCGATTCCAGGAAACAATCCCGGACTTTGCGAATCGAATTCGCTTTTTGCCTCAATTGGCTTATGAGGACTATCTAAGTTTGATCTCCGCTGCGGACGTTATGCTGGACACCTTGCATTTCGGCGGGGGCATTACCAGCTACGAGATTCTTTCCTTGGGAACACCCATCGTCACCTTGCCGGGTGCATACATGCGCGGTCGCTACACCTTGGGATGTTACCAGAAAATGAATTTTCACGATTGTGTCGCAAACACACCGGAGCACTATGTAGACCTAGCCTGCCGGATTGCAACGGACAAACACTATCGCGAATCATTACGCAGTCAAATTTTACAACAAAACCATGTATTATTTGAGGACGTCATCGTGGTCCGCGAGCTGGAACAATGCCTTATTTCCCTAGCGAATAATGCCCGGCAGAGCGATTAAATAGCCCCTTGCAACTTAGCTTCCAGGTAGGCGTTCATGGCGTTTTCCACCAACATGTCCGGCGTGGTGGTAATGGCTCTCAGGCCCATTTTACGAAGTTTGCGCAATATGGCCTCACGGCGATTCATCGAATCCTGGGCCACAATGCGCCTTGCCAGCGCCAATGAAGAATGCATGTCTGCCGAGTTTCCTAAATGTTTTTTATACGCAGGATCTTCAATACCGATGAACAGGCTGCAATGTTTTCGGTTTAACTGTGCAAATGAGGGCAATACCGCTTGCATGCTGGCCGCATCGATAAAATCACTCAGGAAAATTACCAGCGAGCGTTTTTTCTGGGTTGCTAAAATTTGGGCGCAAACCTGGCTGAAATCCGACTCCACCAATTGGCATTGCACATCGTACGTGGTGCGCAAAAACGCTTCCACAGATGCTTTTTGAGGTCGCACCCATTGTTGAATCTCATTGGAAAAAACCACCAGACCAATCCGATCTTTCAAGTAATCAGCCAGATACGCCAGGTGAAGCGTGGCTTCAATCGCCCAGTCCAGCTTGGTAATCCCTTCCGTCAGGGTTCCCATTAAACGACTGCTGTCCAGGCAAACCAGAATATTATGATGATTCTCCATCTCAAACTGACGGGTCACCAGACTGGTGGAACGTGCGGAAGCTTTCCAGTCAATATGCCGGTAATTATCGCCAACCTGGTAAGGCCGCAACGATTCAAACAACTGATCCGCACGTTTAAACCGGTGGGTCTTAACCCCCATCTGCTCTAATAACATGGCGGGATTCAAAATCGTACTAAGACGGCTATTTAACTTCGGATACACCCGAAATGAAAGCGGTTCCAGACGCTGCCATTTGGTAATGAATTGAAACGGCCCGCTAAACGATATTAATGTACCCGGCCATTCCAGATTTCCGCGCTCTTTAGGCGTTACAACCCATTGCGCCTCTATCGCGCCATCATTTATTTCGATGCTCGGCTTTACCGCTTGAAGATAGAGCAAATCGGACTGAACCGCTTCAATGGCAACCTGAACCTTGGAACTTAGCTTGGCTGCCAAAGTCAGGCTCATGGTCACCGGTGTCTGCACGGTTGGCTGATGGCTGAAGCGGTGGGATTGCATTATTAATTTGGCAGGCACCAGCATCGCCATTTCAGCGATGATTGTCACGCCGGTCAATAGCAATCCCAGTAGCCAGATCAATGCAAACCAGTCCCACACAAAGCAGCCGACCGCCAGCAAAGCCAGCAGCCCTAGCAGTATAAACAAGCGATGGGTTGGCGTGTAACTTTTCATCAATGAATTAACGTGGCGGTTTTATTTTAAGGAACAACTCATCAATCACGTTGTCCACCGTGCGCCCCTCCAGCTCCGCCTGGGGCAGCAAAATCAAGCGGTGCCGCAATAGTGGTTTGCCGACACGCTTAATGTCATCCGGAATGACGTAATCCCGACCTTCCAAAAATGCATTGGCTTTGGCGGCTTTAATCCACAAAATAGCGGCCCTTGGACTGGCCCCAACCGCAATGCCGGGATGCTCACGGGTTTGTTCCACTAGATCGGCGACATAACCGATAATACTGTCTTGAACTTCCAGCCGGTTTGCCTGGGAGCGCAAGGCCAATAAATCTGCTTCCCGCAACACCGGCTGCACTTTAATATCCTGGCTTTGAGCTTCTTGATGATGATGGCGTTTCAAAATATCAATCTCGGACGCGCGAGTCGGATAGGGGAAAATAATTTTAAACAGGAAACGATCCAGTTGCGCTTCCGGCAACGGATAGGTGCCTTCCTGTTCCAGTGGATTCTGGGTGGCAAAAACGGTAAACACCGATGAAAGCGGATATTCAGTCCCGTCCACGGTCACTTGCCGCTCCTGCATGCATTCCAGCAGCGCGGATTGTGTTTTGGCCGGCGCCCGGTTAATCTCGTCCGCCAGCAAAAAAGTGGTGAACAAAGGGCCCGGATTAAATTGAAACGCATGCTTTTCCTGGTTAAAAATATTGGTCCCGATGATATCGGCCGGCATCAGATCCGGGGTGAATTGCACCCGCTTAAAGGGGCAGGTCATGCTCTGGGCGATTAATTTCACCATCATCGTCTTGGCGGTGCCGGGAGGCCCTTCATAAAGCACATGCCCTCCACAGAGCAGCGCAATCAGGCTTAGCTGCATCGGCTCTTCCAGTCCGAACAACCACTGCTGTATGGGTTTAACCAGCGGTTCCAGCGGATGCCGAACGGTGGCCGGCACGGGGTTCATATTGCTGCTCATTACGGTTAACCTTTCTTTGAATCTCCAGCAAGCGTTGACTTTTGGCAATAAAATCGCTTTCCGACGATATTCTAATCATAACAAATACAGCCTTTAACGACTCAAGAGATACGTCGAAAAAAGGATTCTGCCCAATCCGATCCAACTGAACGTCAAAGGGCAAGCCTGGGTATTTATGCTCAATCTGGCGTTTGAACTGCTCGGCCAGCTTGGCGTATAACGCTGTCCAATTACCTGTCGCGATATAATGCGATGCCAGGGAATCGATAAATACTTCTTGGGTGAAATAATTCTCGTTAGAGTGTCCGGAATATTGTTTCCGCTTGATTGGTTGCCAGATCACCCACACACAGAAAGCAACCAACAGCAGCAACAAGGTAATCAGCAGGCAAATTCCTTTGCCTGTGGCCAAATAGGTCAGAATATCCCGATTTTCATTGAAGCCGGCAGAATATACTTCAAACAACGCCGGTGCATGACCGTTCATTTCCTGAAGCGCCACGGCCAGGGGGGCATTATCCCCTAGGCTTAATTGACCGTTTCCGAAATAGTAGCTATTGGCAAAAACCGTAACGGAGCCAGCGCCTATGTGGAATCGAACAATGAGAGGTTCGCCATGCGCGGTGGATAATAATGTTTCACCATTTCTCACACTTTGTGACTGAAACGCAAGTAATTTCCGGCCACCTTGACTGCGGTAAGCCAACCAATCACGGCCGGTTTTGCCCGAATTGTTCAATGGTTGCTGGTAGCTCAGGCTGCGAATATCTCGGCTGGGGAAGCGGCTGATCACCGCCAAATTTTCTTTGGCAACGCCCAGCGAATCCGTCTCCAGAGATAAGCCATACCAAGTGTTAATCGCCTTTAACGTCGCTTTAAGATCATGTGGCGTATTGTCATCAATTGCAACAATCACGTGATTTCCTTGCTCAACCAGCGACCGCATATGAGCGACATAGCGCGCCCCGTCAAAAAACAGGCCGTCACCGGGCTCTACCAGCCAAATGGTATGAGGAGGCATGTTTTTCAGATTCATCATGGAGTGTTGCCACAGCGCTGCGGATGGGGCCTGTGTGCGCTGAAGGAGCAAATATAGCGCTTTATATCCGGAAGGACGAACGCTTAAACTGGAATCTTCACTGCGATTAATGGCCGTCTGTCGCTCCAGAATGGGAGACAAAATATTAAAACCCATGACCAGGGCCAGCGCCACCAGAAACCAAATCAACCGCTTAGGCATGGCGTTTGCTGATGCCTCCCACCTGAATCAGTCCGGAAAACTGCTCGTAGAAACGCAAAAAATCATGGTATTTTTGCTCGGTTACAGCATCCTGGCCAAACCAAAGCGGTTCATCAAAATACACCATATCAATAAACAGCCGGTTCAACCGGCCCGGCTCTTTAAAACGTGAAAAGTCGGTGGCGTTTGCAATTTCCCGGTTTGTCATAAACTCAGCACCCTGAAACAGGCTGTCCCGAATCACCTGACTGACCGCCGCCAGAAACAGATAATGCACCGCCAGGCGATAATCCTGCCGTTTTAAAGCATCCGCCGCCTGATGCGCATACATTTCTTGCGCTTCTTTCCGTTGCTGTTGGGTAATTCCAGGCAATTCCATTTTGATTTCCCGGTGAATCCATTTAAACCAAACCCAACGCAACAGCAGAACAACCCCAAACAAGGCAACCAGCAGTAAAATCGCTTTCAATCCGGTTCCCAGCAACTGCCAGGGGATCGGATCCGCAATATGTCCACGCGGCGTGGTCGGAAAATCAAAAAACTGTTTCAGCCAATCCCCAAGATTGAACACCGGCTCCGGATTCAGGTGTTGTTTAAAGTCCGGTTCGGAAAGAATATTGGCAGCTTGCTTTTTGATTTCGCTATTATCCACCGTCTGGTCTCACTATGATTGCTCATCGGGGTCAGTTATGCGCAGTGATGACAGCCCTATCGGATTGGCCGCGGAACTTTTTGGGGTAAATGCCAGTTCAGAGGAGCTTTGCTGATCGTATCCCTCAGCCCGAGCCTGTAGATCCGCATGATAGCGATTCAGCATAAATAAGGCGCCTACATAACCGATACACAGGCTAAACCATACAGTTACAGCGCTTAGTACAACTTTAATGATATAAAACAGCACTGTATAAGCGGACAGCATATTATATAGGCCAAAACCATATACACCCGAAGAACTGGCTTTGCTTAGCGCATCGATAATGCTATTAAAGAAATTCATCGGCGATAGCAAAATACACAATATGACAAAATTTAATACGCCTAAACCAACCGTTCTCCAAAAGTTGCCTTTTAACAGGCTAATACTCTTGGAAATCGCTGAGAATAGCCCGTTACTGTATTCCTTTAGATACGCTACCCAAATCAGGCTGATTGCCATATGGACAAATGTAAAAAGTATCACGATTGGAAGCGCTGCAACCAATTCGCCAACCCATTTAAAGAACACCGCAATTACAATGGCGATTGCAAAGGGAATGATCATCCCGACCGACAATAACATAACACCAACCGCACCCAACAGGGAGCGCTTGGGAAGCAAGTAGGAAAACAAATTGCTCTCCGGTTCTGCCCAGAACACATCGCGGACATAGCGGGCCACACAATAATGCAGATACCACGATAGAACTGCAAAAACGGGGAGAATACCAAGGCTTCCCAGCAACACCTGGGGCTGTACCCGACCCTGGGCGTATAATGCGGAGGCAAATATCCCGTTCCCGACGCCTAATATTAAAATAAATGGAAGGCTGAACCGGGAAACCGGCCCGATGATTTTAATGGCGCGTTTATACCCGTAACTGATAATATCCAGAATGGAGGCGGGGGTATGAATTTCGCTTGAGGTGGACTGGGACATTGAACCGACTTTCCAACACTATAATACGGCTGGCCTGCACACAGCATAGCCTGTTTCAGGCCGGGCGACATCCTTCGGAATAGGGATTGCCCTTGTGATCAAACTAATATTAAACCCGAATGGTTGAGTCGGTTCAATTAAATTACGAGCCGCTTTGCCGGTCTTGCTCCTGATATTGCTGCTGAAAGGCGCTCATTTGAACCACGCCGCTCAGCGACTGCTCCAGGCGGCTTTGCAATTCCTGATAATAACGGTTCAACACAAAACTGAACCCGCTAAAGCAGATTCCCAACGATACCCAGTAGATAGCGGCATACAGAATGCCATACAGGATACTAAACGCATAGGTGGGCATAAAGGAGGGCGGCATTTCCCGCAGAATTTCCATGCCGCCTGATAAGAACACCATCGGCAACATGGGCAGAACGGACACCAGGCTGACCACCAGCCCCAACCCCGCGGTACGCCAGAAATTACCCTTGAACAGCCGGGCGGTCTCATGCCGGGCTGACCAGACACCGGCTTCCGGCTTCCGCAAATAAACGGTATAAAACATCCCAGACCAGACATAATAATAGGAAAAAATCGCAATCCC
Organism: Vampirovibrio sp.; assembly: GCA_021323475.1. Lineage (GTDB taxonomy): Bacteria > Cyanobacteriota > Vampirovibrionia > Vampirovibrionales > Vampirovibrionaceae > Vampirovibrio. The sequence continues at coordinate 17,023 of JAJQJM010000036.1, forward strand.
CGGAATTACCAGCAGCAACAGGCCAAGCATGCCCAAAAGACCCGCTCCCATCCCGTAAAAGACGGTTAATACACCAATGCCGCAAACACCCCATAACGTTCTATCCGGCATCATGTAAGCCCACAGGTTTTCTTTCGGTTCGCTCCAGAATACATCGCGGCAATACCGGGCAATCGCATAGTTCATATACAATACAATCAGCGATAACGGCTTATATAGGGCATCTTTTACCCTGATAACGCTGTCATCGATTGGCACGGATTCAATAACGGCACCGCCAAGCGCCAGGCAAACCAAAGCCGGCAAACAGAGCCAGGACACAGGCCAAAAAGCCTGGACCGCTTTCTTAAACCCGTAAGTCACGATATCCAGAATCGAAACCGACGCTTCAGTAACTGGTTGCATTAAATCACGTATCCTTTCCGATTCCAGGCGGATGAAAGCCTGGCATGGGCCATAATAGACCTTGTATCGGATCAAACCGGATTTTCTTTAAATTCCCTTAAAAATTCCGAATAATCGACTTTATGCAAGCCCAGCACCCTATGATTTACGCGCCACGCCTTCCGATTGCTTTAAGGCCTGGGATGCGAAAAAAGCCCGCAAAAACACCAACCCAATCGGGATACAGGAAAATAATGCAATCTTATAGCGGGTATCGTTATCCAACTGGCTTTGGCGGATGAAGGACTCTACGATGCCGGCCCAAAACAGCAGCGCCACACACACAACCACGGTGCCGGAAACGCTTTTCAGAGCCTTTTTAATGCGCGCCCCCATCGATACATGCCCCGGCCGCAGCAGGCACATGCCTAATTTTAGCCCGGCACCGCCGGACAAAAGAATGGCACTGATTTCCGGCACTCCATGCGGCAGCAGCCAGGCGCCCAGTCCAACCAAATCGCCCCGGTAAAATAAAGCGGGCAAGGTTCCCAGCATTAAGCCCGTTTGCACCAGTATTAGCAGCGTAGGAAGCCCGAACAGCAACCCCATGGTAAAACAAATAATCGCCACCCGGATGTTATTGATCATCAATGCGGTGGCAAACAGCGCTTTCTCACTGGCGCTACCGTTCCGGCCCGCCGTCAGCATCTCGGTCTGGGCATTATCGGAGAACAAATACGCTTCCAGCTCATGACTGGAGCGCAATTGAGTCGGAATGAATACCGGCGCCATCTCAAAATTCTGAAGGACAATGAGGAAGCCAATAACCGCCGATACCAGGCAAATTGCTGTGGAAGCCAGATAATAGTAACGATTTTCCCATAACTGGGCGGGCAACCGGGTCCACAAAAAGTACCCTATCTTGCGCAGGCTGACGTCTTCCTCCGGGTAAAGCAGCAGATTCGCTTCCAGCAATGCCTTCTGGAACGCCGGAACATAGCCCCGATAGTCCGGGTTCGCCCGTAACCGGCTTAAAATACCAAGCCCCATCAGGTACTGGTGCGCAAACGCCTCAATATCATCAATACCCCGTCTTTTCAGCCCACGTTGTGAAGAAGTATGAATATGGCCCTTCAGTTCCTCATAAACCTGCCTATATTCAATTGGTAATTCATGTTGTTTCATTGATAAAATTCACTCACGCACGAGTTATATCAGTTCCCCACATTGCAAATCACAAATTGACAATGCAAGTCTAAAGTAAGGAAGGATCGGCCGTCTTGGGCATTTCAGACGTTAAGCAACATCATACCATCTGGACGCCGGAACTGGTTGAGCTTTCCATGCCGCTTGCCGGCATCGCCCGTCGCTGCGTCGCCAGAATCATCGATCAGACGGTATTAGCCGGCATCTATGTCGTTCTCATCATCATGGCCGTTATGAATATCTTTCACAACTATACCGCTTCCGTGCTGGTAAGCCTGGTGTTGTTTGTGCTGGCGGACTTCATCTACTTCTGGGCCTTCCATGCGTTTATGAACGGGCAAACACCGGGCAAAAAGCTCCTGGGCATTCGGGTGGTTACCCCTCGTGGCGGCCGAATCAACCTGGTGACATCTCTGATTCGCAGCCTTTTTAATATCGCGGACGTGATGTTGTTTGCAGGAGGCGTCAGCTCACTGATGATCCTGGGAACCGAACAAGAGAAGCGGATTGCGGATTTCGCGGCTGGCACCATCGTTGTGCGCGATCGCTGATACGCTTACCGGGGCCTTTTGCCTGACGATTCTATAAGACCAGGGCAAGCGACTTACCGGGCTGTCTGTCTCTCTGTTCCCCTGCCGTTCTTTACATTGATTAATGCTTTCGCTAAAACCCTTCAGTTTCCAAGCTTCCGATCCGATAAGTACATAAAAGAGCAATCTGTCTAGTGGAGACCCTATGCTGAATCCTTGTCAACCTGGCTCTAAACAGTACGGAAATACCTTGGCGGAATACGCCATTATCATCGGCCTCATCGGGGTGGCTTCCATCGGTGCCCTGACAGTGCTGGGGCAATCCGTGAACGGAAATTATGACAATTTATCCCAGGGCAATTCCGCGAAAGCCATGCAGGCAATGAGCCAAATGAACTTCACCGCCGCATCCGGGTCACCGGGACAGTCATCCGCCTCTGGGCCCCAAGGCCAATACAACGTTGGGAGCGGTAGCTTTCAATTGGCGGATACCAGCAGCGGCGGCACCAATGTAACCAGCATCGAAGGCAATGTCCAGGCCGTGATAGGGAAAGGCGTCCAAACTGCCGCAAAAATGGAAAAGATGGCCGATCAGGTTACCGATCCCAAACTGAAAGACTGGTACAGAAAGACATCTGATATGGTATTTAAGCTGGCCAGTTCTCAGGCCGCTTATGAAATCAGCATAAATCCAAACATGGCTTTTGCCACCAGCCTGATCCCAACTGGCGACCAGGGTAAAGTCACTATCGCGGATGCCGTTCTGAGTATTGACGAATGGCAGGAACAGCTTGAAGCCCAGCTCAAGGAACTTGAAGCCAACAAAACGGCAAGCACCCAGGACATTCAACAGGCGCGCGACCTTCTCGGCAGTGTAGTTCAAACAAATAGCGCCCAATATTCCGGCGTTATCCAATCCACCAATACCAGTGGCGCCGAGTTATACGATCCCAACGTCAATCAGGTTAAAAAGGCGGCGGAAATTGCATTAGAAGCCGGAGTGCTGACCACTGACGAAGCCTTGGGAACTTCCGTTATCAGCGGCGTGACGATGGATGAGAAAGCCTCTACCCCTTAATAGCCCTGCCGCATAGCCGACCACGGACCTTTATTGTCTTCGGCCGCCCTTTAACCATAAGTCTGCCATTCCCTTTGCAAGCCTAGTAGAAGGCGAAGATGGGACCATGCCCCCTGTCAGGGCAACGCGGATTTTTCTAGCGGATAGATCCAGCTTAGCAAACTGCCGTTCGGGTCATTATGCCAGCCTGCTATTTTGCTGTCAGCCAGACCACATGGCTCAACTGACATTTGGAATGTGCCTAACAAAAGCATCCAGCTTTATAAACAAGTTTTGATACATAATTTAAAAAAACTGTAACTGCAGAGTTGAGTCCTTAAAATCAAACTTGCTGGTATTTGCTCGTATTTACTCGAGAACAATGCCAATTCAAGTGTGGATACTTTTGTTTTTATCGATTCGGCTTAGCCGCCTAGAGGATGCCTCCTGATGAATATTACACGTCTGCCCTTTCAGTTTCCATCCGTGGAAGCCACTAAGAAATCCCGTACCAACCCCGCCAGCCAGACTTCTTCCTTGAGGACCGGGCCTCAAAAAGATATTTTCTTTAAAGGTAAAACCGAAGCAAACAGCAGCCAATCCCGGAAACCTGCGGAAGAAAATACAAACAGTCCAGACCTGGTTCAGCAATTGGCCGTTCTGGGTGCCCCAGACGCCACCACACGTAATAAAACAGCATTCTACGTTAGCCGTTACTTCAGCCCCAACGGGAAAACCCAGGAGTATACCTACGGCAACCTGCTGGACGATTCGCGCCGCATGGCCGCTGCATTCCAAAAAAAAGGCTTAGCCGACAAACGCATTGCCGTTGCGGAAACCAATTCCCTGGATCTGTTGAATACCTATTATGGCGCGCTTGCCGCCGGCGCCACCGTGGTGCCGCTAAACCTGCTTGCCTTGCAGGATGAAGGAACCAAGGCCCGTGTTCTAACCCACATGATTACCGGCCCCAACTGCAATGCCTTCGTTTTCGGGAAAGATCCCTTGTTCAAAGACATGGCAGGCTTCAAAGCATTGATCAGTATTAAACAGAAGCCGTCTATCGCGCGCATGGTTCAGCATTACGCAGATAAGAAAGAGCCTCAAAACAACTGGGAAAAACTGCTGTTTTCCCTGCTGAACCTGCAAATGAAGAAAAAGTTGGCTGCCGCAGTTGCCAAACTTGAGGAAAAAGGCATCACGCCCAGTGAAACCGATAAAAAAGAGCTGGCCACTAAGATTCGCAGCGATTTTAAAACCTTGTTTCAGGCAATGCCCAAGGATTTACAACTCATTACCCCCAAGGCCAAAACCAAGCTGATGCGGACCACGCCCTTGGCGATGGATGAACTGCGCGTAAAGCCCAATCCGACGTCTTTGGCGGAAATTATTTTCACTTCCGGCACATCCGGACTGCCGAAGGGAGTCGATAAAACGCATGCGAACATGACCTTCACCACCCAGTCCGTCAGCAAGGCACTGGATGGGTTGATTGGCCCGAAAGACACCATTCTGCTGGGGCTGCCCTTGTTCCATATCTTCGGCAAGGCCACCATGCTGACCGGCATCAACCGCCAGACCCCAATGGTGCTGTTGCCATCCCTGAGCGCGGCGCTGAAGGACGAAAACAGCCTGAACAACGTAATGAAAACCATTCAGGAATATAACGTCACCGTGCTGCCCTCCGTTCCGATTTTCCTGGAGAAACTGGTCGCTCACGCGCAGAAACATCCGGAAACCCAAGAGGCCTTACGCAACCTTAAGGTGGTTGTCAGCGGCGGCTCGGCGCTCAAAAAATCCACGTACGACGCCTTGAAAGCCATCAACCCAAGCCTTCAAATCGTGGAAGGTTACGGCTCGTCCGAAGCAGGCGTTAACACGATTAATAAAAGCGGATTCCCCGGCTATGTGGGTCAGCCCTTACCCGGTGTTGACGTAAAATTGCTGGATAGCCCCGAAAATCCCAACGTTGGTGAAATGTTGGTTCAATCGCCCGGTGTTTCTCCCCGTTATACGGAAGGAACCTTGCCCGCTGATAAATCACCCTGGTTGGCTGACGCCGAACGCTATTTCCATACGGGCGATAAAGCGCAACTGGTTTCCTTGAATGCAACCACCGGCAAGCCCGCCATGATGGAGGATCAAGCGAATGAAATCCTGACGGATCAGTTCCAGATTTTGGGCCGCGAGAGCAACTTCATCAAGGATGCGGGTGGTGAGCGCAGAGCACCGGAAGAATTCGAATCCGCGGTTAAACAGGCGGATAGCCGGATTGCCGATGCAATGGCCATTGCCTACAAGCCGAACCGGGAAACTGAGAAGTCCGTGGTTGTGGCCGTTACCACTGATTCGAGCGTGACCGAGGAGTCCCTGAAAAAACAGATGGGCCTGAAGGTTGCAATGGGTCAAATGCCTGGCGCGCTGGTGCCTAAACACATTATCGTACTGCATCGCGACAGCTTGCCGGAAGCATTCAAAAACGAATTCAAGCGGGAAGCCGGTTACAAGGCGGCAAAATCCTTCGTGGAAAAAGCCGTGGCCCAGAAACTGGTGACCTTGCAGGATAAATCCGCCACGGCACGGGAAAAAACACTGGTTGCCGATAACGACAACTTACAGCAATTTGCGGAAAACTACCGGTACACCGGCTAGATTTCCAGCTTGAAACGATCAGTCCGTAGAGCCTAAGGCTTTGCGGGCTGATTGATTTTATCCCGTTCCTGAATGAGCTGCGCCGCAATGCTGATGGCGATTTCCTGCGGATGGTTGGAGCCCAAATCCAGCCCGATGGGGCAGAAAAACGCCTGCTTGGCGCTTTCCGGCAATCCTGCTTCAGTGATCTCGTTCCGCAAGCGAATCGCCTTGGCCCGACTGCCAATCGCCCCCACGTACGGGAAGGATCGGGTCCGCAATATTTCCAGCAAAATAGGTTTATCGGTGGTATGTCCCATCGTCACTAACACCACGAAGGCATTATCCGGTAACAACGGCACTTGCGCGGGCATGTGCTCGGCTAATACGCAAGTTAATTTGGGGGAAGTCGGTAGTTGCGCCAGCCATTCCGGACGAGGGTCAATACAGGTTACCCGGCAGTCCAGCGTTAACAGCATGGGGATTAAGGCTTGCGCCACGTGTCCGGCGCCAAACACCACAATGTGCCAATGATTGGGATTAAAACGCTCAAAAAACAGGCTGACCGATCCGCCGCAGGTCATGCCGATGTCTTGCCCCAGACTCCACTCCACCAGCCGGGTAGCGGGTTGCTGATCCGGCTCGGCAAGTAACTGAAGGGCCTCTTCAATGGTTCGCTTTTCCAGCTTACCGCCCCCAATGGTACCGTGATACAGTCCTTCGCTCGTCACCAGCATTTTGGCGCCGGGAACCTGGGGAATGCTGCCAATCCCCTTGACCATCGTCACCGAGACAAAAGCCCTGTTCTGAAGCAATAAGCCTTGCAGTTTCTCGTAATAGGTCAGCATGGGATTTCGGTTCTCCTACAGGCTAGAAAAACTTGTACGCCAACGCGTAAGCGATACTGAATAACCCGGTCATGATGATGCTGCCCAAAAATCGGTATTTCAGCGGCAGCCGGGCCTGGATAATATAATTCCCCAGCAGGGAAAACGGCATATTTACGATGAACGACATGCAACTGGCTTTCCATAAGGTCTGAATCGTCGCCACCCATATAATGTCATTCCAGGGAACCGTGGCTAATTCTAAAAATAACATATGCCGCACAATCCAAACCGGGCTGAAATACAGCATCGCTCCCAACGTTCTGCCGAACCAGTTCAATCGGTGATGCCGCTCACTATCCGACTGGGTCAGCCATGTTAAAACCGGAACCTGAGCAATCTGCCGATCGGAAACCGTGCGCTGATCCAGCCAGCGAAACCAGATCGGCACTTCAAACTGGTAAATCGTTCCACCTACTAAAGACAGAATTAGTAGCCGATACCCATTCAATTCGCCGACAATCAACTGGGCCACCAAGTCCCCGGCGGGATACAAGACCCACGGAATCCAGGCGTTATTAATTTTCAGGCTCATTCGGACAAACGGCAAAAGGCGGTGTAACAGGAGACGGCGCGACCGACCGAGACTCGGCAAGCTCCGTCAGGCGCATCAGGATTTCTTCATTGGTAGCCGGTAAATTCAATTTGGGAATTTGCCCGCCGGACACGCAGCCCAACGCATGCTTGACCGCCGCCCACACGGAAAGGCCCAGCACCAGCGGGGGTTCCCCCACGGCCTTGCTGCGGCGGACATTCATGTGGTTGCCGTCGTTATCGACCCAATCCACGTTAAAGATTTCGGGCACATCCTGAATATTGGGAATTTTATAAGTGGTGGGCGAATGGGACAGCAACTCGCCGGATGCGGAGAATTTCAACTCCTCCGTAGTCACCCAGCCCATACCCTGAATGAAGGCGCCGGTAATCTGACCGCGATCGATGCCCGGATTAATCGGCTTGCCGATATCCATCAAAATATCGGTGCGCAGCACTTTCAGCTCCCCGGTAAAGCGGTCGATTAATACCTCGGACACGGCACAGCCGGTGGTAAAGTACAAAAACGGTGTTCCCTGTCCGGTTTCCCAGTTAAAATCCACGCCGGGCGTAGTGTAAAAGCCACGCTCGCCTAAATTAACCCGATCAAAATAAGCCAGTTTCACCAGTTCCGCAAAGGTCAGCTTTTTATCTGGATTTCGGCTGTCATAAATTTGTCCGGCCTCAAACTGAATATGCCCGGTAGACGGAATTAAGCCCAATTCTTTTAATGCGAAATGACGGGACGCAAATTCAATTAATCGCTCCCGTATTTTTTGGGCGGCGATTACGGCGGCGCTCCCGTTAATATCCGTACCACTGGACGCTGCCGTGGCGGAAGTATTGTTATTTTTCTCCGTGGAAGTCGACATCACAATCACCGATTCCGCCGGAATGTGGAATTCATCCGCCACCAATTGCTGGATTTTAGTGTTGAGTCCCTGGCCCATTTCCGTACCACCGGTAGAAACCTGCACGGTGCCGTCCAGGTACACATTCACCAGCGCGTTGCCCTGATTCAGAAATTTGGTATTAAAGGAAATGCCGAATTTTACCGGCGTCATGGAAATACCCTTCAAATGGGTACGGGACCGGGCATTGAATGCTTCCACCTCGGCGCGACGGTTTTTATAATCGGCGCGCTCGGCCAGTTGGTTAAAAATGGTGGGCAGCCAGTTATTCTGGAATACTTGCCCATACGGCGTCATATTGCGCTCCTGCAAGCCGTAGCAGTTCAAGCGGCGAATGTCATAAGCATCCTGTTGCAGCGTGGCGGCAATTTCCTCAATGATGTTTTCAATGTTGGCAATGCCCTGAGGGCCGCCAAAACCCCGGAATGCCGTATTCGGCGGAAAGTTGGTTTTGCACACGGTGCCGGTAATTTTAATATTGGGAATGAAATAGGCGTTTTCGGCATGGGTCATGGCCCGGCCCATAATGGAGGTGGACAAATCCGCCGCCGCCCCGCCATCGGAATAAAAATCTACCTGCAGGCCCAGAATCAGCCCATCCCGGTTAAAAGCCACTTTATAATTATTCTGGAACGGATGGCGCTTGCCGGTGGTACGCATATCGTCATCTTTGTTCAGTACCAGCCGGGCTGGGCGGTGAGTTTTCAGGGCCACCAAAGCCGCCATCGCCGCCGGGTGGGTTGCCTGAGTTTCCTTACCGCCGAAAGCACCGCCCATGCGTTTGGTCACACAGACTACCTGATGGTGCTGCAATCCCAGAATATTGGCAATTTCCCGCTGCACTTCGCTCGGGTTTTGGGTGGAGGAATGCACGGTTAAAGTCTGATGTTCGCCGGGATAGGCAATCACCGCCTGGGATTCCAGATAAAAATGATCCTGCCCGCCATTGATGAACGTGCCGTCCAGCACATGATCCGCCTGTTGAAACGCCGTATCCAAATCACCGCGTTGAATCACGCGCGTGGTGCCGATGAACTGGCGCTTGGCAATGGCGTCATCAATGGTAAACACCGGTTCCAGCGTTTCCATGTCAACCTGAATGGCTTTCTTGGCTTGCGCGATGGCCTTGCGGGTCTCGGCGGCAATGACCACGATGGGTTGGCCAATGTATTCGCAGAGTTCCTCGACCAGCAGCATTTCGTCCTCAATAATGGGGCCGAAGTGATTATGGCCGCCCAGATCCCGATAGGTGAACAATGCCACCACGCCGGGAATTTTGGCCGCCTCTTCCAGATTTAACGAGCGGATTCTGCCATGAGCAACCGGGCTGCCCCAGTAGTCCACGAGCAGTTCGTTGCGCGCAAAGGGTAAATCGTCAATATAAAGGGATTCCCCGGTAACGTGGCCCTTGGCCGAATCGTGCGGAATGTTCTTGCCGACTACGGACATACGGCCTCCGGGGTTTCAGCCACTTCAAAATAAAACTTCATCAGGATATTCTCCGCCAGTTGCAGGCGAAACGCCTGAGAGCCCCGCACATCGGAAATCGGCGTGACTTCCTGCCGAGCTATCTTGCCGGCTTCCCGGAAAGTGGCTTCCGTCATGGGCTTGCCCACTAGAAACGCTTCGGTTTCCGGCAGACGCAACACCACCGGACCCACGCCGCCATATGCCAACCTTGCGGATGTGATGCTCTCATCTTCCATCATCAGTCGAATGGCGGCGGTAAACGCGGAAATATCCAGGTGCTTGCGTTTAGAGACTTTATAGAGCCTTAACGTCTCATTGGCGGTCGGCAAGGGGATACGAATACGGGTAATCAGCTCGTCCGGTTGCATATCCAGGGTGCGGTAGCCCTTGTATAAGCGGTTCATGTTGACGATGCGAGTACCTTGAACGCCCATCAGTTCCACCTCGGCGTCCATCACCATCAGGAAGGGTAAACTATCCCCGATTGGCGAACCGTTGGCGATGTTTCCCGCCAAGGTACCGGCATTCTTGATTTGCGGCGCACCGAAAACGTTCAGAATCTTATGCAGTTCCGGCACACGGTCTTTCATGTAAGCTTCCAGAACGGACAACGTGACCCGCGCGCCTACCGTCAATACGGTTTGTCCATCCGCATCCGTTTGGGATTCAATCTGTTCCAACGCTGGCAGATGAGTGGTACTCATGACGACGGAAGGTTCAATACCGCGCTTGTTGCAAATAACGCCGATATCCGTTCCACCGGACACCACCACGGTTCCGGCATGCTCCGCCTTAAACGTCACCGCGCTTTCCACGGATGCCGGGCAGAAAAACAGCCGAACGCCAGCTTCAATTCGGACATCTTCCTGAATATGATCCTGAAAGTCCCGAATCATGGGCTCTGATGGGTACAATTGCTGAATGGGCTTGATGTTGGGAAGCTCTACACTCATCCCCGCCCGCAGAATGGGCTCATAGCCGGTGCAACGGCACAGGTTGCCGGTCAGGCCGTCTTTTAAATCCTGGCAACTGACTTGGGCGGGCTTCTTATCCAGCAGGGAGCACATGGTTACCACGAAGCCGGGCGTACAGTAGCCGCATTGCGCGCCGTGTTCGTCTACCATCGCTTCCTGAACCGGGTTCAGCTTGCCGTCCAGCTTCAAGCCTTCCACCGTAATGATATGTGTGCAATCCAACTGATACAGGAACTGGATGCAGGAATTGATCGGCCGATACACTAGTTGGTCGCCTTCCATACGGCCCAGCAGTACGCTACAGGCTCCGCAATCGCCTTCTTCGCACACAATTTTGGTGCCAGTCGCCTGCCGCTCGTAGCGCAGGTAATTGGCAAGGCTCAAAAAGGCGATGTTACCACTGATTTGGCAGGGTTGGCCGTTGATATAGAGTCGGATGAAATTTCTCATTACCTTTATAGTATCAAAAGCCAACTCGTCTTGACGACATGTCAATCTTCGGATTTGTGAAATAAAGACTTAGTCTCGCTTACAGCCAACCGGTCAGCCGGAAGCCTGAGCCCGGTTTGCCGTGCCGGACTGCTGCCGGTACGGGTGTTCATCCTGGTAAAAATCGACCAGCCGTCCCTGATACTCCAGCAAAAGCTGCTCGCACACGATGCCGCGTTCCCGGATCTCCAGGGCGATATCCTGGGCCCGCCACTGGGTGGTAATAATGATCACGTCCATCGGCTGCTGCTCCAGTACCTGGGAATATTGAATCAACTGCCCGGTGCCCGGCACATAGGTTCCGGCCTTGGCCGCATCCGAATCGACGACCAACGGGAAGCGCTCAACGTCTACCCCGTAGCGATTGATAAAGGTGGCTGCTTTACCGGTGCCACCCCAGAAGGCTATTTTCCGTCCGCTTTCCGCCAAGGCATCAAGTTGGCCGGACACTTTGGCATCCACGTCCTTTGCCTTGGAATAAAACGCGGTGGATTCGTTGGTGATTTTTTTACCGGCGTCATGCAGACCC
>JAJQJM010000161.1 GCA_021323475.1 Vampirovibrio sp.
GCATCCCGAACCAGTTCAGCACCTACAAACGGGTGCAATGTTTGCGGGGTTTTGCGATCCACGTCCTCAATCGGCAGATTATACTGATCGCAGTAGTCCAGCAGCTCTGCCGGGCTCATCAGTTTGGCGGTATCGTGAAGCAAGCCCGCAATGGCGGCTCGTTCGCGCTCCTCAACCGGCAACTGGAATTTTTCGGCCAGTTCTACCGCTTTCTCATGGGCCCCAATCGAATGTTCAAACCGCTCATGAGACAAATGCTGGCTAAGCCAGTTCTTGGCCTTGTCCAAATCTAAAATGGAAGTGGTTTGAATCAAAACGATCCTTTTTGGTTACTAAGCACTTTCATTTTTGTATTATAACCGCTCTGTCGCATGAATACCATCCTCCGGGTGGGTAAATTGCCCATCCGTCTATGGTTTGATAGTTGAGCTTTAGCGGACGGCAAACGGCTGGAGAGGTTCACCGGTATGAGAAAAAACCTCGTTGACGCGCTCGACCTTCCGGCAGACCCCGGTTTTGGCCTCAATCGTGAATTTCACGGCATTGACTTGTAAAATGTCATCCGGACCAACGTCCAGGCGGGTTGGTAAATGGGATTTCAGCCGCTGCAGAGAGCCGGTTGCCTCCATGCCGATGACGCTGTTATAAGAGCCGTTAAATCCGGTATCCGTAATATAACCCATCCGGTTGTTCAATATTTTGGAATCGGCGGTTTGCACATGGGTGTGGGTGCCGGTCATGGCGCTGACTCCCAAGGAGGACGCATGCCACGCCATTGCCACTTTTTCGGCGGTGGCTTCCGCGTGAAAATCCAGGAAAATGATGGGAGTCACCGCGAGCATGTCGTAAATCAGCTCGTCCAATTGATCCCAGGGCGAATTATAGTTACCCATAAAGACTTGCCCAATCAGGTTGACGACCCCGATTTCACAGTTACGACCTTTGACCGGGAACACTTTGGCCCCGCAGCCGGGCGACGTGGGCGGAAAGTTGTAGGGTCTCAGCAGATTCACTTCGTCAATATAATTGAAGACTTCCTTCTGGTCCCAAATATGGTTGCCGCTGGTGAAAATATCCACCCCGGCCTCGTGCATCTCGTCGTAATGCTTGCGGATCATACCAAAGCCGTGGGAAATATTTTCGCCATTGGCAATGACTACATCCGGCCGCTCTTTCAGGCTCTCCAGGTACGCCTTAACGGCTGTACGCCCAGGTTTCCCGACGAGATCGCCGAAAAAAAGGACTTCTATATTGGGGTTGTCGCTCATGGGCGCTTTATTCGTTCCCTACATAATGGGTTTTGTGGATTGGCTTGCTCATTTTAACGCAATTTGTAAGCCGTCACAAGTTGAATGGGTTTGCCTGAAAACCAGAAAAGTCTGCCGAAACAGACTCTCTGGTTTTAGATTCAGCTTAAGCCAAGTGTGCTTTTAGTCTTCCGCTTCCGAAGCGCCAGCTTGAGCTGCGGCTTGAGGCGGAGCCGTAGTACGCATGGCGGCGATTTTGGCGCGTACTTCCTTCTCGATTTTCTGTAACACATCCGGGTTGTCTTTCAGGAAATCGCGGGCTTTTTCACGGCCCTGGCCGATTTTTTCATCCTGATAGCTGTACCAGGTGCCGGCCTTTTTCACTACTTCCATGTCCGCAGCCACATCCAGTACACAGCCTTCCGAGGAGATGCCTTCGCCAAAGAGAATATCGAACTCGCAGACCCGGAACGGAGGGGCCACCTTGTTTTTGACCACCCGAACCTTCACGCGGTTGCCGTATTCCTCGCCGTCTTTTTTCAGAGTTTCCACCCGGCGAATGTCCAGACGGACGCTGGCGTAGAATTTCAGTGCGTTACCACCGGTGGTAGTTTCCGGGTTGCCGTACATTACACCGATTTTCTGGCGCAACTGGTTAATGAATACAACCGTGGTGCGGGTTTTGCCAACCACAGCGGTCAACTTGCGCAATGCCTGAGACATTAAACGGGCTTGCAAACCCACGTGGGAATCGCCCATCTCACCTTCAATCTCAGCTTTGGGTACCAAAGCGGCCACAGAATCGATGACCACAATGTCTACTGCACCGGAACGCACCAATTGCTCGGCAATTTCCAGGGCTTGTTCCCCGGTATCTGGCTGGCTAACCAGTAGTTCATCAATTTTGACGCCAATTTTGGAGGCGTATTCAGGATCCAGCGCATGCTCGGCATCGATAAACGCGGCAATGCCACCATTTCTCTGGGCTTCGGCAATTACGCTTAAGGTTAGCGTAGTTTTACCGCTGGATTCCGGTCCGTAAATCTCAACCACCCGGCCACGCGGCAAACCGCCGACTCCGAGCGACAGGTCCAAAGCCAAGGCCCCGGTGGGAATGGCGTCCAGGCTAACCACCTGGCGGTCGCCCAGCTTCATGATGGCGCCTTTGCCGAAATCCTTCTCGATTTTATCGAGCGTATAGCCTAAAACCTTACGACGTTCCTCGATGGAAGCATCTTCCATATTGTTGCTGGTCTTGGCGGATTCTTTATCTTTTACTGCCATTACATTTTCCTTTTTGTTTTTACGCATTTTTTACTGCTCAATGCCTTCGACGTTCCTGATTAGAGTCCGTTGCACCCCTTGCCCACTATGGTACGGGATTGCAATTGGCGCGCCTATGAATTGAAAGTAAATGTTACATTGCGCTTTTCTTGATAATTGTCCGGTTAATGAGGGGTTGATCAATGCTCGGTTGCTGTAGGTCTTTTTGATGACACCTGGCCTCGAAACTATATTCTATGGAAATTATATTCGATATGTTCGGGTTTGGAAAGTATTAATTTCAATTTTTTGCTGAAGATGGTTATCACACCAAAACAGCCTCGTAGAACGCCCCATAGGGCTCCGTGGGATGACGGAGTTGAACCTCCAGAATCCAGATGCCGGGCTCTGGGGTGTGGGGGTAATGGCTTAGCCCATTTTTCCAGCCTAAATGAGGGAATGCGCCGATTAAATGCCCGGCTGGCTCCAGATTGAAAGTGAAACCAGCCGCTTCGCTCCGGTGAGCGATATGCTGATAGAGTGCAATGCCGGTGGGTTGCTCCGAAAGCCAATACTCGCGGGCCTGGGTAAAGATGGTTTCTGTAGCGGCCTTTAGTTGGTGAAACATGGGATTATCGCCAAACACCAATGTCTGCCCCACATCGCCTTCAATGTCCACGCCATCCACGGAAATAATGGGCCCGATATCGATGTAGGCAATATCGTTTTCTCCTAGCGTCAGAATCTCGCTAGGTTTCGGATCATAGGCGGATAGCAGCGTATGGGAGCCAAAATAGATATGAGGCCGGTGCCAGGATTTTTCTACGCCGTGTTGCACGTAAATGACCCGGGCGGCTTCGCGGGCCTCTGCCTCCGTAATGCCGGGTTTCAAGGTGGCGGAAATTTCTTCCAAGATCTGCCAGGCTTTTTGGTGAGCCGTGCGGGTCATCTCAATCATTTGCCTGGCGCTGTATTGGGCGACCGCTTCATGTTGATTAGCCAAGGTTTCGTGCATGGAAAACGTCTCCCTCTGAATCGGTATGAATGAAGATTGGCCCATTATAAATAAAGCCGCCGGGCTTTCCGACGGCTTTATGATCTAAGTGTTTATCCGGCTATTCGCCGCTGATCAGGCCGCCTAGAAGATTGCCACCGAGGCCGCCAACGCCCCGGCTCTGCTCTGCGCCTCCTAGGGAGCCTGCCGCGATAATGCGATTAGCTAACCGGCTAAACGGTAGAATCTGTAGCCAAACCCGTCCGGGGCCTTTTAAGTGGGCGAAAAATAAGCCCTCTCCGCCAAACAACATATTTTTAACGCCACGGGCCATTTGAATGTCGTAATCAATACTCTCTGTCATGGCAACGAGGCAGCCTGTATCGACCCGCAAGCTCTGTCCGGCCGCCAAATCGTAGGGCAGAATCCCGCCGCCGGAATGGATATAGGCGGTGCCGCTGCCGCTCAGCTTTTGCAGAATAAAGCCTTCCCCACCAAAGAAACCTGCGCCAAACTTGCGGGTAAAGCCGATACTGACATCCACCTGGGTGTCGGAACACAGGTAAGAATCCCGCTGGCAGAGCAAGGTACCGGTTTCATTCAGATGCATGGGCATGATTTTGCCGGGATAAGGCCCCGCAAAGGCCACCTGACCGGACTGACCCTGGGCGGTGAAGGTGGTGATGAAAAAGCTGTCGCCGGAAACAGCACGTTTCAAGCCGGACATGAGCGCCCCCATCATGCCGCCTTCGCCGCCGGTGCCCACCGTGGTGTTCATCTCAATACTATCGGTCATGTAGAGCATGGCGCCCGCTTCGGCCCGAACGGCCTCGCCCGGATTCAATGCCAGGACCACTGCCTGAATGTCATCCCCGATAATCTGGTGCTGCATGCGCGTTTACCTCTCGTGCTTCTGCTCGTCGTACTGCTAACTCGTGTTTTCCAGCCGCAACCAATTATAGTCGCAGCAAAGTCGATACGGCCTTTATAGTTATTATGCCTTAGCTAGATGGCAGGGCTGGAAATGCGTTGGGTGATTTCTACCTGCCATTCCTGGCCGGGGGATAGATCGAATTTCCAGTTGGGGAACATGGCGCTGGATTGATACACTTTTTCGTACCCGGCTTCCGATTGGGAGACGGTTTCCACCGGGAAGCGCCAGACGTTGGCCAGCCGGTTCCAGACCAGATGGTAATCAATGCCCAGCCATTCGTCCCGCAGGCCAATGCCGTAAACGTCTTTCAACGCCTCTTTGGAAATCAGCTTCTTGCTGCGGAGCTTGGCTTTGGTGGTGGTCTCCTCCAGTACAGCTACCGCCTGGGCTCCTGCTTCCGCGGCTTTGGGTGTTTTTTCCTCCTGAGGCAGGTAGTAATACCTGTCAGGGGCATCACCGGCGAGCAGGTTCACGTTGAATTCCGGGGCAAACCACAGTGAGGCTTTTTCATTGGATTGGTTGGTGATGGTGTAGCGAATCATGGTTTGGGCCTGTTCCGGATCGATAAAGGCCAGTTGCTTTTCCACCCGGATGGGAATGGCCCTGTCGCCTTCCCAAATATTGCCGTTGCGGGTCAGCGTCACCGTATGGCCGCTGGCGCTGGCCGTATAAGGCTGGTTCACAAAATCGCCCTGTTCCGGGTAGCGGGATTGAGCCAAGGCATCCAACGTGGTATCCGCGCCCAGGAAGTGATCCAGTAAACTAACCCGACGGTGCCAGTCGTAATGCAAATGCTGCTCCAGATTGCGCTGCCGGGACTTGCCGCTTTCGTTTTCCGGCAGGTTCAGCTTGTCGTGATAGGACTCATAGCGCCGCGCCAGTGTATCCAACAGGTTGAAATTCTTGGCCCGGTAATCCAGTTCAAACAGGCAGCCGCCTTCATGCGGGTCGAGGTACAGGTTTTGGGCGCTGGTTTCAATCAGCAAATCGGTATGTCCGTCACAGTCGAAGTCCCGCTGCACCACGTTCATGAACGATTGCCCGTGCAACAGGGAATCCACAATATTTTCCGCCTTGATGAGGTGCTGGTAATTCGCCGTGCGCAGATTGGTGAGATACAGACCCCCAAATACCCCGTGCCAGAAGATATCGTTGGACTGGCCTTTCCACAGTTCATCCAGCGCCTCTTCGTTTTTGGTGCCGGTTTTCTGCTCCAGCTTGTGGATTTTTTCGCTGACATACAGCATTTTTTTGTGGATGTTATTGGCTTCCGGGTATTTCACCAGGAAATTCCGCCAGAACCCGGCCCGCAGGAAGCGGCTGTACTGGGCGGGCACTTCTTTCATCCCTTGCTCATACGTGCTGATGTGCTTGGCAGGGAGCGCCCATTCCATCATCTCGCTGTAACTGGCGGTGGGCAGGTAAATCCGCCCGATGGGAGAGGTTTCCGCCACATACTGAGACGGCGTAATGGCATTGATGAAGTCCGCATTTTTCTCCAGCAGGGTAAAGAACTTATCCAGCCACTTTTCCCGGTAGACCAGTCCGTAACTGCCCGGCCACACGCCGAACTTCTCGCCGTCATCAAAGTAAATGGCGCTGCGCTTGCCATCCGCAGAGGCGATGCTGCCCAGGTAATCGATAATCTCCTGCGGCTGGCCATACGGAATCTGATAACGCAGGGTTTTATCCACCGGGAAAATATCGGTCACAAAGCCCTGTTCTTCGGAGGTATAGCGGCCATGCAGTTCGTTTTCATCCAGTCCGGCGGCTTTAAAGTGGCTGTCATCCAGAAACAGGTATTTAATGCCCGCTTGCGCAATAGGCTTTACCAGATGCGGCTCCCACACCCGCTCCGCCAGCCACAGGCCATTCGAACGCTGGCCGGTTAGGGCTTCCACCCGGTCGCTCAGCTTTTCAATCTGCCCGACTTTATCGGCGTCCGGAAAAATGGCGAAGCATTTTACGTAGGCATCTTCAATGACATGATCCCAGTTGTCCACGGGCTGATGGTTATGAACGCCCAACAGCAGGTTGATTCGATTGGCCATGCTCGATGCCCACCCTTCTCTCAATGTTGAAACTGTGCGTGACTACTGCCTGTAAAGCCCTTAGTGCGCCGTGGCTTGCAGCACCAACTCATCCTGTTCCGGCGGTACGCTGTAGGTTTCAAACCAGCGGTAATCAATGTTGGCGAACGGGTTATCCACGTCCTCCATCGCCTTCAGCTCAGGCTCATCGATATCACTGGTTTCCAGCATGTCGGCCAGATGGTTGAAGTGGTCTACGTGCTTCTCAAAGCGCTCCACTGCATAATCCTTAGCCTGGAATGTGGTTACCAGGAAGGGCCAGTCGCTGCTTTGCAGCAACAGCAATTCTCGCAGGGCCTGGTTTAGGGCGCGCAGTTTCAGCGGCTCGGTTTCATTGGGATATTGGCGGACCAGTTGCCGCATCCGTACTTCCGCATTGTGGATAACCGGCCACATCCAGGCGGTATGCTGGTTGTGCCATACCCAGTAATGGCCGCCCTGTCCCCAGGTGCTTTCGGGGAGCTCAATGGCGGTTTGCGGCGGGTTGTGTTCCAAATATTCGTTGGCGCTTTCAATGTCCACGCCTTGGCACTTGTGCAGCAGACGAATGACGTGCTTCAGCCAGGAAACGCCTTCAAACCACCAGTGGCCGTACAGTTCGGTATCGAAGGACACCATCACCAGGTTGGGCTCGCCGGTTTTGTTGGCATGGTCTTTCAGCAGGTCGTATACCAGCGAAACAAAGTGCTCGGCCTGCATTTTGGTTTGATTGAACGCCAATACCGGGTCATACAGCATTTTTTCGCCCAGTTCGCTGTCCTTGCTGGTTAAACGCCAGTATTTCATGCCGGAGTTGTGATCTTTTTTGTGAAATTCCCGGTACAAACCATCGCCGGGGTAGCCATGTGCGGCGGACCACACCTGGAAGCTGGCCCGGTTGTTACGGCCAATGACGGCCACCGGGTAATGCTTCAGCCAGTAGGCTTCGTGTGTGGTCAGGCCGGTATTTTGCCGGTTGGGCAGCGGGATGTACTGAATATCGCGGTACACGCCAAAGTCGCGGCGGATATCGCTGCTGGCGCTGCCTTCAATCGCATGGTACTCGGTGAAGAAGTATTTGATGCCATGCTCAAACAGAAAGGCTTCAATGGCCGGACGCAATACTTTTTTGCCGGTTTCGGGATCATCCTGTTCCTGGGCGGGCCGATACGCGCATTCCGGCAGCCAAATGCCTTTGGGGTTACGGCCGAAGTGTTTCCGGTAAGATTCCACGCCGGTTCTGATTTGTGCCTGAATGCTTTCATCCGTGCCCAGCAATGGCAGGAAGCCGTGGGTGGCGCCGGAGGTGGTGATTTCGATGCAGCCGGCGTCTTGCAATTCCTTGAACGCTTGCACCAGGTTCTTTTTGTACTTGACGGTAAAGTCATTCAGGATGCCGGTGTAATACTGGTGGTAATAATCGGCCAAGAATGCCAGATGTCCTGAATGAGGCACTTCAGGGTCGGGATAACGTTCCACATCGCCCTGAATGGCTTCAATGCGGGTTTGCATGAACTCGATAAAGCCGTTTTGCAAATGCTCATCGGCCATCTGCTCGGTCAGGATCGGGGTCAAGCCAATGGTAATCTGGGCGCGAATGCCCTCTTCCTTCAGTTCGTTCAGGGCATTCAGCA
>JAJQJM010000162.1 GCA_021323475.1 Vampirovibrio sp.
GTAATGTTATTTAACACTTGAAACGGTGGTGTATCTAATGGAAGCCATTACTTCTACCGAAACCTCAGTCATCCGTCTATTCATTGTGGAGGACTATCACCTGACCCGTATGGGACTGATGGCGGTACTGAGCGAATTTCCACAAGTCAAGTTTATCGGCGAGGCGGAATCCGCTGAAGAAGCCCTGACAAAACTGACGAACGTCACTCCGGATGTATTGCTGCTGGATTTGGGCCTGCCGGGAATGAACGGCATTGAAATGGCCCAGGAAGTGCGCAAGCGCTGGCCGGAAATGAAAATTATCATCCTGACCTCCCACAACGAGGAACAGGAGGTTATTGCCGCCCTCGGCGCCGGTGCACAGGCGTATGTACTGAAGGATGTAAAGCCCGAGCGGCTGGTACACGTGATTGAAACCGTACAGGACGGTGCCGTATGGCTGGATCCGGCCATTGCCACCATGGTCTTGACCCTGGTCAACGATCCCGGCTCACTGACACTGCAAAGACGCCAGGCCAACGCAGAAGCCAACCCCGACTCCGAGCTGACCGAGCGCGAATTGGAAGTGCTTCAGCTAATTGTGGCGGGCAAAAGCAACCCGGAAATCGCCGATCAGCTTTGCATCAGCATCCATACCGCCAAAGCACACGTGGGAAGCATCCTGAACAAGCTGTGCGTGAACGACCGGGTGCAGGCAGCCATCAAGGCGCTAAAAGAAAACATCGTATAGCGTAAACCCTCTGCCTTACAGTTTATTGAAGCTGAGGCCAGACCAGACCGTTGGTTTTGTTTTATGTTGTTTTATGTTTGAGGAGAACCCGTCATGAAAAAACCCATGTGGAATGCGGCATTGTGCCTGTGCATAGCCGCCAGCAGCCTGCTGCTGCTGAGCGCTTGCGAACCGAAAGCCGCCACCACGCCTGATGCTACCACGCAGGCTGCCAGTGGCGCAGCGGCAAAGTCCGTCAGCGGCATCAAAATTCAGGATGTGGTGGAAGGCACCGGAAAAGTCGCTGAAAGTGGCGATACGGTATCCGTCAATTACTTGGGAACCCTGGCCAGCAACGGTCAAAAGTTCGACAGTTCCTACGATCGCAACGAGCCCTTCACGTTCCGGCTGGGTTCCGGCCAGGTCATTGAAGGCTGGGAAAAAGGCATCGTGGGTATGAAAGAAGGCGGCAAACGTATCTTGACCATTCCGCCCGAAAAAGCGTATGGTGAAGATGGTGCTCCGCCGGTCATTCCGCCGAACGCCACCCTGAAATTTGAAGTTGAAATGGTAAAAGTGGAATAAGGTATACCCAATGCTAGCCATGCTGCAAGACCCAGGAATTTACCTGAGCTTGATTAGCCTGACCCTGCTGGAAGTGGTGCTGGGAATCGATAACATCATTTTCATTTCGATTCTGGCCGGTAAGCTTCCCGTGGAGCAGCGCCAAAAGGCTCGTACTATTGGTTTGTTACTGGCGCTTGCCGGACGGTTGGTGCTTTTACTGAGTATTGCCTGGTTGACCAAGCTGACCCAGCCGTTTATGACGCTGGGCGGCTTGGACTTCTCAGGCAAAGACGTTGTGTTACTGGCGGGCGGCTTATTTCTGATTGCCAAAAGCGCCCATGAGATCTACGAGAAAATGGAAGTCGATCCGCATGGGGAGCAAGCCACAAACCTGAAGGTGGTTACCATGCAAAACGTCATTATTCAGATCATTCTGATTGACATGGTGTTTTCGCTGGATTCCATCATTACTGCGGTGGGATTGGTGTCTAACATCCCCATTATGGTGGTGGCCATCCTGATTTCACTGGGCATTATGATTGCCGCCTCCGGCTCCATCGGTGATTTCATCGATCGCCACCCCTCCATTAAAATCCTGGCCCTCAGCTTTTTATTGATGATTGGGACCCTGCTGGTAGCCGAAGCCTTCCATTTCCATATTCCGCGCGGTTATGTCTACTTCTCGCTGGCTTTCGCGCTGCTGGTGGAGCTGATCAACATCAAAGCAGCCACCCGAAAGCACCCACCCTCTTAACGTTAACGGCGGTCCCCCTAAACTACGGCTTTGCCTGGGCGACTGCCGCCTCATCGGAGGTTGCGAACGCATAATACCAGGCCGGGTTTTTGCGAACACCCTTCACAATCACTTCAAAGTGCAGATGAGGGCCGGTAGAGTGCCCGGTAGAACCGATTTTTGCGATTTTCTGACCTTTACTAACCACTTTACCGGTTTTTACCAGCAACTTGGAGCAATGCGCATAGCGGGTCTGGGTGCCATTGCCGTGATCAATCACCACACTTTTGCCGTAACCCGATTCCCAACCGCTGTAAACAACCGTTCCAGCCGACATGGCATAAATGGGCGCTCCATGGGGCGCTGCAAAATCAATGCCTTGATGCTGTCTTCCCCAGCGTTTACCAAAGGCGGAAGAAATATAATCGTAAGCCACCGGCACGGGGTCTATGCGCTCAATAGAAACAGGCGTTCCCCTGAGAAAGCCATAAAAACGCTTCTGCAAAGGAACTGGCAACAGAGAGAAACCAACCAGCAGCAGAGCCACCACTCCGGCAACCGCCTTTAGAGAAGGCCGAGCTTGCTGGCGTACCATCCTTTTTTTTATTGGCGGTGGTGCTGCAACCGATCCAGCATGTCCACCGACAGGGGCAGGGGGTCTCGGTATGCGACGATGCGGCGCCGGATTCGTCCGGGCTGGGCGTGGCGGCGTGTCAAATATTTCAAAGGGATTCTCGCCACGGGCCGGGCGCCCTTGATAGGAAAGGCTCATCGTAATCCAGTCTGTTCCTGGCAAAGTGAACCTTATTTATACTGAAAAGATACCCAAAAGCCAAATCAATACCATGTCTTGAGCCTTGCAAGCTCATCTTTTAAGCGGTGGATACCGGTTCTCCGGGCATTAGATTAATGTTTCCATAATTTTTGTTGACAATTATATTTAAAACGTCAAGAATTTAATTATGCCGCGCAAAAAAGTGATTACCGATCGCCGGGAGCGAATTATTCAGGCCGCTGACAGCCTGTTCAAACACTATGGGGTTGAAAAAACCACCATGGAGGATATTTCCAGGGAAGCCGGGATTCCCAGAGCCACCATTTACCTAGAATTTCCCAATGGCAAGGGCGATATCCTGATGGCCAGCATTGAGAACTATCTGGGAAATCTACTGGGGCAGATGCGGGACATGGCCCGTCAATCCAAAGTCGGCCGGTTGGAAACGCTAAAACAGATCATTCTGTATAACATCATGACCAATTATGACCGCACCAGCATATTCCAGTACGATCCCGCCAACCTGGACCGTTACGCCAAGCGGGCCCGCGAGGAAATTACCAGCTATTTCCAGGATCGGGGCGAACTGTACACGGAACTGTTTCAACAAGCCAGCCTCCAAGGGGAAATTTCCACGGAATACGATTTTACACGGCTGGCCGAACTCGTCTCACAAGCCCAGCGGGCCTTTATACCGCCCATTATCTATACCCTCAATCGAGATAAAGTGGAACGAGACGCCAACGCCGTGTTTACCCTGTTAATGGCTGGCATCTCCAAAAACCGGCAGGCTAGCGCGATATAGTGCATTATCCAGCAACGAGCCGGTTTTCCACTGCTTGCAAACTGACTATCCAGGGATGGTTAAAATAAGAACCTCTCCTTAAACAGTGTGGGAGAGGTTCAGCGAATTGATTCAACCAACGTAAGCTATCACTATAAGCTGCTCATCCTGTTTAGTACGGTATAAATATTCGTTTTTACTTTTTCCCGTCTGGCAAGCGCCCCGGGTTTCAATGTGCCTTTCCGAGCAGTCGTTCACCACACAGAAAGCCCTGCCACTACGCCGTTTTAATGATGGGACGTTATTTTACGCGTATTCGGCGTATTGTTAAGCAACGGGATTAAAAAGCCGGAAAGCCGGGCATTACAAATTTGAAAATAAAATACTGTTCAACTCAGGCCATCTATTTGTCTGTCCCATTCTTCCTCACGGCAGTCCGCCTAACCGCAGGTATCGCGCAGCATGAGCCAACAACCGAACTTTAAACGGTGGTATGACCGTCAGCCCAAACTGTCCAGGGCCTTCAAACTGATCATCATTTTGCCCGACGAAGTCCGCAGTATCATCAGCGAATCCCTGATGTTGCTTGCCAACCGGGAATTTGACGCCACCGAACGTGAAAATTCATTCCGGACCGTGGGCAGCGAAAAAATTATGGGGCTACACAAATCCAAGAACCGCCGCCGCGAATACGACCAGAACGAGCAGTTGCACAAGGCCATGAATTACCTGTATGTGCTTTCCGATGATAATCAGGACTTTATGGCCGAACATATCCTGAAAATGGTGGAATTCATTCAAAAATACTTTGCCACCTGTCATGAATTCAAAGCCCAGCCCAGCCTGGAAGATGTGGCAACGGTTACCAACACCTACGTTGAAAAGGGAACGGCCGAAGTCGAGAACTTCCTGAAACAACTGCGCGAAGAGTTTTTCACGAAGCTGGCATCGCC
Organism: Vampirovibrio sp.; assembly: GCA_021323475.1. Taxonomy (GTDB): domain Bacteria; phylum Cyanobacteriota; class Vampirovibrionia; order Vampirovibrionales; family Vampirovibrionaceae; genus Vampirovibrio. The sequence continues at coordinate 4,522 of JAJQJM010000162.1, forward strand.
GGAGAAGCTTGCCAAGAAGCCTATTGTGGACATTCTGGCGGATTTGCCTTCCGCCACGCCCAACACCACCACACAGGACGACGGAAAAGGCATGAAAGTCAAAAAACTGGAATTATAAGCGGACCGCCTCTGCCGCAGGCCGTATAATAAATACAGTATCCAAACCGCCTGCCAAGAGGGAATACACCATAAACCAATGAGCCAGCCGGCCACTCATAACGCTGAACGGCACCTCGTCACAACACGGCGTAAGCTGTTGCCCCTGATTCTGCTGTGCTGGGGCATGCTCGTCTACAGTTGGTTGCTAGCCTATGTGCCGCAAATCGCCACCTTTCATGGCAGCCTGCTCAGACAACTCCTGCATAGCAGCGATGCGCATAGCCTGATTAGCCCGATGGGTGATGGAATCCGAAGCCAATCCATTTGCCTGTTCAAGAATCTACTGCACATTCCCTGCCTGCTCTGCGGTTTAACCCGGAGTTTTGTGCTGATCAGCCAAGGGCACTGGCAGTCATCAATGCAATACCACCTGCTTGGCATTCCCGCTTACCTGACCGTATCGTTTACGGCCCTGTTTGGCCTCATCAGCCCGTCCTGGGTAAAACGTAGCCTGGATAGATTAATGACACGACCAGCCCTGTTCAGCATATTAATCGCTTTTGCGGTATGCTGGGTTTGGAAGCTGGCCCGCAACCACCATTTCTGGTAGTTCTGCAGATCCCTTGACGGGCAGGGGCATTTGCAATACATTACTGAGACTATCATGGGTAGACTATCTTTTGTGTTGCCCGTACCAATTTTGAGCCGGATTTCCCCAAGGTGAGATCAGTGTCCAGCCCGGTGTCAGACACATCCAGATTTAAAAACCAGACTAAAAAGGACCCCCGCTATGACAACCGAATTCGTCAAAGAGATTGAAAAGGAATACTTAAAATCGGATCTGCCCGAATTGAACCCCGGCGATACCGTAAAAGTCATGGTCCGCATTCGCGAAGGCAACAAAGAGCGTCTTCAGGGTTATGAAGGCGTTATCATCAAGTTGGCCGGCGCCGGCGTCAGCAAAACGGTCACTGTTCGCCGCGTATTCCAAGGCGTTGGCGTGGAGCGGGTATTCCTGCTGCACTCCCCCAAAGTGGAAAGCATTAAAGTGCTGCGCCGTGGTGATGTTCGTCGCGCCAAGCTGTACTACCTGCGTACCCGCACCGGTAAGGCCGCTCGTATCCGCGAGAAAACCAGCAGCAAATAGTTGCCTGCCGCAAACTGAATTAAAAAAACGAAGAGGCTTCCCCCTCTTCGTTTTTTTGTATACCGGTTTCTTTTATGATGGTTCCCAAACCAACCTGATGAGATAAAACTTGATGTCGGATTTTGATATTGTTTCCCCAAAAATCCAATGGTACCCAGGCCACATTGCCAAATATGAGCGCCAACTGGGCGAACTGCTCAAGCTTGTAGACGTCGTGGTGGAGGTTCTGGATACCCGCCTGCCCCAGGCATCGGTAAACCGCCGACTGGAAAGCAAAATTCGCAACAAGCCCACCCTGATTATTCTGAATAAAAGCGATCTGGGGGATCCCGTCCAGAACAAGCGCTGGCAAAAACTGCTAACCCACGATGAGCAAAAGGCCATGCTGTACGATGCCAAAGGCGCTCACGGCAAGCAGCAGCTTATTCAAAATATTCTCGCATTGGGGGAAACCGCCATGCAACGCTTGATTGCCCGTGGCCGCAAGCGTCGCCCCATTCGGGTGCTGGTGGCCGGTATGCCCAACGTGGGCAAATCCACGTTAATCAACAGCATTGTGGGCCGCAAAAAAACCAAGACCGGCCACCGGGCAGGTGTTACCCGCGATACCCAATGGGT
>JAJQJM010000037.1 GCA_021323475.1 Vampirovibrio sp.
GCATTAAAAACGCTTCCGAGACCCTGGATCAAGCCCAAAGTCAGGAAATGAAGAGCCATCGCAACGATCCGGCCCGCGCCCTGATGGAATTGCAGGAAGCGCTGGGCCTGCCGGAATTCCCGGCCCGCATGGAGTGTTACGATATCTCGCATTTCCAGGGTTCCCAGACGGTGGCCTCCATGGTGGTGTTCACCAACGGGGTGCCGGATAAAAAGGAATACCGCCGTTTTAAAATCCAGACGGCGGAAGGCGCGCCGGATGACTTTAAAAGCATGCACGAAGTGATTACCCGCCGCTTTACCCGAGCTTTGCAAGGCGAGCCGGGCTGGGCCGAGCCGGATTTGGTAATTATTGATGGAGGCAAGGGACAACTGTCATCGGCGGTGCAAGCCCTGCGGGATTTGGGCATTCAGGAGCAGCCCATTATTTCGCTGGCTAAAAAGTTTGAGGAAGTCTTCCTGCCGGAACAGTCCCGACCGATATTATTACCACGCGATTCCGGCGCATTGTTCGTGCTGCAACAAATCCGGGATGAAGCCCACCGCTTTGCCATTACCTATCACCGGGATTTACGCGGCAAAAAGACCATGGAGTCCGCGCTGGATACCATCAGCGGCATTGGTGAAAAGCGCAAGCAGAAGCTGCTGAACCACTTCGGCAGTATCGGTAAAATCAAGTCCGCCTCTGTGGAAGAATTGGCCGCCGTGCCCGGACTCAATCCCAGCGTGGCCCAAAACATCTATAATGCCCTGCACCCATCATGATATGGACTATGCAGTAGTCCACCCAACCGCTTGCAGCACAGGAAGCAGCACTCCCGGCAGGCCGCAGGGATTCAATGCGCCAGTGGCCTCGTCTTCCCGGTAAGCTGCCAATGGTAAGCCCCCGAAGCTCTCCTTCAATAGGGTAAAGTAAAACAGCAGTAACCCTTTGGGCAGTGTTAGAACTTCCTGATAGAAGCTATGTTGGTGCTTCGGCAAGACCCGGAGGGCGGGAGAGCCGTTTGCCGCCCTGAAGAACATCGGCATGCCATACAGTTGGTTCTTGAAAAAAATCCGGCTGATCAGGCAACCCTGATCAAAGTAGATCACGGCATTTTCATAGCGAAGCCTGTAACGCAGGCGTTGCGCTGCCAGCACCTGCCGAACGGCAGATACATGAGCGGCACACAAACGACTGTAATCGGTCCAGCCGTTGCCTGCAAAGCCATTTGTCCCAAATGCCGCCGGCACCCCGTGCGTATTCTGCAAAACCGCCATTGAGTCTCTCCGAATGATGCATCCGTTTCGGGCAACCGCCCCGATGTCGTGTAGGCATGCTACTACAAGCGCTTCCAAAACCGGGCCAGCCTGAAGAAATATTGCGAACCCAATATCCCCTTTGCCTAATACTAAAGGGACACAGAGTCAGCAGGTATGACACGGTATGTTGGTGGATATACAGCAGGAAGGCGCATTCTGGCAAGGCAAGTACAAAGCACTTCTTATGGCAGAGCTTTCAATATTGTTTAAAGTAATCCCCATGACTGCCGACAAGACTGATAAAGCCTTTTTAAGGCTCTTTCTCCAAGCAAACCGATTTGTAGTCCTTTTAAGCATCAAGCCATGTTAAAACAGCCATTTTCCCCGTTAACACCTTCCAAACTGAATATCCCGCTACCCCTTACAGGCTTGCTTGTATTGATTACGCTGCTGCTAGGCCTTCGATTTTACCTGATGCTTTACTTTCCCGGCACCACACAGACGTTAGCGATCTTCAAAATGATATCCCCGCATTGGGAATGGTTAAGCCAGGTGGTAGCTATCCTGAAATGCCCATTAAGCGTTCTTTCGCAAATTTTATTTCCCCATGTCCCTGCTAAAGCGGGCTTCCCTGAAATGCAAATGGCCACCTTCATGGCCTGGATGACCCATCAACCGGCAGATACGTTTAAAGCCACTTATCCCGGTCGCATTGAATGGCTGACCTTAATGGCCATTCCGTTCTGGAATGGCTTATTGGCAACTTCTTATCTGGCTGTGCAATACCTGAGAGGCAGCGATTCCCTGCCCTTAGCCTGGCGGCAATCCAGGGCGATGGTTTCGGATTACATCGAGAAAGCAAAGCAAGCACAGCCAAAACCATCCACAACCCAACACAGCCAATATACGGAAACCAAAACGGAAACGGCCCCACCCCCTACCTTTGCGCCACAGTCCGCAGGCGATGCCGTAAAAACCCAGGCCCGTCTCTCTCAAACCCGAAACTTGCATTTGAATATGCCCGACATTCCCAAACGGGCCACGCTGCAAGATTGGGAACAATACAAACACCAGGAAGGCGAACTAATCACCAAGGATATGCTGCGTCAATTACAGCGGGAAAATTCCAACCTTCAGGCCCAGCAGCAACAATTAAAATCGACATTTTCCCAGTATTTTTCCCCCCAGGTGCTGCAATACCTGGAAAGCAACAAGGGCACATTCCAGAATGTGGAAAACGAGCGGCATACCATTACGGTGCTATTTTGCGATATTCGGGGCTTTTCCGCCTATTCCCAAACTGCCAGCCCGGATGAACTGGTAAAATTCCTGAGCGAATATTTCAACATCGCCAGCTATTACATTCTGCACAAGTACAACGGCATCGTCAGCAAGCTGATGGGTGACGGGCTGATGGCCTACTGGGGTTTCCCGGTCCCAAACCCCGATCATGCGTTTATCGCGACATCGGCGGCATTGGATATTATGAAAGAAGTGGCATTCCGCAACCATACCAACCCGGACGCGCCTCCCCTGCAAATTGGTATTGGCATTGCCACCGGCGAAGCGATTGTGGGCAATATCGGCTCATCCGATTTCAAGGATTTTACCCTGATTGGGCCACCGGTCAACATGGCCGCCCGCCTAGAAGAGACCAACAAGCAACTGAACACCAGCCTGCTGATATCCGATACGACCTACGCAGCGCTGAAAGGCCGCCTGCCATGCCGGGACATGGGAAAAGTCCCTATTCGAGGCTGGCAAAGCCCCGAACAGGTCTATGCGCCTATCATTGAACTACCGGCCAGGGACTGACAGGCATTATTTCTATAGCAGAACCCCAAGCAGGCCCGTTTGAGCATCCGCCTGGGGTTAAGGGTCTGGTTCTAATGGATGGAAAGCGCCTGCTTTAGAGTCGCCCCATCTTCCATAATCCGAAGAACCGGTCTTTTGGGAGATGGCTGCTCCGTCTCCTTGGGATGAATCCCTTGTCCCGGCAATGCTTGTTTAGCGACGTTCAAGATATTTTTCTCATCGCCTCGCCGGGTGGTGACGCCGAATACAGACAGCAGCGGATCAATTCCCGTAGCGCCGTAAAGTAGAAACAGACCACCCAGAACAGCTTCCCAGGTCCTGAAAAAGGATGGGCGACGAATGCTGTGGGTAATCAGCAAGGCCCCAATCGCCCCGCGCGTCAGCCGGTCCTCATTTCCCATGTTTTGCCAATTGCTAATGGTTGCGGCCATAATGGCTCCTCCTCTTTATACCCCGATGGCGACTCTGGCATCTGCGCCAACAGTTGGCTGTTTCAGTACGCCATGCGGGTTGAGTACGAATTTTTGGGCAATACCCTGTTCAAATTGCCGATAAGCTTCTGGCGCCTCATCCAGGCTAATGACCGTGGTATTCAGGATACGGCTCAATTTAACCCGTTCAAACAAAATAGAGGTCATCAGTTTACGGTTGTAGCGCATGACCGGCACCTGCCCGGTGGAAATGGTCAGCCCTTTATCCCAGGCACGACCAAACTCAAACGCGGGCCGCCCGATTTTGGCATGCAGGGTTTTCCCTTTAGAATCTATCGGCATGTATACGCCCGGCACTCCCAACGTTCCGCCATAGCGAAGCACATCAACGGATGTGTCCAGCGCATCGGAAGGAACCTCCCGGTTGGCCTTGTGCCCATGCCCATGCGCTTCATAGCCAATGGCATCAATGGCGCAATCCACCAGAGGCGTTTTCAGAACCTGGGCAATCTGATCCGTAATCACCTCATGCTCGGCGATGTTAATGGTTTCACAGCCTAAGGTGCTGGCCGCATGATCCAGGCGCTCCTGGTTATAGTCTCCGACAATGACGCAAGCCGCACCCAACAGATAGCAGGAAACGGCAGCGCACAAGCCTACCGGCCCGGCCCCGGCGATATACACCGTGGAGCCTACCTCAACCCCGGCAGTCACCGCCCCGTGAAACCCGGTCGGAAAAATATCGCTCAGCATGGCCAGGTCCAACAAGCGCTCCATCGCCTGCTCCCGGTCTGGAAATTTCAACAGGTTGAAATCCGCATAGGGCACCAGAACATACTCCGCCTGGCCGCCCTGCCAGGGCCCCATTTCCGCATAGCCGTACGCACCGCCCGGCTTCAAGTCATTGGTGCTTAAGCAGAATTGCGTATCCAGTTCCTTGCAATTACGGCAGCGCCCGCAAGAAATATTAAACGGCACGGAAACAATATCCCCAATTTCCAGCGTTTCCACATCCGAGCCTTTTTCAATCACCATGCCGGTAATTTCATGACCAACGGGTGTGCCGGGCTGCAAATCCGTTCGTCCCCGGTACATGTGCAAATCACTGCCACAGATATTGGTGGCCAGAATCTGTAAAATAACGCCGTGTGAAATGGCCTTTCCCTTGGCTTCCATTTTCGGATAATCAATATCCTGAACCTGCACGGTGTAAGGCGCCGTGTAAACAACGGCTCTGTTTCCCGCCATATTGCATTCCCCCGATGCTTACATAACTGCGTTATATAAAATGATGTCGTCCGTATCATAACAGGCAATCCAAGAGAATCCCTTTACCTGTTTGGGTAAGAATTTTGCATCATTATAGAGCTTCGAATTTCACGAAATCCGCCGGAAGAGTAATAGCCCTTCCAATCGTCTTAAAGCCGGGCCGTATAGAGAGTTAAGCCCGGAGCGTATGCTGCTAGTCCAATGGTGAATAGCCAAACAACCCGGAAACGATTAGGATGAATGCCGAAGACTCGCGTTGAGCTTATTTTGAATTTTTTAGTCTAGAGGGAGGGAAAATCATGAACGGAGTTAAGGCAGGCGCCGCCCTGGTTGCGGTTGTTATGGGGTTAAGCCTCTTTAGCGGTTGCAACAAGTCCGACACCGGCACCCGATCCGAGCAGGAAAAGCCGATTAATCAGACATTCGGCAAAAGTTATGTAAAAGAAATTCCCGAATCGAAAGTACAGCAGAAAGAAGTAGAAATGACCTCGCCTCAATCCGAGAAAAAAGGGCCTGCTGTCGGAGAATATGATCCAAACAAGCCTGCCGATCAGCAACATAATCCTTAGTCGCAGGCTGATGTTATAGAGCAATCAGCCCTGCCGGTTAATCACTTTCCATGATTAACCCAAAACCAAACACAAGGCCCAGCCAATCAAGCTGGGCCTTGTGTTTGGTCGGTTTTTCAATTTACTTTGTGCTATTACGGACGCCCTGAACGCACCGGGTGGTGCCCCACGCCTCCTGATTCATTGCTTTACTCAATATCCGGAGTTTCACCGCCAATCACTTCACAGGATTCCTCCTGACATGTCGCGTTCAGCATGTAACACAGGTTTTGGTTGTTCACCTTGGGAAACGCCTCACCTTCATCCAGAGTCACCACATCAAAATCCAGCCGGTTCCCCTGCTCATCAACCAGGATATATTCCCCGCTATACTTGACGATTTCGCCCGGACGACACAATTCCATATTCTGCTTTGCAGAAGCTGACTTTGCCATGATGCTTGCCTCCTCTTAAAAGTAGCGGGTTTTGCTGCTTATACAACAAAACCTACTGATAGCTTAGCCCTATTAAAATTCACACCGTTAACGACATAACCATTCAACGTTCGCCTCCTCTGCGACCGATTTCACTCATATGCTCCCTGTCTTTGCTGACGGCCTCTCCGCCTTTACGGCCTGCCTCACGGGCCTCTTCAGAGGTAAATTCATGGGCAGTCCCTTTTTCATGCGCGGCTTTTCCGCCTTTACTGGCAATCTCGCGCTGCTTCTTTTCATCCATGGAGGCAAACCCACGATTGCTGCCACCGCCACGCTGTCCTCTGTTTGCCATGGCCATACTCCTCTACGATTGCTGTTGAAAGATGACTGGGTTGACCAATCCCCTTCAGTGTAAAGAGTGACCCCTTGAATCCACAATTACACACCGGACTAGGCAATACCGTTGGGAATCATAGCAACCCGATTCAGCCCGTTAGACTATTTTAGAGCTGCCGGTATTTTAATTCCCCCTGATTGCCGTTGAGCGGATCCATACCCGTCCGGCGGATGGAGAACTCGGGCTCGCCTTGCTAAAATACCTCCTGATAATGGGGGGTTAAAACAGGGGGAAAGAGCCATGCAAAAAGAAAACACGCCTTCGGGCTTAAATTTCCAGCATCAAAACCTGGAAGCCCAGGATTACCATGAAGCGAACCTGCAAGGCGCACGGTTTGACGGCGCTAATCTTCGAGGGGCCAATTTCAGGCAGGCCAATCTGCTATGGGCCCATCTGGAAAAAGCCAACTTAATGAACGCCGATTTTCAAGGAGCCAATCTGGCGGGTGCCGATCTGGCGCTTTCCAATCTGAATCAGGCCACCTTGGCCGAGGCAGACTTGCACGAAGCAAATCTGAAGCAAGCCCATCTGAATGCCGCCGATTTGCATGGGGCAAACCTGAATACCGCCAACCTGTCCGCCGCCCTCATGGAACAGGCCAATCTGGAAGGAGCTGATTTATCGAATGCCGTTTTAAAAGGTGCGTTGCTGGCGGAAGCGAACTTGCGGAACGCCAACCTGTTTAATTGCATTTTAACCGGCGTAGACCTGACCGGTGCCGATTTGACGGGGGCGGACTTAACCGGCAGCACTCTGTTTGCGGCCCTGCTGAAAGACACTAAACTGGAGCAAGCCCATCTGAATACCGCCGACCTGGAAGGTTCGGTTATGGAAGGCACCCACATGCAAGGGGCTGATCTGAGTCAGGTGGACGTGACGCATGAGGGCTACCTGATGGCGATGCAAGGCAATCCAACACCCATGAAGAATGTGGATTTTAGCCAGGCTAATTTCGAGGACGCCAATTTTGAATTTACCGATCTCAGCAATAGCAACCTGGAAGGCGCCAATTTGCAAAAAGCCAGTCTTCAGGGAAGCAACTTGCAGGGTTCCAATCTGGTTGATACGAATCTGACGCAGGCCGACCTGCAAGATGCACGGCTACAGGGCGCAAAGTATAATGCCTCTACCAGATTTCCGGAAGGCTTTACACCGGCAGCCTATGACATGATTCTGGTATAACCGTTTCGGTGTTGGTCAAAAAGGAACGCAAATTTGCAAAACCGAACTCTCAAGCGCCGGTTAACGGGAATTGCCATATGGCTGTCATTATCGGGCACCAATATCGGTCTGTTTGCTTGGGCGGACTGCATGCCCCAGCCCATGACAGTCGTTCTGGCCACGCCCTTCTCATCCCGTATTGATCGGGTGGAGGATACCTTGCAGGCCGTCCTGAACCATACGGTGCCCCTTCCCAACGGACAGATACTGCCGGCCGGAACCATGCTGAAAGGCCAGGTAAGCAAGCTTCAACATGCCACCGCCCACACTCCCGGCAAAATTCTTATTCGGTTCTCCAAGGCTGTTACCGTGGATGGCACGGTTTACCCCATTTCCGCCATGCCGGCCACGCCCGATGGCTGGTTGCAACCGAGCGATGCAGACACCAGTGTTGGGCATGTTTCTCCAACGCGTTCAACCCGCCTGCTGACCGAGCGGATACAAAGGCGGCTGGGCACAAACCGGGCCGTATGGGCTCAGATATTGGGAATCAACGAAAATATAATTCCCGACCCGTCCACCGATGAATTTATGGTCACTTACAACCGACACGACGTATTGGCCGGAGCAGGCGATACACTCCAACTCACACTATCCTGCCCCTAATGATTCAGAAAAAAGTTTGGAGGCGGCACCTCGATTTGAACGAGGGATGGGAACGTTGCAGGCTCCTGCCTTACCGCTTGGCTATGCCGCCTTCCGGGTGATGGTCGGAGTATAGCTCAGCCGTAACAGCAAAACCTATTACCTGATTCGGTGATTTTTAATTTAACCGACCAGTTAATGGCGGCTATGCCATGTTTGAAGTGCTACTCTCCTTTGGTTTAGACACTTGAGGAATTGCTCCTCTGAGCGGGTCGCAGGATGATGACAAAAGCAGAAAAGGGAGTCATCGTGATGTCGCTAACAGAAGTATGCGCCTGCAAGGAATGCACGTGTCAGGTTGAAATCAGTCATGCCGTCCAGCGGGGTGATGCTTATTTTTGCAGCCCTCAATGCGCCGATGGACATCAGGATTATGCGGGCTGTGGCCATAATCACTGCACTTGTCATTAGCAAAGGCAGGCAATCAACCTTATTGTGATCCGATATCAATAGCACCGGCATGCTTTCTTTCTGGCTGACGGGATGCATTATTCTTTGGGAAATTGCTCAGCGGGGGAATTACTTTACCCGACTGGAAAACGCTATACGTTAAAACAGCGGTAACACAGTGAATAAACACTACACCTGTTTAAGGTTATTTGTTGAGAAAGGGGAACCACAATGGGACGATTTAAAGAAGGAATTGACGTTAACGCGCCGGTTCAGATTTGTTTTGACCAATGGATGCGGTTTGAGGAATTTCCAAGATTTATGGACAATGTAAAAAGCGTCACCCGGCAAGGCAATCGCCGCTGGCATTGGATTGTGAAGGGGCCTGCCGGCGCCGATCTGGAATGGGACGCGGAAATGGACGGACGCGCCCAAGATCGCATGATTTCCTGGCATACCGTATCGGAGCCGAGCGTTGGTGTGCAGGGCGCCGTAACGTTTGATGAAATCGGCCCCAATCAGACCCACATTACCGTTACCATCCAGTATGAGCCACCCGCAGGCCCACTGGGAGAGATCGTCGGAAAAATCTTCAGCAATCCGGACGCCATGGTGAAACAGGACCTAGAGAATTTCAAAAGCCTGATTGAAGGAAAAGTTCCCACCATATAATCGCTCGGCTTGCGCCGATAACACGTTTCACTGTTAAATTAAAGGCCCTTAAGAGCAGCACAACATCGACGGTTGCCCTTGAGGGCTTTTGATATCCAATCAGGAGCATTTTCAGGAAATTTCCGTCTGTAGGGTTACAGAAGGAACCAAGCTTTGGAAACCTCTCCCGCGTGTCAAGCACCAGCATTCAACCTCAATTGGAAGCATTAAACGGATACATTGAACGGGTGACTTATCACAACCCGGACAATGGCTTTTGCGTATTAAAAGTAGCCGTTCGCAACCAGAAGGATTTAATTACCGTGGTGGGCCATAATGCCACCGCCCTGGCCGGTGAACACATCGAAGCGATTGGAAGCTGGTTTAACGATCGCGAGCATGGCCTGCAATTCAAGGCCCAAACGCTGCGTTCCATTCCGCCAACCACGCTGGAGGGTATGGAAAAATACCTGGGCTCCGGGCTCATCAAGGGTATCGGTCCGCATTACGCCAGCCGGTTAATTAAAGCCTTCGGCGAAGCGGTATTTGATGTGATTGAACAAGAACCCCAGCGTCTGTTGAAGGTAGACGGCATCGGGCAGGTGCGCTACAAAAAAATTGTACAAGGCTGGCAGGATCAGAAAGTGGTTCGGCAAATCATGGTCTTTCTGCAATCGCATGGCATCGGCACCATGCGGGCCGTTCGCATCTACAAAACTTACGGCGAGCAAGCCGTGGACATCGTACAGGAAAATCCTTACCGGCTGGCACATGATATTCGAGGCATCGGGTTTAAAACCGCCGACCAACTGGCCCAGACGCTGGGAATCGACGCTCACTCCCTCATCCGGGCGCAAGCGGGAGTCAATTATGTTCTGCTGTCGCTCTCGGATGACGGGCATTGCGCCTTCCCGGAACAGAGGCTGATGGATGAGGCGTCCGCCCTGCTGGAAATTCCACCGAATATTATTCAAAATGCCATTCAACAGGAAATTCGGGAAGAACGCCTGGTGTCGGAAACCGTGGACGGGGAAACCTGGCTGTACCTGAAGCATTTGTACCGGGCAGAAGTGGAACTGGCCCGTCAGCTTCGTCAACTTTCCGCGGGGGAACATCCCTTGCCGGGCATTGATGCCGAGAAAGCCCTGAGCTGGGTGGAACAGCAAACCGGCTTAACCCTGGCGAAATCCCAGCGGGATGCGATTGCATTGGCAACAGAAGCGAAAGTACTGGTGATTACCGGCGGGCCCGGCGTCGGCAAGACGACACTGGTGAATAGTATTTTGAAAATTTTTCAGGCCAAAAAACTGAATTGCCTGCTATGCGCTCCCACGGGGCGAGCCGCCAAACGCCTTTCCGAAAGCACCGGGATGGAAGCCAAAACCGTGCATCGACTGTTGGCCTTCGACCCTCAAACGGCCCAATTTACCTACAACCGGGAAAACCGGCTGAGCTGCGATGTACTGGTCATTGATGAAAGTTCCATGATGGACCTGAGCCTGATGAATAAATTACTCCAGGCGGTCCCTGATGCAGCGGCCGTGCTGCTGGTGGGGGATGTGGATCAGTTGCCCAGCGTGGGTCCTGGCAATGTACTGGCGGATGTGATTGAGTCCGGGTCCGTTCCGGTGGTGCGGTTGACTGAAATTTTTCGACAGGCGGCCCAAAGCAAAATTATTACCAGCGCGCACCGCATTAACCAGGGACAAATGCCGGATTTAAAAACACCCGACACCGAGCTGAGCGATTTTTATTTTATTGAGGCCCAGGAGCCGGAACAGGTTCATCATCTGCTGATGAAGCTAGTTCGCCAGCGCATTCCGCAGCGTTTCAATCTGCGAGCCATCGAGGATATTCAGGTACTAAGCCCCATGAATCGTTCGGGGCTAGGGGCCCGGTCGTTAAATATCGAATTGCAAAAGGCATTAAATCCGAATTGGGGCAGCGGAGTTGAACGCTTCGGCAGCCGGTTTGCGCTGGGCGATAAAGTCATGCAGACCGAAAACAATTACGATAAGGATGTCTTTAATGGGGATATCGGCATTATTCGAGATATAAACGAAACCGATAAGGAACTGACGATTTCATTCGAGGGGCGCAACGTGACGTACGATTTTGACGAGCTGGATGAATTGAGCCTGGCCTATGCGTGCACCATTCACAAAAGCCAAGGCTCCGAGTATCCGGCGGTCATTGTGGTGCTTCACACCCAACATTTTCAAATGCTGCGGCGTAATCTGCTGTATACAGGCGTGACGCGCGGTAAGCGGCTGGTTATTATTGTCGGCAGCAAAAAAGCATTATGGCTGGCGCTGAAACAATCCGAAACCGGGCAACGATATTCCCGACTTAAATACCGGCTTCAGCAGTGGTAACTCCCATCCGGTCAGTTCGCAAACCTATTGGGCGGGCGCTGCTTCCAGCGGCTGGGCGGTTTTGGGTTTTCGGAAACGCGTCACCAGGTTATCCAGATAAATATACAGCACTGGCGTAATATACAGGGTTAACGCCTGCGAGACGATTAAACCGCCAAAAACCGCCAAACCTAATGTCTGCCGGGATTCGGAACCGGCGCCCAATCCGATGGCCAGGGGCAAGGTTCCCATCAGCGCGGCCAGGGTGGTCATCATAATCGGTCGAAACCGCACCATCGCGGCCTCGTAAATGGCCTCCGAGGCGTTTTTGCCATCCTTACGCTGAACCTCCAACGCAAAGTCGATCATCATGATCGCGTTTTTCTTCACAATCCCAATCAGCATAATCAACCCCAGGAAGCCGTAAATATCCAGATCCCGGTGGAACAGGAACAGGGTCAGCAGCGCACCCAGCCCGGCAGGCGGCAAGCCCGACAAAATGGTAATGGGGTGAATAAAACTCTCGTATAAAATGCCCAGCACCAGATAAATCACCAGAATCGCAATGACCAGCAAAAAACCCAAGCCGGATAACGATGATTGAAACGCCTGCGCGCTGCCCTGGAAACTGCCCCGCACCGAGGCGGGCAGGGCTTCATCGGCGATGGCCTGAATCTGCTGGACTTTATCGCCCAGGGAAATGCCGGGCCGCAGGTTGAATGAAATGGTGGTCGATGGAAACTGCCCCAGGTGAGTGACCGTTAATGGGCCCACCGAACGCTTGAGCGTCGCCACCGCATCCAGCGGCACCAGCCCACCCGCGCCGGAGCGAATGTAAAGAGTGGAGAGATCCTGCAAGCCCTGCTGGTATTCCGGCAACAATTCCAGAATCACCTGATAATCATTGTTCGGGCTGTAAATGGTGGAAATCTGACGGGTGCCGTAAGCGTTGCTCAACGCGGTTTCAATCTGCTCGGCGGTAATGCCCAAGCTGGACGCCTTGGCCCGGTCAATATCCACGTTCAATTGCGGGTTGGTAATCTGCAAGTCGGAAGTGACATCCTGTAAGCCGTCCAACGTTTCCAGTTTCGATTTCATGACGTTGGTGGCCGCATAAAGCTGGGTGGTATCCGGGCTTTGCATCGTAAATTGGTACAGACTTTTGCTAAGCTGCCCGCCCAGCCGAATAGTGGGAGGCGCCTGCAGGAAAATTCGGATACCGGGCACCGCCGCAAGCTGCGGGCGTAACTTCTGGATAATCTGATCCACCTTCATCTCGCGTTCTTCCAGCGGTTTCAGTGTCGCGAAAATTCGGCCCGTATTGCCGTTATCCACGCTGGACATCACGCTTTGCACGTTCGGGTCCTTAGCGATAATATCCGCCAGCACTTTCTGATGCCGGGCCATTTCGGTGAAGGAAATCCCCTGTGGGCCTTCCGTTGGGCCGAACAATTGATTGGTGTCTTCGGTGGGAATAAATCCCTTGGGCAGCACATTGAACATAATTGCAGTCACTGCCAGCAACCCGAAAAACAGTACCAGTACCAGCCGACGATACTGGATCGATTTTTTAAGGGTCCAATGGTAAAAATCGGTGAAGAGTTCAAAGCCTTTCTCAAATCCGTTCAGCAGCCAGTTTCGGCTAGAGGTGTGAATATTCTGGGCCTTCAGTAGGCGGCTGCATAACATAGGGGTCAGCGACAGCGAAATAAAGCCGGAAATCAAAATCGCCACCGTAATGGTCATGGCGAATTCGTTAAACAAACGCCCCACAATACCGCCCATAAACAGCACCGGGATAAATACCGCCACCAACGATAAGGTCATGGACAACACGGTAAAGGCAATTTCACGGGAGCCGTTTACCGCGGCGGCAAAGGGGGACTCACCCATTTCCATGTGGCGGATGATGTTTTCCAACACCACGATGGCGTCATCCACCACAAAGCCCACAGAGAGGGTTAACGCCATCAGCGAAAGGTTATCCAGGTTGAAATTCAGCAACGCCATGGCCGCAAAAGTACCCACAATGGACATGGGCAGGGCTAGGCTGGAAATGAGCGTGGCATACTTGTTTCGCAGGAATAGGAAAATAACGAACACCACCAGCACCACTGTCAAAATCAGGGTAAATTGCACGTCATCCACGGACTTTCGAATGGTCTGGGAACGGTCGAATACGACTTTCAAATCCACGGAAGGCGGCAAAACGGCCTTGAATTCGGGAAACAACGCCCGGATATTATTGATGATTTCAATGGTATTGGTGCCCGGTTGCCGCTGAACCGCCAATATAATGGCGCGCGTGTTATTGAACCAACTGCCCACCTTGTTGTTTTCCACACTGTCAAAAACCTTGGCCACTTCATCCAGGTAGACCGGCGCGCCATTGCGGTAGGCCACAATCAGAGGCCGGTAATCCGCCGCCTTCATCAACTGGCCACTGGCCTTGACGGTATAATTCCGGTAGGGGCCGTATAACACCCCGGTGGGCAAATTAACGTTTCCACCCTGAATAGCGGACGCCAGATCGTTCAGGCCGATGTTGCGGGCCGCCAGTTCCTTGGGGTCGGCCTGGATGCGAACAGCGTATTTTTGCGCCCCGTACACGGATACCTGCGCCACCCCGTTAATCATGGAGACTCGCTGCGCGATGGTTTTATCCGCATATTCGTTCACATCGGACAAGGGCAGGTATTGGGAACTCAGAGCCAGATAAATAATGGGTTGATCCGCCGGGTTCACCTTACGCAGGGAGGGCGGAGTCGGCATATCATCCGGCAGCTTCCGCAACGCGGTGGAAATGGCTGCCTGTACGTCCTGGGCGGCAGCATCCAGGTCCCGGCTCAAGTTAAATTGCAGGGTAATTTGCGAAGATCCTAACGAGCTGGTGGAATTCATCGAATCCAGACCGGCAATGGTGGAGAATTGCTGCTCCAGGGGCGTCGCCACCGAGGCGGCCATGGTGTCCGGATTTGCGCCGGGCAAGCTGGCGTTGACCACAATGGTGGGAAAATCCACATTCGGCAAATCACTGACCGGCAACTGGCGATATCCCAAAATCCCGAACAACAGAATACCCACCATCACCAAGGTGGTCATCACCGGTTTATCAATAAAAATTCGGGTCAGGTTCATGAAGCGGGCTCCGGGTTGGGAATTCAGGATTTCACTTTAATGGGGCTGCCGGGGGTCAACTGGAATTGGCCGTCGGTTACAATGCGCTCACCCGGCTGGAGGCCCGAACGGATGACGGCCAGGTTTTCCACAATGCGATCCACCACAACCGGTCGCATTTGTGCGGTCATATTGTCTTGCGCCACATACACATAATCGCCCTGCTGGCCGCTTTGGATGGCCTGCAACGGGATGACCACCACATTAGGCTCATTCGCCAAATTGAGCATGACATCCACAAACTGGCCGGGCCATAGCCGGTTATTATTCTGGAACAGCGCTTTCAGTCGAATGGTGCCGGTCGTGGTATCCACCGTGTTTTCCAGAAAGTTCACCCGGCCGGTCATCAAGGTGGGTGGCATTTCACGAGTCTTGATGGTAACCGGCAAGTTTTTCTCCCCGGCACGGAATTTAACCGACTTCAGGCTTTGCTCCGGAATGGAAAACCCGACGTAAATCGGGTTAATCTGGTCCACGGACACCATGATAGTATCGTTGGTTTTGACCGTATCCCCGATATGCACCTTCAGGCTGCCGGTTCTGCCGTTAATCGGCGAACGAATCGACGCGTAATTCAGACGAATCCGGTAACTGTCCACCACCGCCTGATCCGCTTTCACGTTGGCCTTAGCGCTTTCAATCGCCGAATAATCGGCCCTAACCAAGGCCTGGGCATTCTGGATTTCAGAACGGTCGGCCTGCACTGTGGCTTCCGCCGCCCGTCGGGTGGCCACCGCCTGCTCGTATTGATCGCGGCTGATAAATTCCTGCTCCAGCAAATCTAAAAACCGTTTTTCCTGTGCCTGGGCATAATGCAATTGGGCGCGATCCCGTTCCAGATTGGCCTTGGCTTGCTTCACCTGAGCTTGATCGCGAACCAGATTGGCTTCCGCCTGAGCGACCAGCGACTGGTCCTTGCTGACCACCGCCTGCGCCTGCGCCAAAGATGCCCGGACGGGCTGACTATCAATGGTAAACAGCAATTGCCCTTTGGAAACCATCGCACCTTCATGAAAGTAAATATTGGTGATTTGCCCGTCAATTTGCGGCCTGATGGTAACGGATGACACTGATTCCACATTGCCGATGGTGCGAAGCTGAACCGGCATGGATTTGACGGAAACCGTTCCCAGCACGACCGGCACCGGCATGTTCGCCATTTTTCCTTTGCCGCCTTTGCCTGCCATACCGGCCTGATCCGCCGGCCGGGTCAACAGGAAAATCGCGATCAACAGAACGGTAATTCCGATAAAAAAACCCAGCCTTAACGGGGAGAAAGATTTCTTTGAAGAGTCAACGGCAGGGGAAAGACGCGTCATAAATTCCTACTTTCCAGCGCTTTGCGGTTCGGCCCGCAGGCCGCTAAAAATCAATTCCAACAGTTCCGCCGCTTCATGCTGCAATTTCACTTTGCGCGCAGACGGTTCATAAGGGGGCAGTACCCCTTGCAACGATAACAACATCAGCTTAGCCAACCGCCGGGAATCCGGTTGCGGCACAATTTCCTGCTGTCGCTCAGCTTCCCGAAGCAATTGCTCCATCAATTGCTGCCTGGCACTCAGAAAAGGCTCCAACCGAAGCCGCAACCGTTCCCGAGAACTTACCACCGTCTCCGGGCTCAGACGATTGCGCTTGACAGCATCAAAGGCATCGCCCACATATTTAACCAACAACGCTTTTAAGCGGCTTAACGGAGATTGTTCGCTTCTGGCAGCTATCTTTTCCATTTCTATCAGTTGAGCGGCTTTGTTTTGCAGCACCAACGCAAACAAAATATCCTCTTTACTGTCGAACTCCAGGTATATGCTGCCCTTGCCAATTCCCGCCTGATGGGCGATTTCATCCAAAGTTGTTTTCTGGTAACCGACTTCGGCAAAGAGCCGGGAGGCCGCCTCCAGAATCAATTCCGAACGGTTCTCACAGAGTTTTTTTCGTCCCATGACGTTTGCACCGCCTGTTCATAAATCATCCGGGAAATTCTATTTATTTTTGACTGGATGACAGCAATAGTCAACAAACAGGCCGGAACATCAATGGTTGAGCGCTCATTCCAGCGCATTGGGCAGCTCTCGTAACCAATATGTCGGAATGTTCCCTTGGCGCACTATACTTTCCTGGGTCTTTTGCCGTGTCGCACCCCCAGGGAAACCAGCCTGCCTGAGGAGCATAAGGCCCTGCAAGAAATTTGGCTTCTCTTTTGAGCAGGCTCTTCTGGATTCCTGCCTTCGCAGGCATGACGGTTGCTGAGCGTAGAAATTGAAGGCTGGCACAGCGAGCGGTGATTTCAATTTGACCGATGAAATGCAGAGAAAGCCCGGCCTGTAGGTTCCGGGCAACCTCTGCAAATCAAACGAGTCTCGGGCTACCAGAACCAGCCGCTGGAACGTTGGTTGTTGTATCGACGATCATAACGGTTATCGTGGCGGTAATCGTTCAACTGGGCCAGGCGCCTGTTACGCCAATAATTGGCCTGCATAACCCGCCGATCCCGGATATTATTCACGTGCTGACGCTGCCAGGACAGGTTCGGGCCGCGCCGGTAATGATTATCGTTACAGGAACGGCGATCCGCATAGGCCGAGCCTGCCGCCAGGCTGCAAGTCAGAATCGCAAGCAGACTTAAAACAACTTTCTTTTTCATTACATCCTCCTCGTTGTCACATCAATCAAAATGATTTTTTGAACGTGCCCTAATAGCGGGAGCCCAGATAACCTTTGCGTTTCAGGTATTCATACCCCAGGCCGGCACCGGCGCCGAGTAATGCACCTTTGATTGCGCCGTCGCCACGACTACCTTCCTGAGACAGGACAGCACCCAGCACCGCACCGGCTCCACCACCAATAGCGGCTTTTTTAACATAGGGGTGCTGTTGCCAGTAGCTAGGCTGATAACGACCGTATGCCTGATATCTTCCGTTGTTGTCATAGTAACGGTTACTGTGCGCCATAGCGGCGGGCATCAGGCTGGAAGCACCAAGTGACAGCAGGGTTAAGACGGCAAGCACTTTTTGATTTTTCATTTCGCTTTCTCCTCTGGTTAGAACCCATATTTCATGAGTGACTTCGAGATCAGTACATGCAAGCCGATCAAAAAGTTTCAAAAATCAGAAAATTTTTTTTAGTCCCCGTAATTCCCGAATAGTTCGACCCCGATCAACCGTGAGCCATGTTCCGGCTTGATTTGGGATTGATTTGCCCGAAAGAAAAGCCACTACCCGGAAACCGGATAATGGCCTTGTTCAAAAAGTTTGAACTTTAAAAGTTAAAGTTGGATTACATATGAATATAAGCTATAAATTTCAAAAGTAAATATTATAATACAAACCATTTAATAATTTTACAAATAAATAAGCAGACACTCCCCAATCATAAAGGCTTACCCGTTACACCAGGGAGGGCCTGTATTTGCAATGCCCAGGCCAAAAACCAGCCCCATTCATGCTACCGGTGGTAATTGCACTCATAATTGCCAGCCGCCCATTCGCCAAAAACCAGGCCAAGACCGCCTTTTGGTCATCTGGCAGGGCTTCTTTTCCAGATTCACTAAGAGTAGAGATTCTCCAGTGACCTACCGTCAAGGAGAATCTCTATTTTCAACTGGCCCTAAACTCAGATTGCCAGTCAAAATCGTCTGAAAGCCCGTGTTAAAAAGGAAAAATACAGGTATATATAGGCTTATGTAGTCCCAAGTAATCTCTTAACATCCGCAATGGTAAATCCGGACCTTTCGGCGAATACACCTCCCGGACTACTTTGCGTTAGCATCGCCATTAGTCCCGGATCACTCTTAATATTTTGGGCTGTGTTTGCTGCGGCTTTCTCCTCATTCGTTGCATTGGGCTTATTCCCATTTGCAATTGCAGAGTCTAGATCCTTTGCATCAATATTAGTACCCTGAGGATCATTAGCAGTATTGCCGGAACTATTAGGACCAGCTTTAGCAATATCACCAAACATGTCACTTGCAGAACCATCAGGATTCACCAAAGGCTCGATTTTCGCTTTCTTGTCATCCGTCAGCTTTACATTTTGCCCCGTGGTTACGCTTTTATATGCCGTTTGCAGTGTCGGGAGGTCTATTTCACCATTTTTGGCGTAATTGTCAAAATTTGCCTCCAGGTTTTTTAGCGAGTTATGCCTTAAGAAGATCTCGCCCACTTCCGTTCCTGATTTTCCGACCCAATTCTTAGAGTCCTTCAGGAATGCTTCGTCCGTTTCTATTTGTGCTTGTATATCTTTTTTACTGATTGTGTCTTTGTTGTTATCGTTGCCTGCAATCAGGTCAAAGTTCTTTGTTACTGCTCCTAACGTTTGTTCTTCAGTAACGCTGTACACGGGCTTAAAGTTACCAGCATTTGCGGCATTTCCAGGTTTTTCCGCATCAACGGTAAAAATGCCTGGTCCAGTAAACGTATCTGTGTTTGCACCAGGTTTTACCTTTGCCTCATTTGCCGCCGGTTTAGACGTGGCCCCTGGCTGACTGCATATTCCTGTACTGGTCCTGGGCGGAAGCTATTCACTTGACCCATATTTGCGCTCTCCTTCGGTGGTTCTCTATCCTAAAAATCCTAAATAAACCTACAAAAGAACATGCAGCTATAAAAAACATATCCCCCAAAAAATACCATTCAACATGCGCTTCTCTTGTGTGAATAAAAAAATTTGATTATTAAAAATTGCTTACTCTTTTCGCGGTATTATCACCATCTAAAAGATATCCACTGCCGAATAATCACAGCTAAAGACGTTCTGACTGACAGCGTATTCCTTGCCAGGAATAATTGCACGTAAAAACAAGGTATCAGGACACTAATCTTTTTTACTTCACCGTTAAAACCGTTCTTCAGTGTCTCGTGCATATTTTGTTTGTTTTCCGGGCTTTCCGACGGAGGTTTGGAAGTGAATAAGGCCAAGCCAGAATTGAAGCAAAAAAGCATGAGACTGACGCGGATAGTTGCCAATCTCATGCTATAGACAGAATGCCTTAAGGAAGCTTTAAAATGCCTTTAAGCCCATTCCGGCGGATCTTCAGTTTTACTGACGCTTTCTAGAAGCTTCGTAGGATCCAATTTATGTCTTTTGCAATATTCCAGAACGCGGGCTTCAATAGGTCTAGTATCATCGGAAGAAAGCAATATTTCCTCTATATCTTCCTGAGTGGCTGAAATATCTTGGTTCCATCGAGCACTACTATCATAGAAAGCACGATTTGATTTTGCCGTGGCAAAGGCTTTCGCAAAGAGATCGCTGCGAGACTGTAGGGCCTCGTAACCAGATTGAACTCCTCCTGGCAGCAAATTGGAAATTTTTTCACCACTTTGAGGAGAATCCTCGGTGAATAGCTTACTAAGTTCCTGTTCAGTAGAAAGTCGAAATGGGTTGGCAGAGGTCGATGCAGTGTTCGATGAAACCGGTAACGATGGCTCCTGCTTGGCTGTTTGCTTCTGCTTTTCCAATTTTTCACGTTTCTTGAGGGCTGCCGCTTCTTCTGACGCGCGTTGCTTCATTTGTTTTTCTTCTTGTCGCCTACGGTCAGCCTCCCATTTTTTCTCGAGTGCTTCTCGAGACTGTCTGGCAGCAGCGTCTTTATCATAAGTGCTCACAGGCGGCTTTGGTTGAGTATCCTGTGATGTGGATGATGACGCCTCTTTAGCACCCTTCTGCTTTCCAGTTTTAGGGTTAGGTCGTTGTTTCAACTTATTGGTTGACCTAGTGCCTGAAGTTGACGGTTCAGGTGATGGCGCAGATAGTGTAGACGGTTGCTCAGTTCTTTTTGCAGGTTTCTTTTTCGAGGCGTCTTTTTCTGCCTGAATTCTCTCTTGCTCTTGTTTGAACTGACCATCAACCGCTTTCGCTAACCTTAAAGCTAATGCTGATCTGTATTTATCAGGCGACTGTTGAGCCGTTTCATTTTTCAATATTACTTGAAGATCGCTATTTATTTTGACCGGTGTCTCTCCCTCAAGATCAACGTTGTTTATATTACCCCCTGCTTTCAAAATGGCTGGTATGCTATCTCCCAAGCAGTATAGAGATGCCGCATGCAGCAGAGAGCCTCTGACGGGGAAAAAATAATTGATTTTGTTTACATCGCCACCAGCCGCGATAAACCTTTGAATGGCTTGTTTTGATCTTGGTGTGTCACCGTATTGTTTTTTATCTCTTCGCTCTTCCAGTGCTGACATAGTGTCTTCTAACTCAGAATGAGCATCCCATATTGCCTTGTCTTTAAAAATGATGTTTCTGGTATCGGCCAACTCTTGTAAACGGCTTGCCTTGTGTGGATTACCCGCCGGTAATTCTTGTGCCTTTTGAATACTCTTTTCACTAATTTGGAAGGCGGTGCGTCCCTCCTCTTCCCGCGTCAATGTCCTGGGGTCGAGTCCCTCTTCCAATAACATTTTCGCAGTGCGGGGCCAACCGTATTCCGCAGCCATATGTAAAAAGGTTTTCCCTTCAACAAAACCGTCAATGTTACGTAGTAACTTTACGTATCCTTGGATGGCCTTTACCAAATCATCGGTTTCACTGGGTTCGCCTTTTTGAATTCTTTGAAGAGAAGCCTCCACCTGCGCTTCTGCCTTTGCTAAAGCGTTATTCTTATCAATGGCATTCGAAATTACTTTTCTGGTTTCTTTTAGAGACTTATTATCTGGATACTGTCCTATTTTCTTATCCAGCAAGCCCATCACAGTTTTTCCATTCGATGTTTTCATCTTAGGATCAATATCAAGCTTCAATATAAAGTCTGTGGCTCTTGCCCAACCTGCTAATGCCATACATTCATATAACGATTCGGTTCTTTTAAAACCGCCAATATTCGTTCTGCGCAGAATATCTTCACCATATACCTCGGTCAAGTTCTTTATCCAAGCTGTAGATTGGGCGGGTTCTTCCGTTATTCCTTCTTTATCCTTCGGCAAATGTGAATTTAATGAGTTTATTGTCCCAACGAACTTAATGCTCTGTGTCTGCATGGCATTCAGTATTTTCTTTACGCCAGGATCATCAGGAAACAGACGCCTTAATGCCTGCACCATTTCCGGAGGATTATGGCCCTCATTATTTTGTACTGTCTTCAAGTCTGGATTTTTAGTTAATAAATAAGAGAAACTATCGGGCCAAGAAGCTGAGATGACAAAATGAACCAATGAGCCACCAATATTATTTGCGTAAGGAGGCATCAAAGCGTTTATATTATAGCCCTGTTCAACCAGCTCACGGACAGCCTTTACACTGTCTTCCGTTTCGCCGGGTTTGCCAGTTGTCTTCATTCTATGTTGACTGGCCTTGTATGCGTTTACTAAATTTTGTATGAGGATTTCGTGTTTTTTAAATACTTCACGAGTTTCTTGCAACGCTCTGTACTGAGGGTGATCTTTAGGTATTAACGCTTCTTGATCTTTAAAAACATCCATAGGTTTTTTATTCGTTTCATCAGCTTCGATGTTTAAAGAAGCGCCATTGTTCAATAAAAGCTGTACACAAGTTGGACTTTGATTTTCAATCGCAACATGGAGCAGTGGTTTGCCATCAAATTTAGTATTATTAGCATTTCCTCCCACCTCAAGAAAGTCAGTCACCGCTTGTATTAGTTCATTATTTTCACCGGTCTGGCCATTCTTAATCCTGGTTTGAGCACGATTAAATTCATCTATTAATTTGGCGCTATACGGGCTTAAGAATTCCTCAATCTGTTCATTTTCCGTTTTAGCCAGCGAGGTTAAACTGGCATGTAATTGACCGACTGCGCTCTTCGTAAACAAATCTTGACTGGCTACATTTGAATTATCGCTCCCAAAATGAGGGTGTTTTTTTATGTTTCTTGCGACCTGTAAGTTTTGAGTCGACGCCTTCTGTGAACTGCTAAAATATAATACCGGCTTCATAACTAGGCTCCAATGCTTAAAGGTTAAAAAAATAACTAGCGAAAATTCAATTTATAAGGTGAACATCATTGCGAGTGTATAAAAACAAATTTTACATATCATACCGAATTTAATGGCAGACATGATTGAAGGTTAGATAAATTAGCCATAAATGCCTACTCATGACAAGATTTGTAAATCAAATTATGAAGACAGGCAGTTAATTTGTTTTTATTACTGTGACTACAACTCACAGCCGGTACGTTCAAAAAATGAATGTCAGGATACTCGCGCAATTTAGTGTGGCCATCTTGTGCGTAAAAAAAAACTGCCTGTTTGCTTTCAGGCAGGCAATTAAATTTTTTACACTTATGCGCGACTTTGTCCTTGTTACCAGTGCCGGATAAATGGCCGAAACGACAACTAATTTAAAGCACTGTATGGCGTTCATGGTTGTCTTTGTTTCGCCAAGCCTCTAGGCTCAATCCGGGCCCCTAGTCACTATTTCACATATAGCTGACCACATAAAGCGGCGTAAATCCTGGGGGTTGCCGCATAAATTCGGGGGGTGGCGGCGTAAAATTTTGAGAATTTTCCCTTTTATTCCGCCTTATCCCTAACTTTACGAGAGTTGAGTATCTGAGAGCGACTCATTTCTCGAAATCTTATGTGAAATCTCTTTTACTTCTAATTGGATCTAAATTTCGGACGCCTGTCAGCTCGACGTGCTCCCCAAAAATGTTACCAGAGCAAAACCCAGAAAAGAAGTACATCCTATTGGTACTATTTTTTGGGCTATGTCAAGTAAATTACCCCCATCACCATCCCGGGTACTGTAAATAGAGGGACTGGCGACTAATGGGCTACTTTCCCCTTCCAAAGTGCCGTAGCTGGTGCAACCAAGCCAGATCTTAGCTTGGCCGTTGGCACTATAGACCAGTTGAGAAGCAGAACCCAGACAGGTGGTGAGATAATCTGCATTCAACGCCCAGACTTCCACCTGCAGTTGCTCATCCAGCCCAGCACTATCTAGCAATTGCGCGCTGCCATTGCTGAGCATGGATTGGCCGAGGTAGAAGAAGACTTAAATCAGGCTGCCTTTTCTCAGGTTGGGGCTACAGCCCAGCAAGCGTAGGTAAATAAACACATTCAACTTCAAACAATAAAAGGGGATATGAGAATCCATTAGAAACAATAAATTCTTTTAATTGTTCGTAGCTGCAGTAATGACGGGAATAGCAATACAAAACCCAAATTAGAAATAATTCACCCAAAGTTTCTTACTAATATCGGACGGCACAAGATTGTTTGGAAAAACTTGAGGAAGGATCTCAATTAAAGCAGCATCATTATCTTTTGTAAGGGTAAGAATTGCAATCGCTAAATCTCGTTCAGCCCAAACGCCCCAGTTTAGGTTTTTTGGACACCAAATTACAGTTGTGGAGTTAAATAATAAAGCGTTTGCGGGACTATGT